>JBPCJP010000200.1:0-13364 GCA_051005175.1 Gemmatimonadaceae bacterium | reverse complement strand
AATGCATCGTCGGAGCCGCTTTACATCATCGACGGAGTCGTGATGAGCAACGTCGCGATTCCATCGAACCAGAACGCGGTCACGCGATCGACGGGTGGATCGAACCCGAACCTGACTCAGGATGGCCGGGTCAACAGAATCGCCGACATAAATCCCGCACAACGTTCACTCGCGGTTTCCTTTCACCGAGGCGGAGTGTCTGGCGCGGGGTGCGAACAAGCCGGCGGGCTGCCCGTGACCTGAGGGTTACTGAGCTCGCACCTGGTAACTGAGGGGCAGGTTCCGGATAAACGGAGCCTGCCCCTCTACTCAGGCGTGCCTGACTCCTTGCCAACTCCCCCTCCCGGTCTTTATGTAAATGTCCGGGCCCAATTCCCGGGACCCGTCAACCAACCCGACCCGCCAATGCCCGCCCGATCAATTTCCACGGCCACCATCTCCTTCGGCCTCGTTTCGGTCCCTGTCAACGTCTACTCGTCCGCCGAGTCGAAGGCCAGCGTCTCGTTCAACCTGCTCCACAAGAAGTGCAACGGGCGACTGAGGCAGCAGTACATCTGCCCCCGCGACAATAACGAGGTCGTGACGCGCGACGACATGGTGAAGGGCTACGAGTTCGCCAAGGACCAGTACGTCGTGCTGACCCCGGAGGAGCTCAAGGCGCTGGAGGAGAAGGCGACGAGCACCATCGATATTGTAGAGTTCGTCCCCCTGGCTGAAGTGAACAGGGAATATGTATCTAAAAGCTACTATTTAGGTCCTGACAAGGGTGGCGACCGCGCCTACCGGTTGCTCGCTGCGGCGATGAAGGAGAGCGGAAAGGCAGCGCTTGGCCAGTATGCGGCCCGGGGGCAGCAGCATCTCGTTCTGCTCCGGCCCGACAACAACCGGATAGTGATGGAGCAGCTCCATTACGCCGATGAGCTCCGCCCTACGACCGAAGTGCCGGTGCCCGAAGGCGAAGTGCAGGACAAGGAGCTCAAGCTCGCGATGCTTCTCATCGATCAGACATCGACTGAGGAGTTCGAGCCGACGAAGTACACGGACACGGTTCGCGAGCGGGTGATGGAAGCAATTCAGGAGAAGGTGCAGGGCCAGGCGATAACGTCCGAGCCGGCAGCGACTGGAGGCGGCGACAAGATCCTCGACCTGATGGAGGCTCTCAAGGCCAGCCTCGGGAAAAGCGAGGCGCAGAGCCAGGCCGGCTCTGCAAAGCCTGAGCGTGAGTCCCGGAAGAAAAAGGCATCGTAAAGTCGAGACGCAGAGGTGACCGTCAGATTTCTCGCGGGGACGAGCGGATATTCCTTCAAGGAATGGAAAGGAACGTTCTACCCTGGGGACATCAAAGCCGACGCGATGCTCGGCTTCTATTCTACGAAGTTTCCGACGATCGAGATAAACAACACGTTCTACAGGTTGCCAAAGGAGCACGTGCTCCAGGAGTGGGCATCGCAGGTGCCCGAGGAGTTCACGTTCGCGATAAAGGCGAGCCAGCGGATCACCCACCACACGCGGCTCAAGCCGGATTCAGAATCGCTCGTAGAGTACCTCCTCAAGAACACGGCGACACTCGGCGACAAACTCGGGCCGATTCTCTTCCAGCTTCCGCCAAACCTGAAGAAGGATTTGCCGAGGCTTCAGAATTTTCTGAGTTATCTGCCTGAGGGGCGGCGGTATACGTTCGAGTTCAGGCACGACAGCTGGTTCGACGAGGACACTTTCAGCGCGCTGCGCGACCGCGATATTGCGATGTGCGTTTCCGATTCTGCCGAGCTTACGTGTCCTGTCGTGTGCACTGCGTCATGGGGGTATCTGCGGCTTCACAAGCTTGACTACGATGAACTCGCGCTCAATGAGTGGGCGAAATGTGTCGCGTCACAGAACTGGACTGATGCCTACGTCTATTTCAAGCACGACGAAGGCGAAGGGTCGGGGCCGCCGGCTGTGGAGGCGTTCATGAGGGGTCGTCCTCACTGACTGCGGACTGCGGACGTACTGCGGACTCGGACTGCGGACTACTGCGGACTCGGACTCAGACTGGACAAATATTCGTAAGTGATGCCGTACCGCGAGAGATCCGCAAGCTGCTCTGGTCTCGCCGGGTCGAACGGAGTCCAGCCCTGCTGGTCCGGGTTGTAGATGATTGATTTCACCCGGCCCGCGGGTGAAAGGAGGATGCTCATCTGCGGCATTACCCACGTCAGGTTCATCCCGGCGACGGGACTCCCATTCACCATCCGAAGCGAGAGCTGAGTGTCGTGGTATGAAAGGAGGCCTTCGCTCGAGGCGACTTCGCTCCTGAACAACTCGAGATATTGAGCCCAGTGCCGGGCGGCGATTGAGTGCCATACGATCTGGCTTGCGGCGAGCATTCCCACTACGGCGAATGCCCGTAGCAGCCGGGTTGAATCGGGTGGGCGTCTGATCATCAACATCAGCAGCAACGCCAGGACGGGAGGCAGAAGCGCGTTCAACGTGCGCGCCCTCAGGTGAAGCATCAGGACGACAGAGTCGGGCCGGATAAAAGGCCAGAGCGCAACGACGGCGCAGGCGATCGCAAAGGCGGCCAGAAGGACACGCCTTAAACGAACCTCGAGTCCCGGAAAGAAAAGCATCGCTGCAACAAGCAGGATACCCGCGACAGAAAGCACCGCCGGCAGATGCCAGTTGCCGTCTGCATCGCGGTAGAAACTCAGTCCGGAGACGAAACCTTCGAAATTCGCGGGATTGCGGGGATTGATACTCCACCAGAGAGCTATCGCGATGCCCGCAACGAAATAGACCGCAAACGCCACGAACCGATGCTGTTCCACAACATCTGCCTCCCGGCCTGCGCGCCACGCCCGCCACGCCGCAAGCCCGGCCAGAACCGGTCCGAGGGTGATCATCGATTCGTAGGACAGCAGGGTGGGAACGGCGAACAGATAAGCGAGGAGGTAATCGCGTCTCGTCCATTTCTGCCGGAGCGTGAACAGCAGAACCAGCGGCCAGAAGAAGGCAACCAGCTGGTGACTCTCGCTCACAATGAAGAAGTCGGCATTCGAAGTGACCGCAGCCGCGGAAAGGAGCGGCCAGATCATGAACGAAATCCTTTCGCGCGCAATCCAGAGACAGGCCATAAGTCCGGCGGTGTGCGGCAGGTAGAGTCCGATGCCGAGCAGGCGTGAGAGTGCCGATACGTCGGTGATGCCGGCGTGGAGGCCAGTCACGACAGGGATCTGCGTCACGAGGTGCGCGAAACGGCGGCTGAAATCCCATCCCATCGGCCGGGGCCGCGCCATGAGAGCGTACAGGTAGTGGACGCCATCAGCGTAAAGGTGGGTCTCACGGGCGATCATGATCGCTGACTGGCAGATGAACCCCGCCACCAGCGCCAAGGACGCGAGGCGGATAGTACGGCTCGTCAGGTGGTGGTCGGTCGGCATTCCGCGGTCAACGGAACCCCATACCAGAGGATTCCGCAATGTGCCATAATCCCCGAATGACGGATTCTCGGGCGACGTCGAAGGAAGTGGCTTTGAGGGAAACAGGCACCGGAGAGGAGAATTCCCTTAGCTTTAATGGTCAACCATACGCAACAATCCACGTTTCCATGAGCAATAAATCATCGAGCCAGGTATTCTCGCTACGTCACGACGTCGTAGTCACCGCACTGGAGCGGGAAGCGGTGCTGCTCGACCTCCAGACGAAGTATTTCTACTCGGTCAACCCCGCCGGGTGGGCCATCACGCAGCTGTTCGAAGGCGGCGCTTCCCGCGACGACGTGCGGAGCTGGAGCGCAACGTGGGGCGCAAGGAACGGTGACCTTACGGCAATCGATGAGTTCGTCGACCGCCTTGTCGCCGAGCGGCTAGTCGTGCCGGGCGAATCTCCGTTTCCCGCGGGTGAAGTGGCGTTCGACGGGGCATGGGCTGCTCCCTCGGTTGAGAAACACAGGGAGCCACTCCAGCGCGTGATGGTGAGCGCATTCGACCCGACGCTGCCGCTGGCGGAGTGATCACCGGCAGCGCGGTCCGCTTCGGGTGCGGTCCGGTGGACGTGGAGCTCACATGCGAGAGCGACAGAATCCGTGGAAAGCTCGCGGACACGCTCGGGCTCTACAATGTTCCCTGGCCGGATCCGCGCACTCCCCTGCAGCTCGACATCAATGAGGCGGGCGAAATATCGGAACTCGGACCGGGCCGGTACCTTTCCTGCGCGAGAATGAACGTCGACAACTCGACGGAAGGTGACGGCGCTCTCTCTGCGACATTCCGCTCCGGCGCTGTCGCGACAGGCAATCCGGAATCGGGTTGCTGGACTACCACAATTCCGCGGGATGCCGACGATTTCTGGACACTCATGGACCTCGAGAGTCTCGCCAGCCTCGTCCTCGCTGAAGCCTGGCGCAACGCGGGCTGGATTCCGGTACACGCGGGCACAGTCGTGCGTGCCGGCACGTGCGCTCTTCTTTGCGCCGGGTCGGGCGGCGGGAAGACGACACTCACGGCCGCCCTGATCAGGCGAGGCTGGCAGACACTGGGTGACGACAAGCTGCTGCTCAGGCTGCGCGAGGACGGAACACCGGAGCTGCGTGCACTCGTTCATACCTTCAACCTTCATCCGCGCAGCGGTTCGTGGTTTCCCGAAGTCGGCAATATCGAGCAGCTTCCTGTGTACTCGGAATGGACCGAAAAGCGAAAGGTTCATCCCGACGATGTGTGGAGCGGAGCCACGCTGACCGAAGCGACGCCGACCCATCTGCTCGGCCTCACGCGAAACGAAAGCGGCAAGCCGATCGGGATCGAGCCAATGTCCGCAGGTGAAGTGCTGTCGACGCTTCTTCACCAGACAGTCGTGCCGGGGGACCGGGTGAAAGCGCGGCAGATTCTCGGAGTCATAGCCGCGACAGCCAAGGCGCTGAGCGGGCTGAGAGTCGACCTCGGCGACGATGTCTACGCGAGTCAAGGGTATCTGGCGGTGATCGAAGAAGCTCTGGCATGACGTCGTCGGGCGCGCTTCCTTCGGTGAGCGTGGTGGTTCCCGTGTTCAACGGCGCCGAGACGATTGGTGACATGCTTCAGGCGCTCGTCACGCAGTCCCCGGTTCCCGAGGACATGGAGATAATCGTTGTAGACAACGGGTCGACCGACGGAACAGCCGAGATAGTATCGCGGTTTCCCCAGGTCCTCCTGCTTACCGAGTCCAGACGTGGTCCCTCGGCTGCGCGGAACAGGGGGCTCCGGGCCGCGCGCCACGAGCTGGTGCTTCACTGCGATGCCGACACGCTCCCGTCACGACGCTGGGTGTGGGAACTGGCAAGGTGTCTCGCCGGGACCGATGCGCACATCGCGGCAGGTAAGACCTTGAGTTATCCGCCCACGACGGCGGCTGAGAGATACATCGGCAGAGCCCAGATGTACGAGGCGGAGTTCAACATTGCGCGGCCCGTAATGCCTTTCGCGGCATCAATGAACATGGCGGTGCGTCGCGATTCGGCGCTGGAAATCAGAGGGTGGAACGAGGAGATGATGACGGCCGAGGATGTCGACTTCTCGACGCGCCTGCTGGCGCGGTATCCGGAGCCGATCAGGTATGCGCAGGGGGCGGTGCTGTTTCATCGCAATCGCTCGAGCGATGCTGCGCTCAGGAAACAGGCATGGACCTACGGTGAGGGTGCTGCGGACACCTACCGTCGTTATCCATCGGTCGTGACGTGGAAAGTCCGGCAATACCTCGCGCTCGTGCCGACACTTGCGGGCCGCTCGCTCGCGCCGCTCTGGCTCCGGGCCGTCAGGATTCTCGGAATGGCGAACGAGGGGCAGATCGAGCATGCCCGTTACCACCGCATGTGGACATGGTGGTTCTGGGGCGGGTTCTTCAGCTTCTATCGCCACGGCGAGCGCCGTCCGATGTGGAGCGGGGAAGGCGGATGACCAGCGTCAGCGTAGTTGTCCCGTTCTACAACAGCGAGTCGACTCTTGCGGCTTGCGTCGACGCGCTGGAAACACAGAACTTGCCCCGCGGGTCATACGAAGTGATTGCCGTCGACGACGGATCAACAGACCGGAGCCGCGATGCGGTATCGCGACCGGGAGTAACGCTCGTGCGGCAGGAAAACCGTGGTGCCCCGGCCGCGAGGAATGCGGGAATCAAAGCAGCGCGAAGTGAATGGGTGGCATTCACCGATGCCGATTGCATCCCGTCACGAGGATGGCTGCGCGCCCTGCTCACCGCGGTGAAAGTGCGCGAGAAGCCTGTGCTTGGCGCCGCGGGCCTCACCATTGGGCAACCGGCAGATTCGCCGGCATCGCGGTACGTCGACATATCGGCTGGCCTCGATGCCGAGCGCCATCTTTCGCATCCGCGTTATCCGTTCGCGCCTTCCGGGAATGTGATGTACAGGAGATCCGCGCTTGCCCTGGTGGGAGGGTTCGACGAGCGTTTCGCAGCATATGATGCGTGTGACCTTCACGGGCGGCTGAGCAAGGCAATGGAAGGTGAGATGGTCTTCGCCAGGGAAGCGGTCGTATTCCACCAGAACAGGGATACATGGAGCGGATACTGGAAGCAGCAGGTCAATTACGGGCGTGGGCTCGCTCAGTTCTACTACAAGAAGTCGGGCGAGATTCCCTGGTCGCCGTTTCGTGAGCTGCGGGAATGGATATCGCTCGTTCCGCCTGCGGCTCTCGCATGCATTCCGGGAAGCGACGACGTCGTACTCGCGCGGCGCGGAATGCTCGTGAAGCGTCTCGCCCAGCGGGTCGGCTTCAGCCGAACCTACTTCAGCTCCTCGGAGCGATCGCGATGGACGGGCGAGTGGACACCAGCGTGACGGGAGGCGGCTCCGGGCGCCACTGGGCCAGCGACGGCATCCTGGCAGGATTCGCGCGCACCCTGCGCGAGCCCGGCGACATCACGCTCGCTCTTCGCATCGGAGCTTTTCTTCTGACGATGCCCCGCCGGCTCGACCGGCTTCCGCTCGATGCAGTGCTTGGCCGGATACGTCGCGAGAGGGAGCGGTCCGGATCTGCAACCAGCGGGATCGAGCGGGTGGCGCGGCTGAGGCAGGCATTGCTTGCGTCACCGCTGTTGCGCCATCGGAACACCTGTTATGTAAGGGCGATGACACTCTACCGCTTTCTCGATGGCGGCGGGCAGAGAATGCGGATCCATTTCGGTGTCGAGCCCGGCATGGCCGCCAGCGACCGCGTCCGCGGACACGCGTGGGTCACTCTCGACGGCGAGCTTCTCGAGGCGCCTTCGTCTGTCCTGGCTGGCAGGGTCAGCGAGCTTTACGTCTACCCGTCATGACTGAGAGATCTCCGGCCGAGCTGCTGGCTTCGGTGCTTCTCGGAAACCAGCGGGCGGCGCTGATGGCTGCCGACGAGACGAGCGAGCGCGGGCTGTGGAGACATTCGGTGCAGCGAGCCATGCTCTGGAGAAGCATCCCCCGCTTGCGCGCGCGTGTCACGCGGATTGGAGTTGAGGTCGGGGCAGAAGCAGCCGCATCGCTCGCATCGAAGGGAGCGGCCGCTGCCGCGGAGTCGGCAATGGTCTGCCGCGGCGCTGCTGTGGCGATGGACGCGCTCGACGCTGCCGGGGTCCGCGCCGCCACGTTCAAGGGTGTCGGGATGATTGCGTCCGTATATCGAAGTCCTGGCGCCAGGATGATCAGTGACGCGGACATACTCGTCGAGCGGAACGACTTCCAGATAGCCGGCGCTGCGTTGCGCGAGGCCGGCTTTCGTCCTGCGATCTCGGTGGGTATCGAAGAATGGCTCTCCCTTCTCGAGGAGCGGGTTTATCCCGCGCACGACTTTCTCGATTTCGTAAACGACGACGGCGTGCGGCTCGATATCCACTGGAGTCTCGGTGTTCGGGGAGCCGGGTTCTCCAACGGCGACATCCTCGACCGGTCGGTCACGGAGACCCTGGCCCGCCGCGAGGTACGCGTGGTTTCCGCGGAAGACTCGATCCTGCTTTCTGTCAGTCACCTCGTGCGTGACCGGCTCTCGCCGCGAACGGCGGTGAAGGATCTGGCGGACATAGACACATGGATCGGCGTCGAGGACCGCTGGTCGAGGAATGTTCTCATTGAACGAGCGCGTGCCGCCGGCTTATCCACGTCGATCCTCGCGTGCCTGCGGATTCTCGCGCACCATGCCCCGGATGGGCGTGCATCGGGCATCGCCGACCGGATTACCGCCGCCTCGACCGCCCGCGAGCAGGCGAGCGCCATCAGGCTGGCTTCTCTGTTTTCGCTTCAGCTGCGCCGCGGAGACATCAGCGGCGCTGCCGTCGGAATGGCCTCTGTAACCCCA
Source organism: Gemmatimonadaceae bacterium (assembly GCA_051005175.1). Lineage (GTDB taxonomy): Bacteria > Gemmatimonadota > Gemmatimonadetes > Gemmatimonadales > Gemmatimonadaceae > UBA4720. The sequence goes on along the minus strand of JBPCJP010000200.1, from coordinate 5,064 downwards.
TCCCTTGCCGGCCGTTTCATCGTGAGCCGGATCCACAGTCTCACTGACCGCCGTTACCGCGCGAACAAATTCACCGGGGGAAACCAGCCAGGCGCATCAGCGAGCACGCGCAGGTTCCTTCGCGACGTATTCACGTTCACACCCGAGCGGTTCAGGCAGTACCGCGCGCTGGGTCAGGAGCTTCGCCGCCAGTTGAAGTAATAGGCGGTGTGGATGCCGAGCGTGCGATGAGAGAAGAGGACGAGCATCGAGCTCATCGCGCCGGTGGAGATGGCAGTGGCGAGTGCTGCTCCGGTGAGGCCGAATCGCGGGATGAGCAAGGCGTTGAGGGCAATGTTCGCTACAGCCGCAACCGAATAGACCTTCGCGGTGATGTCCTGGTGTCCAGTCATGTTGAGCAGTACCGCCGCCGGGCCGTTCAGGCTCAGCAGAAGGTTGGCCGCTGCCAGGAGGATCAGCGCCGGCCATCCGACCTCGAACCCTTCCCCGAAGAGCGGCAGGATCATTGGGCCGCCCGCAATGAGGATGACCGCGATAGCCGTCGCCGGGAGCGCGTTCCAGGGAGCGATTCCCCTGAAAAGTTCTTCCACTTCACTCTGCCGCCCCTGCGAATAGAGCTCCGCCACTTTCGGCCCGGATAGCGAGGAGATGGAGGCGGAGAAGAAAGTCACGAGCGCCGCAATCCGCGTCGCGGCGAAGTAGTAGGCAACCGAGGACGGGCCGAGGAAAATCCCGACCATGAGTATGTCGGAGTAGCTGATGAGGGCGTTGAAGCCGTCGATGAAAAGAAGCGGCGTCGCCACGCGCAGCCAGGCCCGCTGCTCATGATGAGGCGGTACGTTCCTGAGCCGCGACCTGAGGCGTTTTGCATAAAGAATCGCCTGCGCGACGACGCAGGTTGCCATCACGCCGACCGACACTATCATCAGGGAGTGCGCAGTGACGGTTGCGCCTCCGAGCACGAGGGAGCCCGCGATGGCGAGCAGCGCGAGCGGATACCAGATCTGCACGGGCGAGTAAGCCGCGACCACCCACCCGAAAGCCCTCCCGATCTGCGCTCCCAGCGCGATAAGCGTGATGACGGGCAATCCTGCGAAGGCGATCAGGAGCGGCTGTCGGTACGCCGCGGGTATGCGATCTCCTGCGAGCATCACGATCATGATCGCGATAACCGCGATCGCGACGCTCGTGAGGACGATCAGCGTGATGCTCCGGCCGATGAGCCCGCGCACTCTCGACCACTCACCTGCCGCCGAGTATTCCGGGAGGAACCTTACCGACGCGACGGGGAGGCCAAGTGCTGCCGGGAGCGCGAGCAGTGATGCCCACGAGAGCGCATATGTGAACGCTCCGTATTCGGATGCCCCCATCCATCGCACGAGCGCTATCAGCGAGACGTATGCAAGGCCGCTGGCGATGACGCGAATCAGGAAGGTCGCGCCAGCGCCACGCAGCACGCTTGTCAGGTTCGCATTGGCAGTGAAGCGGACCAGGAGATCGTGAAGACCGGTCAGGTTTTCTGTCGGAAAGGGGAGCTGGCGGATTAATGACGAGTCAAATCTGTCGCCGATCGCTTCCCGTGGTCACCTACATCGTAACGCGAAGCGGCCGCAGCAGCTCGGCGGTGATGCTGCCGTTTGCGGGTATGCAGCGGTACGCGCCCGGTCTCCGGTCGAGATCGAAGTGGGTCACCCGCGACGAGAGCTGATACGTCGTGCCTCCGACCGTCGCGGACCTGAGGCTGATCATCAGCCGCTCCTCGCCCATCGATCCGGTGAGTGCCGTGACTTCAGCTGTTACGCGAGCTCCCTGCGGAATGACTGTCCCAAGAGGTCCCGGGATACTTCGAGCTACACGGGCGTTGAACGTGTCGCCGACCCGGCTCGTGTTCACGCACACCCTGCGGCCGGCCTCGAGCACGAGCTGCGTCCCGGCCGGAACTGTCGCGATTCGCGCCACTCGCGCGTTTGTAGTGCGCTCTGCATTCCGCGTCGGAGCCGGCTGCGGAGGGACTGGTGACGTGCGTGATTCGCTGAGAGAAGATCCGGGGGATATGGGCGGAACAGAAACTCTCTGCGGAGGTCCGGCCGTTCGTGGCGATGGAGTGGGCTGCGTGCGGGCCGCGGGCTCCGGATCCGGCGCCCGCGCAACGGCGGCAGAATCGATAACGGGCGGCAGATACTCCGGCTCGGCGATCTCGAGATCTGCTTCCTGATTCGCGAGCTGGACCTGGCGCGTCAACATGGTGTCGAGCGCGAGGGCATCTGAAGCGTTGGCTGCGGTTGTCTCGCCAGTGCAGCCCGCCGAGGAGGCGATGAGGAAAACGACACTCAGGGCGAATGCATGTGGTGTCCTGCTCATGCCGCGTATCACCTGCATATCCAGGACCGCCCGCGCGGTATCCCGGATAACAGAAGACCGGAGGGTTTCTCCGGTCTCCTGAAGGCTGTTCAAGCGGTGATCAGCGCTTGCCGGTGAGGTTGTCCCACGCGTCGCGCACCGAATCCTTCATGCTTTCCCATGTCGACTGGCCGCGTCCCTCATACCCGTCCCAGTCGGAGCGGAGGTTGGGTTCGACATCGTCGAAGCTCTTTCCGGGATAACGGCTTGACGACTCGTATCCGAAGCGATATCCGGGCTCGTGATCCTCGAAGCGCCGGTCTGCACTCGCGTACGGCTTGGTGTCATAACTCTCGCGCCACCAGTCGCGGTCGCGATTCCAGTCACCTGTAAGCTGCCGTCCAGTGTTCCCGCCCATTTCCCGGGTTGAGTCACTTTCGGGGCCGGTGCTTCTGTTGATTTCGTTGGTCATGCTTTCTCCGTGATGAATCCAAGTGAACAAGTGTGCAGACAGCGTGCCGCCAAGGGCTTCTCCACGCGAGCAGACGGCGGACAAGGTTTGTGATCGGGGCCGGATTCTCGCCAATCGTCAGTGTCCCGTGCGATGTTTACTCCGACGACGTGAACAATAGTATGATAAGGATACTAAATGCCGCGCGAGCCAAAGCTTCAACGCTGGACTGATCTCATCGCCGCGCTCCTGCGCCGGCACTATCCGGCGACGTTCGAGGATGTCGCGCGCGATGTTCCTGCCTATGCGGACCGTTCGAGAAAACACGATGCCGTCATGCGGATGTTCGAGCGCGACAAGGACGAGTTGAGGGCTTTCGGCATCTCCGTCGATACTGTCGAGTTCCAGGATGACGACGGCGATGCATCGGGATACAGGCTAGACAAGAAGAGCTTCTATCTGCCTTACCTCTCGCTGGCAGCACGCGGAGGGTTGGCGGCCACGAAACCACGAAAGCCTGACAAGTACGGGTATCGCGCGCTTGCCTCGCTCGTATTCGAGCCTGATGAGCTCGTCATTGTTTCGGAAGCCGCAGAACGTGCCCGCATGCTGGGAGATCCGGTGCTCGCGGAGGAAGCCGAATCAGCGATACGGAAACTTTCGTTCGACCTGCCGATGCCTCCTGCCCGCGATGATCTGCCGGTTGCGCCGAGGACTGCGCCGGAGGACGTCTTCGAATCGCTGGACGATGCTCTCCGGAGGAAGAAGCGCGCGAGCTTCGATTATCACTCGATGTCGACCGACGAAAGGGCCAGGCGCAACGTGAATCCGTACGGCCTCTTCTTTCTCAGCTCCCACTGGTATGTGGCGGGACTCGACACCGACAAAGGCGAACTTCGGAACTACCGAGTGACGCGAATATCGAACGTTGCAGTGAACGCAATGCGGTCGCAGACCCCGGACTACGAGATCCCCGCCACCTTCAGGCTCCGGGAACACGCACACACCCGGCGCCCATGGGAACTTGGGGAAGGTGAATCGAATGAGGCGCTCGTCGATTTCCCCGGCGAGAGCGGAGCGGCAAAGGCGGCTGCGCGGCTGGGCATCGCGGTCGAGGGATCGCCTGACAGGCGGAAGTTCGTTTTCCGCAGGGCCGACTCATTCGCGCGGTGGCTTCTTTCATTCGGAGGGGAGGCTGTTCCGGTTTCCCCTGCTTCACTCGTCACTGAATTCAGGAATCAGGTCGATGCGACTCGCGCCGTTTACGGAGAGTCGGCATGAGCGAGACAGCCGCGAAACAACTGCGCCGGATCCTTCGCGTGATCCCGGAGATCGCTGACGGACACGAGCATGATATCGACGACGTCGCCGCCCGCGCGGCGGTCCCGCGCGAGGTCCTGCTCGCCGACCTCAAGACGCTTGCGGACAGGCACGGGGCGCCGGGCGGGTTCGTGGAGGGAATGCAGGTTTATATCGGACCCGACACAGTCGAGGTGACGTCAGATCATTTCCTCCGGCCGATGGGTCTCACGGTTCAGGAGTTATGCGCACTCGAACTTGGCCTTGCCGTGCTTCGCGCTGAGCGTCCGCCGGATGAAACAGCGGCGATAGAGCGAACTCGGGAACGCCTGCGAGACGTGATCGCGAGGATTCCCGAAGGATTCGATGAAGCCCCGGCGCGGCATGCTGAGATCGCGCCGACCGAAGGCCTGGCCTGGCTCGCGGAGCTGAGGAGGGCTTTACGGGACCATCGCAAAGCGAGGATCACTTACCGCCGCGGCGGCGCGGACGAGGCAACCACCCGTGTCGTGCGGTTGTACGGGATAGTGCCGGCAAGCGGGATGTGGTACGCTGTTGCTTACTGCGAGTCGAGCGAGGGCCTGCGGGTTTTCCGGATGGACCGTGTCGAGGAGGCAGCCGCGCTTCCTGACCGGTACGAGATCCCTTCCGATTTCTCAGTCAGTGCCACGCTTCGGGAAGGCAAGGGACTGAAGGCGGAACTTCCGTCGGCGGGAATCACAGTGCGTTATTCGCCGAGGATCGCGCGGTGGATAGCTGAGCGGGAGGGCGTCACTCCCGATTCCGATGGATCGCTGACTATCGAGCATCCTCTGGCGGATGCTGAGTGGGGAGTGCGCCACGTTCTTCAGTACGGGCCGGATGCGGAGGTGCTCGAGCCGCGTGAGTTGCGGGACGAGATTCTTGCGCGGCTCGAGTCGATTACTCCAGCTCGCTGATTCTTGGCGGGAGGGGTCGTCTCTAGAGTATGAAAA
>JBPCJP010000199.1:0-12415 GCA_051005175.1 Gemmatimonadaceae bacterium | reverse complement strand
AAGACGACATGGCGGAGCTGGCACTGATGCCTGGTCGCGACCTGGCCGAAGCCGATCTTCAGGCGCGCCTCGCTTCCGGGCAAATGTGCCTGGGTGCGAGGCACCGTGGAAGCGTCGTCGCCTTCACGTGGTGCAATCTCCGCCAATGCATGATCGAGCGACACCCGCTGTTTGAGTTGCGTGACGATGAAGCGTCGCTCTTCGATGCCTACACGGTCGAGTCGTTTCGGGGACGCGACCTCGCGCGGTGGATGCGGTATCGCTGCTACGAGGAGCTCGCAGCAATGGGAAGGCGCCGATGCTACAGCGTGACGATCATCTTCAACACGCCGGCGGTTCGCTTCAAGGAGAAGCTGGGTGCGAAGGTAATCGGGCGGGGGGTCTACGTGGATCTGCTGGCGCGCTCACAGTTCCACTTCGGGGTGGAGAGGCCGGACTAGCGAGCCGACACGGTTGCGAAGACACCCGCGAGGCGCGGGTCTTTCGTGAGTCGCGGTGGACATGAGCTGTTGCATCGCCCACCCTTTCGGCTTTCCGATGACCTCCCCATCCAGCCCACCGAACCACGCCGGCACACCGTTAACGAGAAAGGCTGACTGAGTAGGGCTTTATCGGGGTCGGTGCCTGGTGTTCTGCGACGAGCGGGGCGACACGATGCTAGCGACGAGAGATTGTCGAGAAAAGGCTCGCAACACGCGGATCCTTCCTCAAACCGTCGTAAGGCGCTGCTGAGAGATAGTGTGCGAGCCACAGGTCGTGATCATTGACTGCCTCGCGCAGCACCTCGATCGCCTTTTCCCGCTCACCGATGGCATCGAACGCGGCCGCCACCATTCCGCGCTGCGACGATTGCCCGCCAGCCTGCGATTCCGATCTCTCCAGAAGGGATCGCGCTTCTGCCGTTCGCCCTGCGCGAGCGAGCGCGTAGGCCGTGACTGCCACCTTTTCGCGATGGCTGACCGCCGGCACATCGAGAGTAGGAAGCATCATCGAGACAGCCGCGTCAGCCTTGCCCTGTTCGATGAGAACCTTTGCGTAATCGATGATGCCGAGCTGAAATGTGGAGTCGAGCCGCAGGACGGCTTGACCGGATTTTACCGCCTCGTCATAACGCCGCATGTCGTATAACACCTGCGTCACTGCCGTGTTGATCACGAGCGATGCGGGCTCGAGTGCGCGAGCGCGTTGAACCCGTGATAGAGCTTCCCCGTGACGCTCCTGCTGCAGAAGGAGCAGCGCGTACCAGAAGTGGGCTGTTGCAAATGTCGAGTCGGCCGCGATCGCGCGCTTGAACAGTCGCTCCGAGCTCGCGTTCCGATACTGGAGGGCGTCTGTGTAACCCAGGGCGGTGAGCGCGAGAACATTGCCGCTGTCGAGCGCCAGCGCGCGGTTGGCAGCATCGCGCGCGCGATCGAGCGCGTCGCCTGTGTCGGCGTTATCGTCGTAGGCCGGAAGAACGACGTAAGCCATCGCCATGCCGCCATATGCCTGCGCGTACGACGGGTCGCGACGAACGGCATCCGCAAAAAGACCGGTCGCTTTACGGAGACCGGACGCTGTGCGACGATTCCAGAGGTAGAGCCCCTGTAAATAGGCCGTGTGGGCCTCCGGATCCTGCGTATCTGCGCGGGCCAGCTTCGCCTGAGCTCCTGAAAGCTTCACTTTCAATTCACCCGCGACTGCGCGCGCTATCTCGTCCTGTACCGCGAAGATGTCCTTGATGTTTCGATCGTAGCGTTCCGTCCAGAGCACCGACTCGTCCGGCATCGAGACGAGACTTATCGAGATGCGCAGTTGATCCCCTGATCTCTGCACGCTGCCCTGCAGGACGTTCGCAACGTTGAGCTGGTCCGCGATTTCTCCGGCAGTCATGCCCTTGGCGGATAGTGCTGATGCGCTGCTGCGCCCAACAACCCGAAGCCCCGCCTTCGCGAGCGCGCCTGTAATCTCCTCGGCGAGACCTTCACCGAAGAAGTCGTTCGCCTTGTCTCCGCTCAGGTTCGCAAGCGGAATCACCGTGACTGATTTATCCGCGGACGATGCGTCGGATCGGAAACCCCATTTCCCCAGCGACGCTCCAGCGGCTACGATCAGAAAAGTGGACGCGACGACTACGCCGATCCATCGCCGATTGGTGGAGAATCGGCCGAAATGAAGTGGGCGAGTCCCGTGTGCTCCGGAAGTCGCTGCCGAGTCGAGAGTCGCGAGGATTTCATTCGCGCTCGCCGGGCGGTTGGCAGGATCCTTTGCCAGGCAGCGCATGATTACGCCGGCGAGATCGCGCGGAACGTCCGGACGAACGGCGTCGATTGGTTTTGGCTTTTCAGTGAGGTGCGCGGCAAGCATCCGTTGAGCGTTCTGCGCTTCGAAAGGCGGTTTCCCGCTGAGCAGCTCATAAGCGAGGCAACCAAATGCGTAGAGATCCACGCGGTGATCGACGTTTGGATCAGCAGCGATCTGCTCGGGAGCCATGTAGGCGGGGCTGCCGAGCGATGTGCCGGTCTGCGTGAGGTCGGGAGTGACACCCGTTGCGCGCGATGCGGACAGGGCTTTTGCGATTCCGAAGTCGGTCACGACCGCGGCGCCGTGGGAAAGCAGAACGTTGTCGGGCTTGATGTCTCGATGCACGACGCCTGCCGCATGTGCATAGCTCAGAGCGCGAGCGACATCACGAAGAATATTCACGCATTCCGCGAGAGGTAGCGTGCGGTGTTGTGCCAATAGCGCGCGCAGCGACTCGCCTTCGACATACGGCATCGTGAAGTACGGCAGGCCGTTGGTGTCGCCTGTCGAAAGGAGCGGAACTATGTTCGCCTGCTGCAGTCGGGCGGCGAGCTCGATCTCGCGGTGAAATCGATCTGCATTCACGCCAGCAGCCAGGTCGGGGGACAGAACCTTCACGACCACTTTCCGATTGAGCCGGGTTTCAGTGGCGAGGAAAACCCGGGACATTCCACCGCCGCCGAGCTCCCTGTCTATTGCGTAGGCTGTTCCCAGCGAGGCCTGCAGCTGTTCACGTAGCACGGATCTCTGAATCCTGGGCGGAGGGGAGCGCGCGGGGTCAAAGTTAGGCTCAACTCCAAGTCCCGCCAGTCAAATGCCCGTCCGCGCGACAGGCCGCGACAAGCTCGGTATCAAGCCGGGGTCTCATTCGCACTGACCATGTTATGGAACGATCTTCCAAATTTAAATCCTAATAGTTGTTAAGTTAGTAAAAGAGGGTTGACGCTCCCAAGAGCCGCTACTAATTTTGGAATTATTAGTAATTGGCCTGCATTTGGGATTTCTGAATGAAGCTACCCGTACCACCACCATCATTGGCCAACCTGCTATCCGAACTGATCTCTGGGGATCGGTTCGAGGCACTGGCCAATGCGGGGCTCGGGCCTGCGCCCGAGGGGAAGTACCGTCATTTGGATACATTCCGGCATGCGCCGCCGCTTAAGGATTTTTCCGCGGAAGAACAATGGCTTTTCGTCAAGCTGGCCCGCCGTTCGTTGTATGCATCCCTGCCGCTGAAGGATGCCAGTGGCGAAGACTTCCGGTATGCGTTGCCGCGGATCGCACTGGAGATGCTGCATCAGATAGACCGGGACGCTGCCGGTAACATCAAGGGAAGCGAGCAGGTTACGAATCCCGCGACACGCGACACATACCTGTTCAAGTCCCTGGTCGAAGAGGCGATTACTTCCAGTCAGCTCGAAGGTGCGTCCACCACCAGAAAAATCGCTAAGGCCATGATTCAGGAAGGCCGCGCGCCGAGGACGCGAAGCGAGCGAATGATCTTGAACAACTATGAGGCGATGCGGTACATCCTGCGGTCAGTAAATGAGCCACTGACCCCTGCCAGAGTCATCGAGCTCCAGAAGATTCTCACCGAAGGCACGCTCGACGAACCCGATGGCGCAGGTCGCTACCGCCGAGCGGCTGAAGAAATTGTTGTCGAGGACGAGTTGGGGACGCTGCTGCATACCCCACCACCCGCCGGTGAGCTCGAGAAGCGGATGCGGACGATGTGTGAGTTCGCAAACGGAGAGGGCAAAGGGGAATTCATGCCACCCGCGGTACGCGCAATTCTCCTTCATCTCTGGGTGGGATACGATCACCCGTTCGTTGACGGGAATGGCCGAACAGCGCGCGCATTGTTCTACTGGTCGATGGCGCGTCAGGGATACTGGCTCTGCGAGTACGTCTCGATATCCAGAATCCTGAAGAAAGCTCGCGGCCAGTACGCGCGGGCATACTTGCACACCGAAACGGATGAGAACGACGCCACCTATTTCATCCTCTATCAGCTTCGGGTGCTTATTCGGGCGATTGCTGAGCTGCACGAGTACCTTGCCCGGAAGGCCAGGGAAATTCACGAGTCTGAAGAGTTCGTCAAGCACGTGGCACTCGCCCATGAGGAGCTGAACCCGCGTCAGCTAGCGCTGATCAATCATGCTCTCAGGAATCCACGTGCGCGTTACACGGTCGCGTCCCACCAGAAGTCGCATGGAGTGAGCTATGAAACTGCGCGTACGGATCTGATTAAACTCGTGGACCAGTCCCTTCTCGAGCTGAAAGTTGGGGGACGGGCGTTCGCGTTCACGCCAGGCAGAGAACTGCGGGAAAGGCTTGACGCGACTCGCGGATAGAGCGGTCAGGTGTCGGTGGCCCAGTCATCGGCCATCGCCGCGCGAAGTCCGGTAACAAGCACCTTGTCCGCCGACACGTAACTCATGGACAATTTGAGCGATCCCGGTTCCCAACGATCCGAGTGTTGATGCGCTGGAGCAGGGAGCATAATGCCGACTCAGTATTCGCGCCCGTCAGGGAGCCATCTAAGTTTCAGCCACATGCAGCATCGCCTTCAGAGCCGCCGCGCTCCCGCTGGGTTTACCGCGACGGCTCCGCACTACGCCTCTGATGATCCATTGCTTCTCGCTGCGACCATGTACGTTGCTCAGGTTCGGATTCCTCGCGACACCGAGTTGGATCAACAAAACTGTCTGGGTCATTGAGAATTCATGTAAGCCGGGGTCGGGGGCAGAGTAGAAGCAGAACTAGCGCGTGTTTAGCCGTGATCACTGCGAACGGCTGTATAGTTTGACAATTCGACAAATCCTGCGCGGATCCGGCAAACGCAGCACCCATCCGAATTCGCTAATCGCTGAAGGAGTAGGTAACTACACGCCAATCGGATGCCAGGTCGTTTTGAACTCGATGAAATCCTTGATGTCGTAAACGCCCTGCGACTTCCCCGACGACCAGTCGAGCTTCTCCTCCAACTTCCTCGTCCTCACCCGCTTCACTGAATCCGCGGCGCCGAGCGCGAGCTCCTTCCGCTCCTCAGCTCCGACCACAGCAGATACTCCTCGAATGTGAGTGTGCGTTCCGCATGCTCGGCCGTTTTATACATGGCGCTCCTTCGGAGCACCCCCGGTTGAAGCGCCCGGCAGTACGCCGTGATCGCCATGCAGACTGGCGCTTTGCCGCATTAGCGCGGATCACCCACGCCAGGCTGGTATAGCGATCGAATGCGATGGGCGCGAAACACGTAGCCCGGATTCCCCTCGATTCTCCACACCACGTTTCCCTCCGCATCATACTCTTCGACGCTACCGCCACTGCCGAACGACACAAGCGTGCGTCCGCCGGGGAGACTCTGGGTACTCCCGCCGGTTTGCGCGACTGCGCCAGTGGATGAAGCATGCGAACCGCTCGCCCGCACGATCCGCCGTGCCTCGTCATACTCGTAACGCTCGGCACGGCTGCCGAGCGTGTTTCCAAGATTGTCGAGCAAAAGAAATTGCCCCGCACCGGTCGCGCGAATGCTGTGCTGCCGGGCGAATGCCGGTGCGGTGGTGTTCACAAAAGTGAATTGATTGCGCGAGCCGCCCATCCGCCACATGACTGCGCCGTTGCGTGTGTTGATCTTCGTAACTTCGCTGAGATTCCTGAAGGAGACGAGCAGATTTCCGTCAGTGTCGAGATCGAGCGCGTTTCCATGCGTCCAGTTGATCATCGGGCCGGTGCGATCGGCCGGTTCAAGGGCCTGAAGATCCACCTCGAAGTGATCGAACGGCGTCCACTCGAATAAAACTTCACCAGCCGCACTTTGATGCTGGATGCCAGTGCCAAGAACCAGTTGCTGAGCCGGACCTCCTGCGGCTGTCAAATTCACCGTCCTCGGCTGATCGCAGAGCAGCCAGTAAGAACCGTCCGGCTGGGCCAACAGGTCGTGAAAACGAGGCTGCAGCCCGCGCGCGCAGCCGAGGGTGCGCGTTACGTCGCCAAGCGGATCGATCTCTGTCCAGAGAGCGAGGTCTCCCGGTGTTGCTGGAGAAGGACGGGCCGCGTATCGCCCGTTCGGTTGCGGCTGAAAATTCAGGCCCGGCCCGTCGGGGAAACGGTGGTACCAGACGACCCGACCCGTATTGTCGATTACGATGCCGAAGCTGCGAGAGGCAAACGCGACGTAACCCGGCGAAGGATCGGTGCCCGAGGCTGTATATGCCGGCAGGTCCATCGACAACTGGTGTGTCGTGTACGCGAGCACTTCGCCGATGGAATGGCCGCAGGTACTGAACGCCATTACCTGCAGGCTGTAATCCGCGCCGGGATACAGACCGAAAAGGGGTATAGCTACCTCACCATTGAGCGAGCCAACCGCTGGTGTATAAATGTCAGTCGGTGCTGTCGTTCGACCGAATCGCACCGCGACACTATCGGCCCCGTGTACCTCGGCCGATACGATCGCACTCAACACGTTGTTCGTATTGGACCTGACGCTGCTCCGCCCGACTTTGGGAGTCAGGCACGGAGTCGCGGGATCAACAAGCGTATCGCACCCGAGGGCTAAGCCGCTGACTCCAAGCAGCACGACAAGCGCCGCGCTACGGCCGCCAAGCCGGGGCACTGTGCACTCCATTGGTTAGTTTCGTGAGACCCAGGCCGTTGGAATCTATCCTGTAGACTCCGTCGTTTCGCGCGAATAGCAGCCTCGAGCCGTCGGCCGACCACTCCGGGTCAAAGCCACTCGTCAGTCTTGTGATGCCCGTGCCACTGGTCGTCATCAACGCCACATCGGTCCCAGCGGTACCGGTGAATCGGGTGGTGGCGAAGGCGATCCTGCTTCCGTCAGGACTCCAGGCCGGTTCGCCATCCTCCGCCGCGTCGGTGGTCAGACGTATGAAACCGGTACCGTCCCTGTTGATCGAACAGATCTTCTGGGTGCCGGTTTGCATCCGACAGCCAAATACGATGCGTTTTCCGTCGGGAGACCAACTTGGGCGTCCTACGAGGCGAATTTCCGGTGTGGCGAGCTCCACGGACGGTGAACCGTCCAGTCCGGCCACGTGGAGCGTCGTTGCACGGGTTGTTTCGGTCCGACTGTATGCAATGAAGCGTCCATCGGGGCTCCACGCCGGATCGGCGCCAAAGGTGCCGTTGCTCGTCACGCTCGTGGTGCGCGTATCTGGATCGATGACTACGAGGCCGCCGCCGTTGCAGTAGCCGTAGTAGTCGTCGCATTCCACGGTCGAGTATACTAACTGCTTTCCGTCTGGCGACCACGCAGGGCCGTGTCCCCGTGCGAGCGGCACTTCACTGCGCCCACTCGAGTCTGCCACCATTATCCAGGGTGTTGGTGTACGCGTACTTGGGATGCTGAGCACAAACGCGATGTGCTTGTCCGTCCGCAAACAGAGAATATCGAACGTGACTCGTGTCAGGGCGCGATTCGAAACGCTGATATTGGCAGAATTGCCGTCGGCGGCACTGCAGTTGTCGGCGACGGTGTTCAGGGACACTGTGTGACTGCCGGGGAGAAGACTACTGACGATGACAGACGCGTTCGGTTTGATGAAATCTGTCCGGCCGCCACCTGCTGTTACATAAAAGCCGAATGGGAAATCAGACCCCGAAGTCCTGGCAATAACTTCGATCCCCGTAGCTTCACATGCCACGGAGTATTCAACCATTGTAGTTCCGCCCGAGGTAATCGTGATCGGGCGCGGGTTCGTGCCGGCAACCGTGCAGTTATCGGCAACCTTTTCCAACGCTATCATGAACGTGCCCGCTGCGACGCTATCGAGAACGATGGCTCTCTTCAGCGGGGCGACGGGCAATCGCCGCGTGGAACCGACGACAATCTCATAACCGTCAAGATCAGGATCGCCACCTGACGTCTGGATCGTAACCGATATCTTCCCATGCTGTGGCGCTGTCAGGCCGTCGTTACTGCAACCCGATAGAGACACAATCGCGATGGCACCGCAGGCATTGGCCAGCATGGTCATGCCCAGCCTGAGTCTGTCTATAGTTGATTTCATCTGACTTATCCGAATCGAATTGTTGAAGGGTGGCGTTCTGTAGGTTCGTTCCGGCATGCCGCCACGAAGCGGCGCACGGCGAACACTCAATGGCCGCCCGGAGTCATCTCGTAGACGACTCCAGGCAGGGCGGGAGCTTCCGGATTGGCGTCAACGATCTGACGGGCCGCCGCGACCACCTCGAGGTCGGCTGTTACGTCCGCGAGTCGCCTGACACACCGGGCAGTGTTCGTGTTCATCGTGAGACAACCTTCAGCGTCGCCGACCCGCCGTTAATCACGTCCTGGATTATGTAATCTCCCTCCACGTTTGGAACCCAGAGATGCTTGTGTCCAGGTGAAAGAACGCCGGTGTCGATCGGGTTGCCACCAGGAGGCACTAGAGTTGACACAATTCGAGCCGTGCATAAGGGGTGCATGCTGGGGTGGTAAACCCAGCCGACATTGTCACCCACGCGAACGACCAGGGGATTTGAAGGGAACAGCGTGGGATCGCGCGGATCGGGTACGGCATAGCAATCGTGCTCCGCGCCGAAGACGATCAGGACCTCCGGCACCGGCGCGATCGGCTCCGATGATGCGATCGCACGGATGCGAAAAGTGATCTCAGTCTCCGGATGGCCGGATATGGCCGCCGTTATTGAGGTCCAGTCAGGAGCAGACGGTCGGAAGTTCACGGACGTGAGGCCGTTCGAGTTTGTGCGTGTAACTACCGGTCCGGCGCTGGGACTCACCAGGACCCCCGTACCTGATGCAATGCGCCACTCGACCCGGAGGTTTTCCACCGGCGCTCCCCCCTTAACGGTCGCGATCACCCCGAGAGCGACTTCCGAGTCCACATAGGTCACCTGCTCTGGACTGCTTACCAGCGTAAGTCTTGCCGTCGAAGGCGTCGTCACCGAATCCGTTCCACAGGAGGTGAGCAGAAACGTTGCGATAACGGCACCAGAGCCCATCCTATGCAATAGCGATACGCGCATTGGTCTCCTCCCCGTTCTCCGGGTCGGCAGGTCTAACATGATGTCCACGGAACCCGGCGCAGGCCAAATCGCGATTGAACCGCCGGCATTAGCCAGCATGGTCATGCCCAGCCTGAGTCTGTCTATAGTTGATTTCATCTGACTTCTCCGAATCGAATTGTTGAAGGGTGGCGTTCGGTGGGTTCGTTCCGGCGTGCCGCCACGAAGCGGGCGCACGGCGAACACTCAATGGTCATTGGCGTTTCATCTCGAGGTCCATCTCGACCCGTCCTGAGACTGACACTGCTCTTGAGCTGGTGACGTACCCGGATTTTACGGGCGTCACGAACGAGGCGAGGGAAGGAAGACTGCAGAAGCTGTAGCGCCCGAGCTGGTCAGTCGTTGTCGTGGCAGCCACTATCTCGAACAGGGTCTCGAAGTAGACACGTGCGCCCTGTACAGGCTGTCGTCCGCTCGCCGTAATCTCGTAGACGGTTCCAACAAGAGAGGGCCGGGGAGGATCGGCTTCAGCTATGGGATTAGCCTGGGAGACGAGCTCGAGGTTGGCTGTTGCGCTCGGTCCAGCCAGTTGTACTATCGAAGCGCAGGGCTGATCGAAGCCCGGGGCCGCTGTCTGCATGACGATCAGTGCGCTTGGCAGGCCTCCGAACTGGTATACGCCCAGGGAATCGGTTTGAATTCGTCCCGCGCTGTAGCCGTTTCCATTCGGGTATTGAACCCATGCCCACACGGACGCGCCGGCCGCTGGACGGATACCCTCCAGAGAACGCTCGACTACGGTTCCCCGGATCACGCTGCTGCCCCCCGTCGGGAACGGTGGACAATTGGTGGGGATGGCGTACCCCGGGCATCCGGTCACACGGAGACGCAGATTCGTGGTCGCTTGTATCGACGCGCCTGAGTTTGCCGGTCCGCCTGCCACCGCCCCGAGGGTGAGCGTCACTTCGCTCGGACGTGCGGCAGAATCCGCGGCCACGGTAAGCGTGCTTCGCGTCTCTCCCTGCGGGAGGAAGTCCGGAGAAAACGTGGCTCTGACGCCCGCAGGCATGCCGGCGAGTGTCAGCCGCACCGAAGTCTGCGGGCTGATCGTTACAGCCACCTGCTCGCTGGTCCCAGGCGCGAGTGTCAGAGAGGTGACTGAAAGGGATATGGTATTGACACCTGGCGGGGGCTCAGTGACTCCCTCGCACGATGTTACTCCCGCTGCTCCCAACACTGTCATCAGGATCGACGGCCGGCTCTTACGAGCAAGCGCCCACCCCGACCTCGTGATGCTCAGCCTGAAGATCTTCAATCGTTCCTTGGTCGATATCTTCCTCATTCCTTCACGCATACGTGCCTCCGGGTAGAGCTTCACGCTTGATCTGATGCGCGGTGCCCTTGGACGTTTAGAGTTTGAATCAGAGTTGAATCAGAGTCGCTGCTGCGTGTTCGCGGGGTTGCCAGGAGGCGCGGCGCTATCAAACGGCGCGCCCCTGACTACCCCCTGAACCGGACATTCAGAACGAGCAGTTCCCTGGGGCAGGCGCGTCGATCCGGAGAGTAGAGCCCGGCGGGGCGAAGTACGTTACGATGTTTGTCGCCGGTGCTCCGCTCTCGTTGCGAGCGATGTGGGCGTGCTCGCCCGTATCCAGATAACCCTGACCTGCGGTACGAACGATTCCTACGCAGGCGGGATCGTCGGATTCGTAGAACGTCATCGTCCCCGACTTAACCTGAATGAACACAGGTCCCGGGTGGCGATGCCAGCCACTCTGTGCGCCGGCCTGGAACGTGATGCTCTGCACGGCCACGTCAAGCGGATCCTTGGCCTTGATATCCACCTCCCAATCGCCCGTCTTCCGTTTGACCTTGAATCCTTCGGCGAATGTGGCACGGCCAATGAGCGTCGACCGTGATCCGGATCCTTCGGTGAACCGGGGCGTTGCAGGCGGGGTGGGGCCATCAGCCGGTGAGACTATTCGCTCGGGGTCCTGACATGCGACCAGAAATACGGCGAGGCCGATGCTGCCGAGGAGGGTGGTTGCGCCCAGGCGCCTTGTCGGTGCCTTCATTGGCATGGTGAATCGGTTGATCATTTGTCGCTCCTGTGGATAAAGGGTGACTTGCGACCCGAAATCTCAGGAGCGGCACTCACGCGGCGTTCAGAGTTAGATCAGCGATCGATCAGACTTCGATCAAAGTTGCATTTTCTTGATCCGGGCCTGTTGGCGCTCGAGGTTGAGATCGTGACGACCACTTCCGACCCGGCTTTATCTACGCCACGCTTCCGTCTTCAGACTTTCGGAACGATACGCCTCGTGGGAGCGGCGGACGAAACGGTACTCGGCGATCATGGACACCAGCGCCGAAGACTGGCGCTGCTCGCTGTGCTGGCTGCATCCGGGGAGCGCGGTCGCAGTCGGGATCAGCTCCTTGGTCTTTTCTGGCCGGATGTCTCACAGTCACGCGCGCGGCATTCTCTCGAGCAGCTCCTGTACGCGATTCGCACCTCGCTCGATGCAAGCGTATTCGCGGGTATGAACCCAGTCCGCCTCAATGCCGCATTCGTCAGCAGCGACATCGCCGATTTTGCGGATGCGCTTGTGGACGAAAAGCTCGAAGCCGCAGTGGAGATGTATCGCGGTCCCTTTCTCGAGGGATTTTATCTCAGCGATGCACCGGAATTCGAACAGTGGCTGGACGCCGAGCGGGCGCGTATCGAACGAAGCTATACGGAAACCCTGGAACGGCTCGCAAAGGACGCTGAAGATGCAGGCGACTTCGCTGCATCCTCCCGATGGCTACGGAAGCTGATCGACACGGATCCAGTCAGCAGCAGGCACGCGACTGGATTGATCCGCGCGCTGATGAACGCCGGTGATCACGCGTCTGCCCTGAAGTATGCCGAGCGGTACGAGGCGATTGTAGCCCAGGAACTCGGAACGAGCGTCGGACCGGCGGTGGCGGAGTTGGTTGCTGAAGTCCGCGCGCGCGCGAAAACTGAGTCGGTGGTAGTTCGCGGGGCCTTTCCACTGTCGAAGCCAGGGCGAGGCAGCAGCTCCCCGAGGGCCGCCACACCAGATGAGGCATCCACAGATGAGGCATCCACAGATGAGGCATCCACAGATGAGGCATCCAC
>JBPCJP010000198.1:0-10374 GCA_051005175.1 Gemmatimonadaceae bacterium | reverse complement strand
AGCGCCGGTAAGGCAGTCCCCCCGTCCGCGCCTCCCGATCCCGCAAACTCGAAGCGATCCAGAAGTTGAATCGCCCCCCGCGACCAACTAACTTTAGAGTAGTGATTTAAGCGCCGCACTCTGCGGCGACAACGACCACCTTCCCGGCGCTCAGGCAACCAGCGCAGGGCGGATTAGACCAAAAGGAGGATTGCCTACAAGTGCCTCGCACATACGAGGCGGTGTACATCTTCGACTCAACTCTCGAAGACGCCGCAATCAACGAAAAGCTGACCCGCTTCCATGGCATGCTCGGCGCCAGCGAGGAGCCGGAAGTCAGCCACTGGGGACGGCGGCAGCTCGCCTACTCGATCGGCACGAGGGAGAACGGATATTACGCCGTCTCCCGGTTCGCCGCAGATCCGACAGTCCTTCCCGAGTACGAACGCGCGCTCAAGCTCGACGACGGCGTCATCCGCTACCTCATCACTCTGCACGAGCACGAAGTCGGTGCGCCTGCGATGAGTGAGGAAGAGCTCGCTGCACAGGCAGCGCGGCGCGACGATGACGACGATGACGAGGACTAGACGATGAGACGACCACAGAAGAGCTGCCCGTTCTGCGAGGGACGCGTGCGCTGGGTAGACTACAAGGATGATCGGACGCTCGGCCGGTTCATTACGGATCAGGGGAAAATTCTTCCGAGCCGTCTGAGCGGAACCTGCGCCCGGCACCAGCGTCAGTTGTCGACCGCCATCAAGCGTGCGCGGTACCTGGCGATCATTCCGTACCTGAAGGGCCACACGGTCTAGCATGACTGAACCCGCCGCACCGGCTCCGGTCCGGGGATCGTGGCGGCGGCTCGCGATCGGGCTGAGCGCGTTCGCGCTCGCTCCGTTCGTTCCCGCTATGCGCGCCATCCTGCCCATCGAGCAGACACTACTGCTCCTCGCGGCAGTGGTGGCCGTTTGCGCGCTGGTGGCCTGGAACAACGGCGGACGGCTTTCGCTGGCGCTGGTGTGGATGGGAATCGCGGCGCTGCTGCTGTCGTCGCCGGTAGGCCCGCCCGACAGTCCCTACAACTGGATGGCGCGGGGATGGACGCTGCTCGTCGCAGCGAGTTTCGGCATAGTGGGGATCGTGATGACCGCGGAGACTTTCTTTCCGCGCGCCCTTGCAGCACTGGCTGTCGCAACCTCGCTGGCGTTTTCGCTGATTCTCGTTTCACCGGGTGGCCCGACGCGCGTGAGCAACGCGATGTCGACCGAGTTCAACCGGAGAAACGACCAGTCGATCGCGTCGCTCCGGCAGGTGAGCGAGCAGCCCGGGTGGAAGGGAATGGTCGAAAGGTCTCCTTCCCTGCAGCGACTGACAGATGAGAGCGAGATTCAGCTTGCGTCGATCCCGAAATGGTCGACGATACTGATGCCGGCGCTGCTCGCGCTCGAGTCGCTGGCGGCTCTGGCTCTCGGGTGGGCCCTGTTCCACCGTATGAGCAGCGTCCCTCTGGGACAGCCGCTCGGAAAGCTTCGCGACTTTCGCTTCAACGACCACCTGGTCTGGGGAGTTGCGGTCGGAGCATCCGTCTTTCTTCTCCAGGCATTCGCCGAGGGAAAGAATGCGGGGCTCAACCTGCTCGTGTTTTTCGGGTTTCTTTACGTGATGCGCGGTTTCGGGATTCTTGCCTGGTTGTCGAAGACTCGCGCACTGACGTTCATGCTGGTGGCGCTGGCGGTGTTCGCCTGGCCGCTGGTGACCGCGCTCGCATTCGGGCTCGGCCTCGGAGATACGTGGCTCGACCTTCGCGCACGCGCGGCGGCCAGGCCCCTGGGATGAAACAGATTTAACCGCGCCCGCCGGGACGGCGCCGCGATCACATTCAACTGGAACAGCAAGATGGAAGTCATACTTCGGCAGTCAGTGGAGAAGCTCGGGCACCCCGGCGACGTGGTGAAGGTCTCGCCCGGCTACGCGCGGAATTTCCTTCTGCCGCGGGGCTACGCATACGAAGCGACCCCGGGCAACAAGAAGCGCATCGAGCAGGAACGCCAGCGGCTCGAGGCAGCCGAGGAGGCGCGTCGCGGCTCGGCCCAGGAATACGCGGCAAAACTCGAGCAGGTCTCTCTTACGTTCTCGGCCCGGGTTGGCGAGGAGGGCAAGCTGTTCGGCTCGGTAACTTCGGGCGACATAGTTCAGCAGCTCGCCGAGCAGGGTTACCAGGTCGAGAAGCGGCAGATCGACCTGAAGGAGCCCATCAAGGCGCTGGGAGTCTATCGTGTGCCGATCAGGCTCCACGCGGACGTCCACCCGGAGATCAAGGTCTGGGTCATCAAGCAGTAGACTTTTACTGACTGCGGACTGCGGACGTATTGCGGACGGAGGACTGCGGACTTGGTCCGCAGTAGTCCGGGTCAGTGTCCGAAGTACGTCCGCAGTCCGCAATCAGTAAAAGTCGGCGGGAAGGCCCCTTGGTCTCCCTGCTGGCGCCAGATATGCATTCCCCGCTAACGGAACTCTGCGCCTGTATCTATGATATGCAGGTAGACACCTGAATCGGAGCCGAATGGCCACCTCCCTGTCCCCCGCCACACCTGCTCGCGAACCCGCGAACGCCGCGATGAAGGCGGCAAGTCTCTGCCAGGACATGAAAGCGAATGACGTCGTCCTGCTCGACCTCAAGGGCGTCACGGACATGACCGACTATTTCGTCATCGCCAGCGGAACCTCTGACACCCACGTGCGCGCGATCGGCGAGCACCTCATCGGCGAGCTGAAGAAAGAGGGCGTCAGGGTACACCATGTCGAGGGTGTTCAGCAAGGCAGGTGGGTGCTGCTCGATTTCGTCGATTTCGTCGTGCACATCTTTCACCCGACTCTGCGGTCCTTCTACCAGATAGAGCGCCTGTGGAGTGATGCGGAAGTAGTCCCCACAGCCTAATCACATCCCGGAGCGGGACAATGAAAGCGGTTCGCGCATTGGTTGTAGTGCTCGCACTCATCGGTGCCTCCAGAGTGGAGGCACAACAGTACTTCGGCCAGAATCTTGTCCAGTACAAGCACTTCAAGTGGCGCGTGCTCGAGACAGAGCACTTCCTTGTCCACTACTATCCGGAAGAGAAGGAAGCCGTTCACATCGCGGCAAGGATGGCGGAGCGCTCATACGCCCGGCTGTCGCGGATCCTGGGTCACCAGTTCCGTGAGAAGAAACCGATCATCCTCTTCTCGTCCCGCGCCGACTTCGGCCAGAACAACGTAACCGGCGACCTCGGCGAAGGAGTGGGCGGAGTAACGGAAACGGGCCGCCACCGCCTCATAATGCCGTTCACCGGCGACCTCGGAAGCTTCGAGCAGGTTCTCGCTCACGAGCTCGTCCACGAATTTCAGTTCGACATCTTCCAGCGGGGACGTGCCGGAGCCAACCAGCAGGTTCTCGAGCGGGTGAATCCGCCGCTGTGGTTCATGGAGGGCATGGCTGAGTACCTCTCGACCGGCCCCGACCACCCGCTCACCGCCGGGTGGCTTCGCGACGCGGCCGTCTCGGGAAATATCCCGACGATCAAGCAGATGACGGATCGTCCCGACAAGTACTTCCCTTACCGCTACGGCGAGTCGCTGTGGCAGTACATAGGAGAGCGGTGGGGCGACGCGGCAATCGGAGAGATTCTCCGCAATGCCCCGAACGTCGGCATCGAGCGGGCCTTCGTCCGCGAGCTCGGGATGTCGCTCGTCGATGTCGGGGCAGCATGGCGCGAAGCCGTCCAGTCGCAGTACCTGCCCGCCGCTTCACTCTATCAGCGACCGCAGACGTTCGCTCAGCCGCTGCTCACACGCAGGCGCTCGGGCGGAGAGATTTTCCTCGCACCCGTGCTTTCGAACGACGGCAACTACATCGCGTTCCTGTCGAACGGCAATGAAAAGCGGGGTGAGCTGTTCATCGACCTCTGGCTCGGCAATGCCCGCACCGGAGAGCGCGTCAAGCGGCTCGTAAAGAGCACGCTGAATCCCGACTTCGAGGAGCTCCGTCTGCTCTACTCCCAGAGCGCCTTCTCGAACAACGGAAAGCTCCTCGCATTCACCGCGCAGCGGGCGGGAAAGGACGTGCTTTATCTGCTCGACATCCAGAGTCGCGATGTTGTACGGCGGCTCGATCTTCCGTTTGACGGAGTGACGTCGCCGTCGTTCTCGCCCGACGACAGCCGGATAGTGTTCAGCGCGACGATAGGAGGGATCACCGACCTGCACATCGTAGACGCGGACGGCAAGAACCTCCGGCGCCTGACGAACGACGTCTTCGCCGACCTTCAGCCGAGCTGGTCTCCTGACGGAACCAAAATAGCGTTCGCTACAGACCGCGCGCCTCCGACCGACCTTGAAACCCTGAACTTCGCGAAATGGCAGATAGCCGTGATCGATGCGGAGAGCGGCGCGATCGACGTGATTCCGGGCCAGGCCGGCCACAACCTGAATCCGTCATGGGCACCCGACGGACAGTCAGTCGCGTACATATCGGATCGCACCGGCGTCCAGAACGTCTTTCTTTACGACTTCGGCGACCGGAACCAGTATCAGCTGACGAACGTCCTCGGCGGCATTTCCGCGATCACCGAGTACAGTCCTGCCCTCACGTGGGCACGCGGTGCAGACAGGATGGCGTTCACTTATTTCGAGAAGGGCGACTACACCGTCTGGACCGTCGACAATCCGCGCGCGCTCAAGACCGTCGCCTTCACCGGAACCGGGACCTCGCCGACCGGCCTTGTGATGAGGGCCCCTGCCCTTCCCGCAGCAGTCGCTGAGGCAGCCGCAAGCGTCGGATCGAGTAATTCGATCTACAGGTCTCCGGCTGGTTCGCGTCCCTCGGGCGAGCTCGCCGAGGGCGAGGCGCAGGCAAGTGGCGTCGAGGCCACGACGGTCGCGGTGCTGAACTCCGATCCCGTTTTTGCCCTGCCGGATACCACGCGGTTCCGGGACTATGCGTACTCTGTCGGCTTCAGGCCCGACTATATCGCACAGCCGGAAGTCGGTTACGCGACCGGCAATCAGTATGGGATGAGCGGGTTTAACGGCGGGACGACAATCGTGCTGAGCGACCTGCTCGGAAATCACCAGATCGCGCTGTCGGCTTCAGTCTACGGCCAGCTTCGCGACGCAAGCGTGTTCGCAGCGTACGCGAATCGCAGCCGGCGATGGCAGTACACGTTCGGAGCATACCAGCAACCGGTGTTCCTGCCGCAGTCCGGTGGAACGATCGAGCAGCGGCCCGACGGAAGCCAGCGCTTCAGCGTGCTTTACAGCCGGTACGTCCTGCGCAACGCGTTCCTCAACGGCCAGTATCCACTCAACCGGTTCACCCGGTTCGAGACGGGAATTCAGTTCAACAGCATCGGCCGGTCGCTCGTCGCGCTCTCACAGGACTGCTACGTGAATGGCTGCACGGCACCGGAGATTAACGACGTCGCCAACGCGCCGGCGTACAATTACGTCGCGCCGTCCGTCGCTTATGTCTCCGACAACACCCTGTTCGGATATACTGCGCCGGTGATCGGGCGGCGCTACCGCTTCCAGCTTTCACCCTCAGTCGGCAACCTGAAGTGGGTGGAGGGACTCGTAGACTATCGCAGATACGATCCGATAATCTTCAACACCATCACCATCGCCACACGCCTGCTGTCGAGCGTGTCGGTCGGACGCGACGAGGACACATTCCTCAAGTACATCGGGCGCCCCGAATACGTGCGCGGTTATGACAACGCGAACTTCAGCGGCTACGAGTGCACGTCATACATCGGAGGCGGCGCGTCCTGCGAAACCGAGCAGCTCGTCGGCAGCAGGGTAGCGGTCTTCAATGCCGAGGTGCGTTTCCCGCTCGTGCGAAGATTCGACATCGGCACCCTCCCGATAGGTCTTCCCCCGATAGAAGGCCTCGTCTTCTACGACGCGGGACTCGCCTGGAGCAAGGGTCAAACGGTTTCGCTAACAAGGCCCGGGGATTATGATTTCATGCTCCAGCGCTATCCGCTTCGGAGTTTCGGAGTTGGTCTGCGCGTGAATCTTTTCAACATCGCGATCCTCAAGTGGGACTACGCGAAACCGCTCGATACACCTGGACGCAAGCCGATCTGGACATTCTCGCTGGGCCCGAGTTTCTAGCGGTCTCCGGCTCGTAACCCTGGCGCTCGCCGTCGCTGCCTGCAGGGGCGACAGGCAGGCGCCCGCTGACGCTCGCTCGGGAGCGTCTGCCCGCGGTCCCGATCAACTCGTCCTCAGGGTCCCGCTCGCCGGCGGCATCGCGCGGGCATACGCTTATCCGGCCCTGGACTCGGTTCTCTGGTCGGTGTCTGCCGCCCCGGCCGTTGAGCGCGTGCTCGGCTTCGACCCCGACGACGGGTCGGTCGCGCTCATCGACGGAGCCGGCCTTCCCCGCCGAATCGACCTCCGCGCGACTGCTGTTCGCATCGCCTCGCGCTCGAAGCTCACCTCGCTTGCGTCCGCCAACGGCTCAGACATATTCGGCGTCACCGGGACCGGCGACATAACGCGGCTGAACCCGACCGGGGACTGGGCCTTCGTACCGCCCTCGCCCGCCCGCTGGGTTTTCCCCCAGCCGAACGGGGCCGTGGTCATAGCGGGAAACCAGGGATCCGAAACGCATCTCTGGCTGATCAGGCCGACCGACGACGACATCATCGCCAGCGCCGCCCTCCCGCTCGTGACACGGGGAATACGCACGCGAATCGGCGACCGAATCTACTTCACGGTCGATTCCGGGCTGATAGGCGTGCTCACGCGTGATCTCTCGCCGGT
This sequence comes from Gemmatimonadaceae bacterium, assembly GCA_051005175.1. Taxonomy (GTDB): domain Bacteria; phylum Gemmatimonadota; class Gemmatimonadetes; order Gemmatimonadales; family Gemmatimonadaceae; genus UBA4720. Next base: position 3,591 of record JBPCJP010000198.1, on the reverse strand, counting down.
CAGGAGCGTCCGGCTTGCTTCCGCGCCAAGCGCGGCCGTGCCGACTCCGAGCGGCGACCGTCTGTATGTGGCACTCGGTGGAAGGAGCGAGGTGGTCGTGGTCGATCGTTATTCGGGAACTGTGTCGAGCACAATCCCGCTGCCCGGGGAAGCGAAGGACCTGCGGATGGATCCCCTTGGCCAGCACGTCCTGGCGCGAGGCGACGGGGAGTCCGCATGGGTCATCGCGATCGGCACCAACCAGGTGACCGGAGCCATTCGAACCAGATGGCGGGCCGATCTCCCGGCTTTCGCTCCCGACGGCGCAATCGCCACTGCCCGCGGGGACGATGTGGTGTTCGTGAGCGCAACCGACCTCCGGGACATGCGGACTATCGCACGGGGAGCCGGAGATTTCTGGTATTTCTTCGCGTGGAACGGCTTTCGTCCCCGCTCGGCGGACCTCGATCTGCCCGTGACCTTCGATTCGCCCGCAACAGGACTTCCGGATACGCTGAGGCTGGGCGGCGACAGCCTTCCGGAGCCGACTGTGCGCGATGCCTCCCCGTCCATGATAGAGCCGCCACCGTCGATTGCCCCCGCGGCGCCCGGATTCATGGTATCCTTCGCTGCGGTCCTCTCCGAAGAGCGTGCGAGAGAGGTCGCGTCAGGATTCTCGGTAAACGGCGTGCGTCCCCGCGTCGCCGCTAGCCCATCGGGATCCACCACCATTTACCGCGTTGTGCTCGGGCCATACCGGACACGCGATGAGGCGGAGCGAGTGGGAAGAGATTCCAGGCGACAATACTGGGTTTACGAGGAAGCGAGGTGACAGCCCCGAAGGCTCCGGGAGGAGCATACGAGGGCGCCGGCCGGCAGGTCGCAGTCGCGCTCCGTGGGTATTCGTCAGTGCTCGTCACTTCTGACGACGTAATCGCAGCCGCGCACACTGCGATCGGCATCGCCCTTGGGGAGAGCGCTCATCGCCTCGTGATGATCGGGGACCTGGCCGGCGAGGTGGCTCCCCTGCAAGCCCTCGTCAGGGGTGACGACGCCCACGGCATATACGACAGCTTCGAGTTCGGCACCTCGTTCAGGCGCGTGGCGCGCGAGGTGGAGGGCGCAAAGAACATGTTGATCATGCCGAGCGGAACGGAGTCCGCAGCGACCGAGCAGATTCTTTCGAGCCGCCGGTGGAGGAACTTCGCATCGGAATTCGCGAATGCCGACGAGCTGCTGCTGCTCGTTGCGCATTCCGATTCGCCAGGACTTGCGCAGCTTGTCGCGCAGCTCGACGGAGTCGTACTCGTCGGCATCCAGCGAGTTCCGGCGGCGCCGGCGGCGAACATCCTTGCGCGCATTCCGCACCCCGTCGTTGCACCCCCGCCAAAAATCGACCTGGCTCCGACACCCGCTCCCGCGGGACTGTCTCCGCTGAGGATCGGAATTGCAGCAGCTGCACTTCTCGCCATCGGCGTGCTTGGCGGCGCTACGTTCAAGATGCTGACTGGCAGTGGCGATCAGGGGCCCGCGCCCGCGCCCGCGGATACCATTGCGACCGAGCCCCCGCGACCGGTCCGGCCGGTCGTGCTGCCGGCGAACCCGCAGGACTCGATCGAGGCAATGCCGTATTCCGTCGAAATTCTCGCCGCTAATACTTCAGAGGGTGCTAACTTTGAGATGAATCGCCACGGGGCACAGATGCCCGCGGCGACGATCTCGCTCGTTCCCATCGGCGACACCGAAGCGACGTGGTACAAGGTGCATGCCGGCGCTTACACCGACAGCGCCGGGGCGGAAACCCTGCTGGCTACACTCCGGCGGCGGCGCATAGTTCCGGCATCGGCAGGCTCGATAATCCGCGCGCCGTTTGCGCTGATGGTCGACAGCGTCCCGGCGCAGGCGGGAATGACAGCGAGAGTTCGTGAAAGGATCCGGGGTCTCTCCGAGCGCGGAGTGCATGCGTATGCGCTCATGCAGAATGACGGAAGTGCCCGCATTTACGCGGGCGCATTCGGCAATCCCGAGCAGTCATCGCTCGCAGCGACCGCGCTGCGCGTGGCCGGCCTTACGCCGGTGCTGGAATACAGAACAGGGAGACTTCCTTAAGTGCGGCTGACGAAGCTCGAGCTTCATGGATTCAAATCATTCGCCGACGCAACCGAGCTCGTGTTTGAGCCCGGCGTGACGGCGATAGTCGGCCCTAACGGGTGCGGAAAGTCGAATGTATCGGATGCGGTCAGGTGGGTCCTGGGAGAACAGCGCGCGCGGCTGCTTCGCGGCGCGAAGATGGAGGAAGTGATTTTCCAGGGTTCTTCGGCACGCCGTCCGGTCAACATCGCCGAAGTCTCCCTGCATTTCGAGAACGAGGATGGGGCACTCAACGTTCCATTCCGCGAAGTGGTGATCACGAGGCGGCTCAGCCGCTCCGGCGACAGCGACTACCTCCTCAACAACGCACCGTGCCGCCTGCGCGACATTCACGACATGGTCCGGGGCACCGGACTGGGCGCCGATTCAGGCGTGGTGATCGAGAGCAAGATGATCGACGCTCTTCTCTCCGACCGCCCCGATGAGCGCCGGGAATTGTTCGAGGAAGCCGCCGGCGTCGGGTTGTACCGCGACCGCAAGCGAAGCACTGAGCGGAGACTCGAGGAGACCGCGGTAGATCTGGGCAGGATCGACGACCTGATATCCGAAGTTCAGACTCAGGTCCGTTCTCTCGCCCGGCAGCGGCGCCGGGCGGAAAAGCACGTCGAGCTTAACGACCGGCGCTTCACTGTCGAGATTGCGCTTGCCTCGCGCGAGATCGACGCCTGGCGCGGCGAGCTCGAGCGGCTGGAGAAGCGGGTGGCCGAGCTGAGGCAGGAAGCCCCGGCCGCCGAGGAGAGCGTGGCAGCCGCCGAAGCCGCGCGGGACGCGGCGCACGGTTCGAGGGCCGCCGCCGAAGCCCGTCGGGGTGAGCTGGCGCGTCTCGTGAACGAGCAGCGGGAAAGCACCCAGGAGCTGCGCGCCGAAATCGCAGTAGCGGAAGAGCGTCAACGTAACGCGGTCGCGCGCCGTGAACGGGCCGAGCAGGAAAAAATGGAAGGCGGTTCGACTGTCGACAGAGTAAGCGAGGACCTCGAGCGCGCTGTCGGGAACCGCGAACAGCTCGAGGCGGAATTCGCATCGGCAAAGAGCGTTCTCGAACGACGCACGGTCGAAGAGGAGGAAGTCAGGCATGCGCTCGCGCTCGCCCGATCCCATGTGGAAACCGCGGAGCGGGCCGCGCGGGAGATGCGTGAGCTCGCTCACCGCCATGCGCTCGACCGTCAGACCACCGAGCGCGAGCTTGGCGAGCTTGCGGCGAGGCGCGAGAGCCTGACGGAAGAGCGTTCGCAGCTTGCGGACACAGCCGCGGCATTTGAGCGCGAGCTCGCCGAGCTCCAGCTGGCGCTGTCAGCAGCAAGGGATCGCAATTCCCTGCTCAACGCGGAGCTCGCTTCGGCCCTGGCGGCTGTTCGCGCGGCGCGTGACTCTGATTCAGCCGCGAGATCCGAGTTGCTTCGCGCCGAGGAATCCCAGACGGCACTCGCAAGCAAGCTGAGCGCGCTCGAGGGCCTCGAGCGT
>JBPCJP010000197.1:0-4907 GCA_051005175.1 Gemmatimonadaceae bacterium | reverse complement strand
CCGGTGGCTTCCAGTACGGCCGTCGCTACTTCAGGTGCTGGAAAACCTCAGGGCATGGCGCGCTGACCCTTGCGGGAGCCGTCACGCACTCGTGCAACGTCTACTTCTATCAGCTGGGTCTCAAGGTCGGGTTGTCGAAGCTCGTCGGCGGCGGAATCGACATGGGCTTCGACACGCGCTCGGGCATCGACCTGCCGAACGAGTACCGTCCGCGGTTCCCGACCCGCGATGTTCGCGAGTACTTCAATCGCCGGTTCGGCGCCAACTGGAGCAACGCCGAGACGCTCTCGATGGCGATCGGCCAGGGGCCGAACTCCCAGACGCTGGCTAACCTCACGAAGTTCTATACCGCACTTGCCAACGAAGGTGTAGCCTCGACGCCGGAAGTCGTGTCGAAGAAGCCCGAGCAGAAGAAGATCATGAACCTGACGAAGGAGCAGTACGCGGGTCTTCGTCTGGCGTTGGCAGGGGTGACGACAGCGGGCGGAACCGCCGCATCGGCCAACATTCGAGGGCTTGTGATAGCAGGGAAGACGGGAACAGCGCAGAATCCGCCGAACAAGGACCACGCCTGGTTCATCGGCTTCGCACCTGCCGAGGATCCCAAGATCGTCGTCGGCGTGTTCCTCGAGTATGGCGAGCATGGATACTTCGCAGCGCGCGTTGCATCGAAGATCATCGGGCGGTATCTCGGTTTCACTGGCGAAGCGACAGTGAATATCGAGGGACAGTAGCAGGAGCTCGATGCGTCGTATCGTCGCTGATTACCCCCTGGTGATCACCGCTCTCCTACTGTCGGCATTCGGAATTGCGATGGTCTACTCGGCCGGCCAGACTGACACGCCGACAGCTGTCGCCCGCGTATACAAGTCACAGCTCATGTGGCTTTTCTTCGGGATGGTCGGCGCCTATGGGATAAGCAGGTCGTCGGTGAGGTTCATAGAGTGGGTGACTGTGCCCGCTTATGTGTTGTCGATTCTCCTCCTTGCGGCCACGCTGGTGATAGGCGCAGGCGCAGGAACCGCGGCTTCCACGAAGAGCTGGCTCGCGATTGGCGGGGTGAGAATTGGCCAGCCGTCGGAGCTGGCGAAGCTGACAGTCGTGCTCATGCTCGCACATCTGCTCGCCTCGAGGAAGGAAGCGCCAAAATCGCTGCTCGATCTCTGGCAGCCGGCGATCATCGTCCTGATTCCGTTCATCATCATCATGCTCCAGCCAGATCTCGGAACGGCGATCGTGTTCATCGGGATCTTCTTCGGGATGCTCTACTGGTCAGGCGTGCCGTGGCCGCTGCTGATGCTGCTGGGGAGTCCCGTGGTGAGTTTGATCCTTTCGTTCAGTACGGGCATGTGGGGAGCATGGTTCCTCGTGCTTCTCGCGCTGATCCTTTACTACAGACCGTATCTCGTCGAAGGGATAATTCTCCTCGCGGCGAACATCGCGACCGGCGTGGTCGCGCCCATATTGTGGGAGAAGCTCGCACCGTACCAGCAGAACCGGCTCAAGGTGTTTCTGGATCCGTCGGCTGATCCGCGAGCGTCAGGTTATCACGTGATCCAGTCGAAGATCGCGATCGGATCCGGCGGCGTGACCGGCCAGGGGTTTACGGAAGGGACCCAGAAACGCCTCGCCTTCCTTCCGGAGCAGCATACCGATTTCATATTCGCGGTGCTCGGCGAGGAGCTTGGTTTTCTCGGCGTTACGGTGGCTTTGACGCTGTTTCTCGTGCTGTTCCTGCGGATCACGCAGATATCCGGCCGGGCTAACGACTCGTTCAGCTCACTTGTGGCATTCGGGCTTCTGGCGAGCTGGTTCGTGCACGTTCTCGTGAACGTCGGCATGACCCTCAACCTGATGCCGATCACTGGCATCCCGCTGCCGTTCTTCTCTTACGGCGGATCGTTCATGCTGGCGTGCTGGCTCGCAGTGGGGGTGCTGATGCGAATATCCGGGGAAGGTCGAGGCAAAGCCGCGTTCAAGGCGAGCTAGGGCGATAGCGGGCAAGGGCGGGAACTGCTTTTTACATCTGGCGGATTTTGCGGATCTCGCGGATAAGCGCCGGCAGTCTGGAGGAGGGTGGATCGCTCGGTATCCGCACGATACGCTTACTCCGCCTGATCCGCTTCCCCCGGGTTTGTGCTGTTTGAGCATCGTCCAGCCTTGCTCCACCCCTCTGACAAAGTATCATTAACTGAATGGCATGGTTCCGCAAAGAAAAGAAGCCCCGGCAGCCGCGGCGTGAGAAGCACGAGATCCCCGCGGATGCGTGGGAGAAATGCGAGCGGTGCGGCCATACAGACATTCGCGAGAGTTTCAATCGCAACCTCAGCGTCTGTCCCAGCTGCGAGTTCCACCGTCGCATAAGGGCCATCGAGTACGTCAACATCCTGCTCGACGATGGAACGACGGAGGAGACAGAGACCGAGATCCGCTCGACAGATCCTCTCGGATTCCCGGAGTATCCGGGCCGGCTCATCAAAGCGACCCAGAAGAGCGGCGAAGGCGATGCAATTCTTACCTTTACCGGCCAGCTCCTGGCACTGCCCGTCTGCCTCGGCGTCATGGACTTCGCGTTCATGGGCGGCTCGATGGGATCCGTTGTCGGCGAGAAGATCGCGCGACTCGGACAGAAGGCGCTCGAGAGGAAGTTCGCGTTCATACTCGTTTCTTCTTCCGGTGGCGCAAGAATGCAGGAAGGTGTTCTTTCCCTCATGCAGATGGCGAAGGCCGCGGCAATCCTGTCGCAGCTCGCCGAGCGGAGAATCCCGTACGTGTCGATTCTGACGAACCCGACGACGGGTGGCGTGAGCGCCAGTTACGCGATGCTTGGTGATGCAATTCTTGCCGAGCCGGGGGCGGTGATCGGATTTGCGGGGCCGCGTGTAATCAAGCAGACGATTGGCCAGGATCTCCCTGAAGGATTCCAGACATCGGAGTTCCTTCTCGAGCACGGGATGGTCGACGCGGTCGTCCACAGAAAGGATCTCAAGCAGACTGTCGGCGCGCTCCTTCGCCACATGAGCGGCAAGCCCGCAGCCGCGGGGTGGGACGCGGCCTGAGCGATTATCGCCAGGCACTCGATTCGCTCTTCGCGCGAACGGGTGCCACCTCGAAGTTCGGACTCGACCGCACCCTCGCGCTTCTCGACACGATCGGGAACCCCCATCACCGGCTGCGCACTTTTCACGTCGCGGGCACCAACGGGAAGGGAAGCGTCGTCGCGATGCTTTATGCGCTTCTCCGCGACAAGGGACTGAGCTTCGGGCGCTACACCTCCCCCCACCTGATCGATTTCAGGGAACGGATCGTCGTCGACGACGAGGAGGTGAGCGAGGAGTACATCCTTTCGTTCCTGGATCGCTGGCGATCGGTGGCGGAGAAGCTTGGCGCAACCTTCTTCGAGATCACCACGGCCATGGCCTTCGACTATCTCGCGAGTCAAAAGGTGGATGTCGCCGTAATTGAAACCGGGCTCGGCGGGCGGCTGGATGCGACGAACGTCATAAGTCCACTCGTTTCCGGTATCACGTCGATCGCAATCGACCACGTTGAGTTCCTCGGGGACACCGAAGAGCAGATCGCGACCGAGAAGGCCGGAATCTTCAAGCCGGGAGTTCCGTCCGTCGTGGGCGCGATGTCGGATGAGGCGCGTCGCGCCGTCTTGCGGGCTGTCGAAGCCGCGGGTGGGTCAGCGGTGATCGACGCCCAGGCGCGGTTCACCACGAGCGATGTGCAGGTCCTGGCCGACGGCACTGCCTTCACGATGTCGCACGACGGAGCCGCGCAACGCATTACGACGGCGCTCACCGGAAGAGCGCAGGCGGGGAATGCGGCAGTTGCAATGACAATGCTCGATGCTGCTGGACGGGACTGGGCCGTGAGCCTCGCCCGGGCGGCCGGGGTATTCCCGGCAATCAGGCTGACGGGCAGGTTTCAGCGTCTCGGCAAGTTCGTTTTCGACGTGGCACACAACCCTGACGGCATTCGCGTTCTCACCGAGACACTGGCCCTCGTCGAGCCCCCCCGGCCGGTCACAGCGATACTCGGCGTGCTCAGCGACAAGGATTGGCGAAAGATGATCCTCCAGCTGGGTCCGCATATCGACGATCTTGTGCTGGTCCTGCCACCAACAGTTCCGGCTCAACGTGCCTGGAGTCCGGCAGAAGCGCTCGCTTTCGCGGCGAAGAATGGGATCTCCGCGCGAATCGAGCTGGACTTCGCGCGAGCGATAACTGAAGGCCGGGACACTGACGGCACCCTTGTGGTCACCGGTTCATTTCATACTGTCGGCGACGCATTGCTGCTCATCGAGCTTGCCCGCACGAGTTGAGTTTGTCCCTCATGTGCTTGCAGCTAAGTCCATGTAGGCCGTAGCTTTCCGCAATGGCGCAGGGAGCTTTACCGGGATTCAGGGACTTCTATCCAGAACAGCTTGCGGAGCGGGCCCACATTATGGGGGCCTGGCGCTCCGTCATGCGCCGGTATGCGTTCGTCGAGTACGATGGACCCCCGCTCGAGCCCCTCGATCTCTATCGCAGGAAGAGCGGTGACGAGCTGGTCGGACAGCTGTACACGTTTACCGACAAGGGTGATCGCGAGGTCGCGTTGCGACCGGAGATGACCCCGACCTTCGCGCGCATGGTCGCTGCACACGCCAACGCGCTTCGAAAACCCGTCCGGTGGTTCTCCGTGCCTCAGCTGTTCCGCTACGAGCGACAGCAGAAGGGAAGACTGCGCGAGCACTTTCAGCTGAACGCTGACATCGTCGGTGAAGCGGGGGTCGCCGCGGATGCGGAGCTCGTCGCGCTCGCGCTGGATATCATGCGGGAGCTGGGGCTGACTCATGATGATGTCCACGCGAAAGTATCCGACCGGAGATTTCTCGACGCGCTGCTTTCCCAGGCGGG
>JBPCJP010000196.1:0-19835 GCA_051005175.1 Gemmatimonadaceae bacterium | reverse complement strand
TCTCGTTCTATCCCCCGCACCAGCAGTCGGAGGTGCGATTCCTCCTCGCGAGCTCGCTCGAGGCGGTGATCTCCCTGCGACTCGTTCCCCGGGCCGACCGGCCGGGCCGCGTGCCGGCGGCGGAGGTTCTGATCAACACAGCGGCGGTCCGCGACAATATCCGCGACATGTCGAAGTCGCTGAACATTCCCGAGCTGATTGCCGAAGGCACCGTGCAGTACGGGATGCAGAGCTTCGACCAGTCACTCATGAACTGGTACAAGTCAGGCGTGATCTCGTACGAGAACGCGCTCTATTATGCGACACGCCCGAGCGAATTCGCGCTGCGGATTCAGGGAGTGGCCGGGGCCAGCGACACTACCTGGGACAACGTTCAACAGGAAGTGAGCGCCTGACTCAGTGTTCAAGAAAGTCCTGATCGCCAACCGTGGAGAGATCGCTCTCCGCGTCATCCGTGCCTGCCGCGAGCTCGGCGTCCAGACTGTGGCCGTGTACTCGGAGGCCGACCGTGAATCACTCCATGTGAGATTCGCGGACGACGACGTCTGCATCGGCCCGGCGCCCGCGCGTGACTCGTACCTGAAGATTCCGCGCATCATCGCCGCCGCTGAAATCGCCGGCGCAGACGCGATCCATCCAGGTTATGGATTCCTCGCCGAGAATGCGGAGTTCGCCGAGACCTGCGCGGCGAGCAATATTGCGTTCATCGGGCCAACCCCGGAACAGATTCGCGTGATGGGCGACAAGGCAGCCGCCCGCAACGCGATGAGCTCGGTCGGAGTTCCTATCATTCCAGGCACTCCCGGCGGAGTCGAGGATCCCGAAGAGGCGCTGACGTTCGCGCGCAGCATTGGCTTCCCGGTGATCATCAAGGCGGCAGCCGGCGGCGGCGGGAAGGGAATGCGTGTCGCGACAGAACCTGACGACTTCATCAGGTCGTTCCAGCTCGCACGCTCCGAGGCACTCTCCGCTTTCGGCAACGGCGAGGTGTATGTCGAGAAATACCTGGCCCGGCCGCGCCACATCGAATTCCAGATAATGGGCGACAGGCACGGCAACGTCATCCACCTCGGCGAGCGCGACTGCTCGGTCCAGCGGCGGCACCAGAAGCTGATCGAGGAGAGCCCGAGCCCGGCGCTCACCCCCGAGCTGCGGGCAGCGATGGGAGAGGCGGCAGTGAAGGGCGCAAAGGCGATCGACTATGTCGGCGCCGGCACGATCGAGATGCTTCTCGAGGACGGCGAGTTCTTTTTCATGGAGATGAACACGCGGATCCAGGTCGAACATCCGGTTACGGAGATGCTTACGGGAATCGATCTCGTGAAGGAGCAGATCCGCGTTGCCGCCGGCGAGAAGCTTTCGTTCAGCGAGACTCCGGTGTTTCGCGGCCATGTGATAGAGTGCCGGGTGAACGCCGAGGATCCCGCGCGAAACTTTCAGCCGTCACCAGGGCGCCTCGATGTGTTTCATCCGCCCGGGGGGCCGGGAGTCCGGCTGGACACACACGTATATACCGGCTACGTCGTGCCGCCGTACTACGATTCTCTCATCGCCAAGCTCATCTGCCAGGGCCGCGACCGGCCGGAAGCGCTCAGGCGAATGCAGATGTCGCTCGAGTCCTTCGTGATAGAGGGAGTGACGACGACGATCCCGTTCCTCGCCCGCGTGATGGCGAATCCGCGGTTCCAGGCGGGCGAAGTCGACACGAAGTTTCTCGAGCGCGAGACCGACCTGATGCGCGAGCCGGTCGCTTGAAGCTCGAGGTTTACATGTCCCCGCGCACCGCGCCGAGCGATGTGCAGGGGAAAGTCGTTGCAGTGATAGATGTTCTGAGGGCGTCGAGCACGATCGCTGTCGCGCTCTCGAATGGCGCGCGGAGGCTCGTTCCGTTCGAAACTCCCGACGACGCGATAACGCGCTCCCGGCAGCTGGAGCGCGGTGAGGTGCTTCTGGCGGGGGAGCAGAAGAACGTCGCGATCCCGGGTTTCGACATGGGGAACTCCCCGCTCGAGTTCACGCCGGAGAAGGTGGGCGGCCGCACGATCTTCATCAGCACGACAAACGGCACCCGCGCTCTTACGGGCCTCCAGGGCGCACGCGACGTGGTCGTGGCGTCGTACGTGAATCACTCGGCGGTGACCGCAATGCTGCGGGCCGCGTCGAGGGAAGCTGATATTCTGATTGTATGCGCGGGCGAGGAGGGACATTTTAGTCTCGAGGACGCGGCGTGCGCCGGGAGATACGTCCGCACAATCATGGGGCAGAACGGGTCGATCACGACAAACGACGCCGGGCTCGCCTGCTCGCTCATAGACAGGAAGTATGGCGACAACATCGCGAAGATCTTCAAAGACTCGACCCACGGACAAGCGCTCACCGAAGCAGGGTTCGGGGACGACCTCGTCGCCTGTGCTGCAGTGGATTCGCACCCTGTTGTCCCCATCTACCAGGACAAGCAGATCACCCGGCTCGGACCGGACCGCGAGCGGTGAGCCGCTGCCTCGCAGCTCCGCGCTGAAGCGCGAGCTGTGGGGGATCGCCCTCATACTTTTCGCGCTGTTCCTCGGGGGCGCTCTCGCGATGCAGGCGGTCGCGATCCTTCGCGGCGGCGACATCACGCAGAGCTTCGGCTGGGCGGGAAGCCTTCTCGCGTACCCGATGGTCACGCTCCTCGGATGGCCTGCCGCGGCGCTCGTGCCGGTCGCACTCGCTGCGCACGCGCTGCGACTCTTCGGCCGGCTCGCTGAGCGCACTGACAGGTCGTGGATGGTTTTTCTTCTTGGTCTCGTCGCGCTTCTGCCCGTAGCGTTGGGGCTGTGGGAAGGCGGGCTGCGTGAAGCAACGGCAATCTCGGGGCTGTGGGGCAGTCTCGCCGCCTTCTACCTGCTTCAGTTCGCGGGGAACGCCGGCGCGTGGATAATCGTTGCTCTATCCCTCAGCGCACTGATGGCTGTCACGCTGTCGTGGAATCCTGTTCGCGCCCTCGTGGGAACAAGAGGTACAGAGGTTGAAGGCAGAGGCTCAGAGGAGGGCGCCGAGGGTTCGGGGGCCGGGGTAGGGCGCAGAGCGGCGCTCGTACCGCCTGAGCCGACTCCGGAGGAGATGCCGGCGATCGACATCGCACTCATGAACGGCGACAACGGGATTGATGGCGGGGCAAGTGGCGAAAAGAAGAAACGCGAGCGGAAATCGAAATCGGCACTGACTTCGGAACATGACGACAGGATAGCAGCGGCGATCGATGCCACCGGGGGCGAGTCCGCGGCCGTCGACGAGGAGTTGCCGACACCGGATCTTCTCACTCCGCCGCCGGCGCGCAACGTCGATCTCGGAAAGCGTGAGCTCGATGCGATGGGAGTGATGCTCATGGAAGCGCTCCGCACGTTTCGCGTCGAGGGCGAGCTTGTCGGCCGCACCACCGGGCCGGTGGTGACGCAGTTCGAGATAAAGCCAGCGGCTGGCGTGAAAGTGCGACAATTCGCCACTCTTGCGAACGATCTTGCTCTCGCGATGCGGGCACAGAGCATTCGCATAGTTGCGCCGATTCCCGGGAAGGGCGCCGTCGGTGTAGAGGTTCCAAATCCGAAATCAGAGATGGTCTCCTTTCGCGAGATGCTCGAGTCGCCGGAGTACAGGGACATTCGGGCTGCTCTTCCCATCGCGCTTGGGAAGGACCTCGAGGGACGGCCGGTGATCGCCGACCTGGCGAAGATGCCGCATCTCCTGATCGCCGGCGCGACAGGCTCGGGAAAGTCTGTCTGCGTTAACACTCTCATCACGAGCCTGATCTACAGGCACACGCCGAAAACTCTCCGGTTCCTGATGGTCGATCCGAAGATGGTCGAGCTCTCGGTTTACAACGTTCTTCCGCATCTCCGTCACAGGGTCGTCACTGACAACCGCGACGCCGCATCTGTGCTCAAGTGGGCGGTGCTCGAGATGCAGGAGCGGTACGAGATCCTCGCGGCGAATGGCGCGCGCAACATCCAGGACTTCAATAGAAAGGTCCAGGAAGGTGCGTCGCTCAAGGTTCCGAAACGTCCCGACGTCGCGTTCGAGAACACGGAGTACACGGGGGGAATCCTTCCATACATAGTGCTGATCATCGACGAGCTCGCGGATCTCATGATGACTGTTCAGGCGGAGGTCGAGACGCCGCTCGCGATGCTTGCGCAGAAGGCGCGCGCGATCGGCATTCACATAATTCTCGCCACCCAGCGGCCGAGCGTGAACGTGCTGACGGGTTTGATAAAGGCGAACTTTGCCAGCCGTATCGCGTTCCGCGTCGCGTCCCAGATCGACAGCCGCACAATTCTCGACACGATGGGCGCCGAGGCGCTCCTCGGGAATGGCGACATGCTGTTCGTTCCTCCGGGGAAGTCGGAGCCGTCCCGCCTTCAGGGCGCATTCATCTCGAGCGAGGACACCGAGCGCCTGACGAAGTGGTATGAGGACGGGAAGACCCGCCGCCGCGCTGAAGCCGAAGCGAAGGGGTTCTTCCTCGAGGAGACGATCGAGGCGGACATTCTCGAAACGATCCGCAAGCGCGAGGCGGAGGCGGCGCAGGGCGGCGGCGACGGCGACGAGCAGGGCGAGGGCGATCGCGACAAGCTTTTCCGCGAAGCTGCCGAGGTTGTGATTCAGCACCAGCAGGGGTCGACGTCGCTGCTGCAGCGGCGGTTGAAGGTTGGATACGGGCGTGCTGCCCGGATCATTGACCAGCTTCAGGTGGCCGGAGTACTCGGACCGCCTGACGGCTCGCGTCCGCGGGATGTTCTCGCCGGGCTTGATGATCTCGATCGGATCTGCGGCCCGCGGGGTTGACGAGGCTCACTGACTGCGGACTGCGGACGTACTGCGGACGCAGACTCTGACCACTGCGGACGCAGACTCTGACACTGCGGGCGCAGACTCTGACACTGCAGATGACGCCGGCCCAAGCAGTCATGGGTTGCCAGTCCTGAGTGTTCAGTTTCCAGACATTGCGATGAATTGATTCCACGGGCTTTGGATCGGCGCCGCGATCTGAGGGACGACATTTAGGTTCACCCGGCATGTCAGCAGCAAGGCAGGTTCTGGGGGAGAAGGGTGAGCGGATCGCGGAAGACTACCTGGCGGCCCGGGGATGGCGCGTCCTCGACAGGAGATTCAGGAGCGGCCACCGGGATATCGACCTCGTAGTTGAGCGGATCGGAGGGGAGGGGAGACTAATCGCGTTCGTCGAGGTGAAGACGCGGGTGTCATCCGCGTATGGCGGGCCTCTGGGGGCCGTTCACTGGCGAAAGCAGCGGGAAATGGCTCATGCGGCTCGCGATTGGATGGCGAGGCAGCGGGAGCCCGGGGATACCTTCAGGTTCGACGTGGTGGGAGTGATCTACGGCAGGGGGGCTCCCGAGGTGATTCACGTTTCCGACGCATTTCGGGTCAGATAAGTATTGAGAACCTGGCGGTACCTTCGTATTTTATTCGGGTAGCGTTTCGGAGGTGCGATATGGCAGTTTCAACCCCCCGTTAACGCCGGTCTAGCTGAGTGCCATGTGTTCAACGACAACGAGAGGACTGATGAGATGGCGGTATCGGTGATTGCGGATGACAAGAAAAAGGCGTTGAACCTGGCGATAGCGCAGATCGAGAAGAACTGCGGCAAGGGTTCGATAATGAAGATGGGATCAGAGTCGGCGCGCGTGCGCATCGACGTAATTCCCACCGGCGCTTTGAATCTCGACGCGGCGATAGGGGTCGGCGGGATTCCTCGCGGTCGTGTGACCGAGATCTACGGTCCCGAGTCGAGCGGCAAGACGACTCTCTGCCTCCACGTGGTTGCGAACGCGCAGAAAGCCGGCGGGGTCGCCGCGTATATAGATGCCGAGCATGCGCTCGATACGGAGTATGCGCAGAAGCTGGGGGTGGATATCGACAATCTTCTCATCTCCCAGCCGGATACCGGCGAGCAGGCGATGGAGATCTGCGAGATCCTTGTCAGGTCGGGTGCGGTGGATGTCGTCGTGATCGATTCAGTGGCTGCGCTCGTGCCGCGGGCTGAGATCGAGGGAGACATGGGTGATTCTCACGTCGGTCTCCAGGCGCGTCTCATGAGCCAGGCCTTGCGCAAGCTCACCGGGGCGATCGCCAGGTCCAAGACCTCGGTGATTTTCATCAACCAGCTCCGTGAGAAGATCGGGGTAATGTTTGGAAATCCCGAAACGACCACAGGCGGCAAGGCTCTCAAGTTCTACGCTTCGGTACGGCTGGATATCCGCCGGATCGGGCAGGTCAAGGAGAAGGAGGACGTGGTCGGGTCGCATGTCCGGGTGAAGGTCGTGAAGAACAAGGTTGCCCCCCCGTTCAAGCAGGCCGAATTCGACATTATGTATGCCGAGGGGATAAGTCATGCCTCTTTGGTGCTGGACATTGCCGCGGAATCTGGTATCATCGACAAGTCGGGTGCCTGGTACAGCTACGGCTCCCAGAGGATCGGGCAGGGGCGTGAGAACGCCAAGATGTTCCTCAAGGACAACCCGGCGCTCATGGCTGAGGTAGAGGAGAAAGTGAAGACCGTGCTTGGGATTCGCCCTGCCAATGGCGAGGCGGAGACCGAGTCGGCTGAGGACTAGGTCCAGCGGCGCCTATCGGAGGTCACGGCTACCGGTAGGCGCTCGCGAGGGGTCGAACGTGTGTTCGGGAAGGCGGAGGCCCGGTGTTTCCGCTGGAACGAGCATCTCGTTCGGCCCCGTGTTTTTAACTAGAGGGCGCAGAGTGTTATTAGAGGGCGCAGAGTGTTCTTAGAGGGCGCAGATAGGCGCAGAGCGGTATTAGAGGGCGCAGAGCGTTATTAGAGGGCGCAGAGCGCCTGCCGCGGCGGCGGGCGGCGCAGAGGGGCAGAATGGGCTGGAACTGCGGGGCTCACCAAACCATGATCGCATCAGGCGCGGGGCCAGCTTGTGGCGCGTAGTGCCTACGAGTATGCCCTGGGCCTCGTTGCCGCGCGTGAGTATACCGTGCGTGGGATCAGGCGGAAGCTGGTCCAGAAGGATTACACTCCGGCGGATGCCGACTCCGTTCTCGAGCGGCTGGTTGCCAGCGGGATCGTCGACGACTCGCGTTATGCTGCCGAGTTTGCGCGGCAGAAGCTGGTGCATGGTGGGGCTTCGGTGCGCCGGGTGAGGCAGGCGCTTGCGCAGAAGGGGATCGACAAGGCGATCGCTGCTGCAGCGATCGACGGCGTTCTCGCTGATGAGCCCGTGGATCAGGATGCCGCGATCGAGCGCCTGGCGATTCGGAAGCTCCGTTCACTGGGCGATCTCGATGAAGTCGTCAGGCGTCGCCGGGTGTTGGGATTTCTCGTCAGGAAAGGTTACGATCTCGACGATATCAGGCGGGTGCTGCGCTCTATCTGTCAGACGTGGCCGGATGGCGGGTAGTTAGTTAGCGCTTTGGCCTGATGGTCACCTGGCTAGCCCGCCAGCGTGATCGTGAATGTGCTGCCTGCCCCCAGTTCGGACTGTACGGTGAGATCACCACCCATGCCACGCGCCAGATCGCGGCTGATCGCGAGCCCGAGGCCGGTACCTTCGCGGGTGCGTGTGAGCGTCGCATCGACCTGCACGAATGGGTGGAAGATTCGATCGATGTGCTCGGGCGCTATTCCGTAACCGGTGTCGCGGATTCTGATGAGCACGAGAGACTCTTCCGATGACACACCTGCTATACTGACTTCGCCCCCGGGGTCTGTGAACTTGATCGCATTGCTGAGCAGGTTGAGCACTATCTGCTGTACCTTTTCCCGGTCGGCGTAAACTGTCAGCGAGGGATCGCAGGGCAACTCGACGAGCACGATCCCCTTCGTTAGGGCTTGTGGCAGCACCAGCGCTACGCACGCCACCAGGATCTCACGCAGCGGCACGTTCGTCATCTCGTAACTCAAGGCTCCCGCTTCGAGGCGCGAGTAGTTGAGCACTTCGTTGATCATCCCCAGCAGGTGACGCTGGCTCTGCTGAATGCGCGTGAGTGCCAGGCGTTGCTCGTCGGTGACAGGGCCGTGAATACCGAGCTCGATCAGCTCAGCGTATCCACCGATAGCATTCAATGGTGTGCGAAGCTCGTGCGACATTGTCGCGAGAAATTCCATCTTCGCGCGATTCGCGGCTTCGGCTTCGGCTCTGGCCTGGCGCTCATCCTCGACGTCCGTATTGGAACCGACCCACCCTGTCACTTTCCCGCTGTCGTCCTTGACTGGCCGCGCCCGCGCGATGTGCCATCGATAGCTTCCGTCAGCGATTCGCAGCCGGAACTCCGCTTCGTAGGGTTTCCCGCTAGCCAGGGCGTTGCTCCATTGCTTTCCCGCGGCGGCAGCATCGTCGGGGTGGACGAAACGCAGCCATCCGTCGCCGAGCAATTCCGGCGCTGGCACTCCAAACTCCGTGGCGACTGTCTCGCCGACATAGTCCAGCCCGCCATCGGGTTTCGCTGTCCACACCTGTACCGGAATCGCCTTCAGCAGTGAACGAAACTGAGCCGCGCTCGCGTCCGATGCAGCGCGCCGCGTTTCCGCCTCGGTGCGCGCCTGTCGCTCCCCCGATACGTCGGTGTTGGTTCCAAACCACCGTATCACCTCACCGTCTGCGTCCCGCACGGGCATGACGCGGGTGAGGAAATGGCGGAACTGACCGTCTGCGCCCCTGAGAGGGAAGGTCATCTCGAACGGGTCGCCGGTCGAGATGGACGCAGTCCAGGCTTCCATTACCTCATCGAGAACGGAGGGGTCATGAACTGAGCTCCATCCCCATCCTTCCATCTCCTGGGGGGTGGTACCCGTGTACTCGTACCATCGCGCATTGTACCAGTCTATGTATCCGGATGGCTGTGCTGTCCACGCCAGCGCAGGGATTGCGTTCGCCAGCACCTTCAGCTGCTGTTCGGCACCTTCAGCCGCAGATTTTGCCGCGGCGGCGTTGCTCACCTGCGCTTCGAGGTCGGCAGCAGCCGCCTGCAGCTCCTCTGTCTGCATTTCGAGCACTGAGGCAGCCTCCTGAAGCTCGGCGTTCGCCATCTCCAGCTCGAGCGCCTGATCCTCGAGCTGCTTGTTGACTGCCTCGAGCGATCGGCGAGCGAGAACCTGTTCAGTGACGTTCAGGCTCTGGGTGAGAATTCCCGTCACGTTTCCTTCAGTGTCCCGGAGAGGCTCGTACACAAAGTTGAACCAGTGATCCTCAGGCACGCCGCCCTCGCGTGCGAAGACTACGAGTACCTCCCTGGCGCTGTAAGGCTTTCCTGTCGCATACACTCCGTCCATCAGCGCGTGAAACTCTCCCAGCTCGGGGAAAGCCTCCCGCACCGTGCGTCCCGTGAGGTGGTGACCTGTGGCTTCCGCCATCGCGGCATTCGCGTACGCGTACGTGTGCTCCCGCCCGAGCGATAGAGCGAGCGGCGCCGACGCCTGCTTCAGCGCGTCGAGAAGCTGCCTGTCAGCGAGCGTGCCAGCGTCGTTCTTCGCGTCACTGCGGGTTGCGATGGACTCAGCCAAGCTTCAGGTCTTTCCTTTCAGGGATTTCCTGCGGGGCTTGACGCGCGGGGAAGCGAATGGCGCCGGCCTGATCACTTTACTGGTCCGGCTGATTGCCTCGTGCCAGTGCCTTATCACGGCGTTTCGCGCCCCTTCGGCATTGCCCTCGCGAATCGCGGCAATAATAGTCATGTGCTCGGCGATGGATGGCGCGTAGTCGGCTTGAGCGTGAGTGCCGTAAATCCACTCGTAGCGCTGAACCTGGGGGCGGAGCGCACCATAGATACTGCGCATGTGCGGCCCGGCGGTTTCCAGCACGAACCCCTGGTGAAATCCGGTCTGCAGCTCGGACAGCTTGTCGGCATTGCGCGGCCGCTCAGCGGCGGCGGCCCTGAGCTCCAGATTGATTCGCCGCAACTCGTCCGCGACCTTGATCCGCCGGGTCTCCGGGAGGATTGCGGTCATGGAAGCGGCGTAGCTCTCGAGAGACCCGATGATCTCCCATAACTCCCGCACGTCCTCAGCGGTGAACGGTGCAACTGCCAGCTCGGTCCGCTTCCCGCTGGTCACGGGCACGAGATAGCGATCGTGAATGAGACGCGAAAACGCCTCGCGCACTGGTGTTCGGCTTACACCGAATCGCAACGCTACCTCTGCCTCGATCACGCGCGCGCCAGATGGTATTCGTCCGCGAACGATGAGGTTTCGAAGGCGCTCGTAGGTGCGCTCAGGGAGTGTTGTCCGCGCGCTATCGGGGATGGGCAAAGTCATGGATGTCGGGATGTTTGAGTCAGGACCCGATAGAAGGTTGCTGCCATCGCCGGAAATCGCAAACCAAACGTTCTCGATCTAACCCGCTGTATGCAAAGGGCGAATCTCGCGGGTCGAGTCGACTTGGTTACTCGAGCGCCATGGCGCCATGCCCGTGCTGACCTGGGATAATGAGCGTAAATGCACACTGTGGCTCATTGTATGCAATGGGGGATGGCAATCGTGCGGATCCAACGTCAGGCGTTGTGACTCCGCAATAGAGACATTTGCCACTTGGAGGCGGATTACGATGACGGAACGTAAGGATCCTCTTGTCATCTCGAGAAGCGGACAGCTGTGGGAAAAAGCCACGCGTCGGGACTTTATGAGATTGATGGGAATAGGGGGCGCGGTGGTGCTGCTGCCATCAGTGCTGGCTGGTTGTGAAGACGGATACACTGAGGGCGGCATTACGGGTCCCGGTGCGGGGCCCGGCACGGGGCAGACGGTCACGATCGACTTCGCCAAGGGCGACATCGCGATTCTTCAGTTTGCGTATGCGCTCGAGCAGCTCGAAGCGGATTTCTACACGAGGGTCGCGGCCGGATTTTCCGCATCCGGGCTCAGTGCCGCCGAGCAGGCGATTTTCATCGACATCAAGAACCACGAGGTCATTCACCGCGAGGCGCTCAAGACGGTGCTCGGCCCAGCCAACGGCTTCACGCTCGCTCCTGTATACGGCGGGGTGAATTTCAGCAACCGGACGTCGATTCTGCAGACAGCAAAGGCATTTGAGGATCTGGGAGTGGCCGCCTACAACGGTGCAGCCCAGTACATCGCCAGCGTCGACAACCTTCTGGTCGCGGGGAAGATCGTTTCAGTCGAGGGCCGGCACGCATCGGCCATCGCCGACCTGATCGCCCCGAAAACGAATGCATTCGCACCTCAGGCCTTCGACAATGCGTTCAGGCCATCCATGGTTGCCGGACTCGCGCAGCCATTCATCACCGAAAGGCTCGCGTTCGCCGGGACTGTGCCGGCTTTCGTTCAGGGCCCGAACAACAACGGCTGAGGTATACATACAATGGAAAAGCAATCAATGATCGAATCTCTCGATCCAGAAATGATGGAGCCAATCGTATCGCGTCGCGAAGCGATTTCCCAAGGTGCGTCAGCCAGCAGCAAGGTCATGGCAGCCCTCGCCCTCGGCTCGGTTCCTATCGCGCTCGGCGCACTCGCGCGGGATGTCTATGGACAGGCTCCGGCAGATGTTCTCGATGTCCTCCAGTTCGCGCTCACGCTCGAATATCTCGAGGCTGATTTTTACACGCGCGGCGTTGCGGCGGCCGGTCTCATCCCGGCGGCTGACCAGGTGATTTTCACGACGATTCGCGATCACGAGAACACCCACGTGACGGCGCTGCGGGCCATGATCACCGCGAAAGGCGCGACACCCGGTGCGAAGCCGGCGTTCGACTTCACCGCAAAGGGTGCGGTCGCTGGCTTCAACTTCGGCGCAACCCAGTACGCGACGTTCCAGATTCTTGCGCAGGCGTTCGAGGATACCGGAGTGCGCGCGTACAAGGGACAGGCAGGACGGCTCATCAATGACAAGGCTGCTCTCACAGCGGCGCTGACGATTCATTCTGTCGAGGCGCGCCACGCGGCGGAAGTTCGCAGGCTTCGCGGGAAGAAGGGCTGGATAACTGGAAACAGCCGGGACGATCTGCCGGCGTTTACGCAGCCCATCTATGATGGCGAGGACAATGTCACGCAGGCGGGCCTCAACCTCACGGCGCTTGGCACCAACAATGGTGGAACGGCTGGCGTCACCGAGGCGTTCGACGAGCCACTTACAAAGGCTCAGGTTCTGGCTATCGTCGGGCCGTTCCTGGCGTAGCGATGGCGCCGGGGGACCGTCTCCTCGCGGAGCGGTCCTTCCGGCGACACTCCCATTACCTCGAGAAACACGATGCAGCGGAACAATCAACTACTACTGGCGGGCCTGATGGTGCTGACTGTGGGCTGCCAGGCGAAGGATGCCAGTGACGGAATGACGGATACAACCTCCGGGATGAATACGAGCATGACAACAGACGCAGTCGCGCCGATGGCAGCGCCGGATGCAGAGATGAAGGCCGTTCTCGATCAGCTTGGCACGATGGGCGGCAAGCCGATCGAAACGTTGACGGCGGCAGAAGCTCGAAAGCAGCCGACACCGGCGGACGCGGCAGTGGCGGTGATGAAGGCCCAGGGTAAGCCGACTGCGCCCGATCCCGCGGTCAGGTCGGTGGACAGGACGATTCAGACAGCTGGAGGAACGCTGCCTGTTCGCATCTACACTCCCGTGGCCGGAACCGCGCCGTTTCCAGTGGTCGTCTACTATCACGGCGGCGGCTGGGTGATCGCCGACAAGCAGGTATACGATGCCGGAGCAAGGGGACTCGCCAAGGCGGCTGGAGCCGTTGTCATCTCGGTCGATTACCGGCAGGGGCCCGAAAACAGATTTCCTGCTGCACACGACGATGCGTACGCCACATATGAATGGGCACTGGCGAACGCGGCATCGCTGAAGGGGGATCCGAAGAAGATCGCGCTGGCTGGTGAAAGCGCAGGTGGTGGACTTGCGGTCGCCACTGCTATCATGGCCCGGGACAGGAAGGCGCAGATGCCGCTGGCAATCGTCTCCGTCTATCCAATCGCGGGTACCGACACGGCGACTCCTTC
Organism: Gemmatimonadaceae bacterium; assembly: GCA_051005175.1. Classification (GTDB taxonomy): domain Bacteria; phylum Gemmatimonadota; class Gemmatimonadetes; order Gemmatimonadales; family Gemmatimonadaceae; genus UBA4720. The sequence goes on along the minus strand of JBPCJP010000196.1, from coordinate 6,856 downwards.
ATACAGGGAGAACGCCAATGCGAAGCCGCTCAGCAGGGCGATGATGAGCTGGTTCTTCGACAACTACCTGAACGGACCCCAGGATCGCAACGACCCGAGAGTGAACCTCGTCGCTGCCAACCTCGCGGGACTTCCGGCAACGACGATCATCAATGCGCAGATCGATCCGCTTCGCTCGGATGGGGAGCTGCTGGCGCAGAAGATGAGAGACGCAGGGGTTGCCGTGGAGCAGCGGACATACGAAAACGTAACGCACGAATTCTTCGGCATGGCCGCGATAGTGGCCAAAGCAATGGCTGCACAGCAGATGGCAGGAGATGCGCTCAAGGCTGCCTTCGCCAGGTAACAAGGCCCCCGTTTCTGTCTTCCGGGCTGAGGAACGCGCACGGCCTCCAGTATATTTCCCGCATGCAGGCTTCAGAGATAAGACGCAGATTCCTCGAGTACTTCGAGCGGCAGGAGCACGCGGTGCGCCCGAGCAGCTCGCTCGTCCCCGCCGACGACCCCACGCTGCTGTTTACGAATGCGGGCATGGTCCCGTTCAAGCGGGTGTTCCTCGGCCTCGACACGCCTGAGTTCGGCCACCGCGCCACGACCTCCCAGAAATGCGTCAGGGCCGGCGGGAAACACAACGACCTCGAGCAGGTGGGACACACGGCCCGCCACCACACGTTCTTCGAGATGCTCGGAAACTTCTCCTTCGGCGATTACTTCAAGAAGGACGCGATCCGCTTCGCCTGGGATTTCCTCACCGAAGACCTCAAGCTCGATCCCGCCCACCTCAGGGTAACGGTGTTCGAGGAGGACGACGAAGCCCGCAACCTCTGGCACGAGGTGACCGGCCTCGCCGACTCGCGCATCTACGGGCTCGGTGCGCACGACAACTTCTGGCAGATGGCCGACACGGGCCCGTGCGGGCCATGTTCGGAGATCTACGTCGACCTCGCGCACGTTGCGAAAGACTGGCGATTTCCTGCTGACGCAAGCGGTGAATGGACCGAGCTCGATCGAACCGAATTCTCCCGCGATGCGTTCGTCGAAGGGGCAGAGGCAGGGCGCTTCCTTGAAATATGGAACCTCGTGTTCATGCAGTTCGACAGGCAGGAGGACGGCACGCTCGTGCCGCTTCCAAAGCCGTCTGTCGATACAGGCATGGGACTGGAGCGCGTCGCCGCCGCGATGCAGAGCGTCACCAACAATTACCACACCGATCTCTTCATCGACCTGATCGAGCGACTGGAGAGAGTGTGCGGCATTCCCTATCGCGGCAGGGAATCGGACGATCGATACTGGCACGAGCTCACCGGGCAGGCCGGGGGTCTTTCCGCAGCGGTCAAGACGGGAAACCGCGTTCACGTCGATCCGGCTTCATTCAGGGTCATCGCGGATCACTCGCGCGCCGTAGCGTTCCTGCTTGCCGACGGCGTATTCCCGTCCAACGAAGGCCGTGGCTACGTCCTTCGACGCATTCTCCGCCGCGCCGTGCGACACGCCTGGCTCCTCGGCCGCGGGACACCGACTCTTGTCGACGTGGTTCAGCGGGTTATCGAGACAATGAGCGACGTCTTCCCGGAGCTCAACCAGCGGGAGCGCCACATTCTTGACACCACCCGCGCTGAAGAGCAGAGGTTCCTCGCGACGATCGACGGAGGCATGAAGCGCTTCGACGAGATCGCGCCGGAGAACAGCACTCAGGGATCGACCGCGGTCACGGGGACCATCTCGGGCGACGATGTCTTCAGGCTCTACGACACGTTCGGTTTCCCCATCGACCTGACGGAGCTGATGGCGCGCGAGCGCGGGTATACGATCGACCTCGCCGGGTTCGAGTCGTCCCTCACGGCTCAGCGAGAACAGTCGCAGCGCGAGCGGAAGTCCAGGAAGATCGGAGTTTCCGCAGACGATCTCGCTGACACATCCTGGATGCCGCAGGAGCCGGTGACATTCGTCGGCTACGATACAATCGAAACCGATACAGTCGTGACGGCCTTCAGGAAGCTCCCCGCGGGCCGCGCGGCTGTAATGCTGAGGGAGACTCCGTTCTATGTCGAGTCCGGCGGACAGGTCTCTGATCGTGGAACTGTCGTCGGTGAAGGATGGTCGCTGGAGGTTGACGAGGTGCGGCGGATCGACGGAAAGCCCACCGTCATAGGCAACGCGGAAGGGGAGATCAAGGCCGGACCCGTCAAAGCCACGATCCCGAGGGACGTCCGCCTCGACACTGAGCGCAACCACACGGCAACGCACCTCCTTCACGCTGCGCTCCGAACTGTGCTCGGCGAACATGTCCATCAGGCAGGCTCGCTAGTCGCACCCGACCGGCTGAGATTCGACTTCACGCATCACGGCCCGATGACCGAGCCGCAGATCCAGGAAGTCGAGGAAATGGTGAACCGCGGAATTCTCGCCGCGGTGTCGCTCGACATCACCCAGCGCTCCTACACCGAGGCCGTATCGGCAGGCGCGATGGCGCTCTTCGGCGAGAAGTACGGAGACGTTGTCAGGGTCGTATTGATTCCGGGGATATCGGCGGAGCTTTGCGGCGGCACTCACGTTCGCAACACGGCGGAAATCGCGCTGTTCCAGATTCTCAGCGAGACCGGGGTGGCGGCAGGCGTCCGCCGCATCGAAGCTCTCACCGGCCCGCGCGCCTATGACGCAGTCAACGCGCGCAAGCGCACGCTTCGCGATGTTGCCGGCCTGCTTCGATCTTCTCCGGATGGGGTGGTGAAGCGGCTCCAGGGCCTGCTCGATGAACGCCGCACGCTCGAGAAGAAACTGGATGAAGCTGTGAAAGGCGGGGGCTCGGCGGGTATCCAGCCGCTGCTGGATCGCGCGGTGAGTGTTGACGGAGTGCGGGTGATATCCGCAGCCGTTCCCGCCGTCGACATGAAGTCGCTCCAGGGACTTGGGGACATCCTTCGCGAGAAGATGCAGAGCGGCGTGGCAGTGCTGTCAGCATCGTTCGACGATGGCAAGAGCTCGCTTCTGGCAATAGTGACCGACGACCTGCGCGACCGCGGGCTTCGCGCCGACACGATCATCCGCGACGTGGCCGCTGTCGCCGGCGGGCGGGGAGGCGGAAAGCCGCACATGGCGCAGGCCGGAATCCCGGATGCTGGCAGGCTTCCCGACGCGCTCGCGGCTGTCGAGGGCGTGGTAAGGGCGCAGCTTGCCGGGAGCAACGGAAGCTGAGGCGCGCAACGCCGGGCCCACAGTGATCGATGCAGGTGAATGGCTGGCGTCACGCTCGCCGGCGCCTCCATCAGATCTCTCGGAACGAATCATTCGCATCGTGGGCGGGAAGACATGCGCCGACGAATCTGCGATGGCCGAGCTGTTCATCAGGAGCGCGGCGGAGCTTCTCTCTGCGCTGCGCGATGACCGCGCGGGGGCGTTCGATCTCCTGACGGCCGACGCGCTCATAACGTATGCGATGGAAGCTTCTGCGAACAACGAGGAGAACCTCGAGACCGCCGCCCGGCTGGCAATGCAGGTGATCGGCGCCGTACCCGGTCGCGGTGGGCAGGCATGATAGTCATCATCTTCACCGGCGGGACTATCGCGATGCGCAACGATCCCGGCGGAGCGGGAACTGTGCAGTCGCTGAACGCCGACGAGATCCTTGCGGCGACACGCGGCATCCGGGCCGTCACGGGCGTCGAGACGGAAGAGTGGGGCTCATATCCGGGCCCGCACATGACGGTTGAGCGGATGTGGGAACTGCGCAACAGGATTCGCGAGCACATTGCAAGGCCTGAGGTGACGGGCGTCGTCGTCACGCACGGAACAGACACACTCGAGGAAAGCGCATATCTCGTCGCGCGATCGCTGCCCGCCGAGAAGCCGGTGGTATTCACCGGCGCGATGCGGACTGTCAGCGACCTGGGCTGGGATGGCCCGGCCAACCTTCTCGAGTCTGTGAGAGTCGCGGCGAGTCCCGAGACCCGCGGATTCGGAGCGATGGTTGTCATAAGCGGCCAGATATTCGCGGCGCTCGACGCGACGAAGACAAACACCCATCTCCTCGACGCATTCGAAAGTCCGGGCTTCGGACCTCTTGGCGTGCTCGACGAAGGGGAGCTGATAGTGCACCGCGAAATGCCCCCGATGCCCCCCGTTATCGATCCGGCCGAGCTTGCGACGCCGGTTGACATCATATTCGTCGCGGCGGGATCTGATGCGCGGCTGCTCGATGCTTCGCGCGAATCGGCCCGCGGAGTCGTGATCGCGGCGATGGGCCGCGGCAATGTGCCGCCGGTGCTCGTCCCAGCGATCGAGCGCTGGATCGACGACGAAAAACCCGTAGTGCTCACGTCGAGAACACAGGGCGGCCGGGTCGGGCATACCTACGGATACGCCGGCGGTGGACGCCGGCTCCAGGAGCTCAGAGTGATATTCGGCGGGTACCGCCGCGCGCAGCAGGCACGCCTCGATCTCATGCTCGCACTCGGCGCAGGCATGACGATGGGCGCCATCCGCGACATGTTCAGGGAAAATTGATAGAGAATCTTTCGCCCCCGCGCGTAGTGCTCGACATCGCGCGCACTCTCGAGAAAGCCGGATTCGAGACCTGGTGCGTGGGCGGCGCCGTGCGCGACGCTCTGCTCGGGCATCCGCACCTCGACTGGGATTTTGCCACTGCGGCCAGGCCGGAGGAGGTAAGGAAACTTTTTCCCCGCACGGTTCCCGTGGGCATCGCATTCGGGACCATCGGCGTCCTCGGCGAAGACGGCGTCATGCACGAGGTGACGACGTTCCGCCGCGATGTCAGGACTGACGGGAGGCATGCGGTAGTCGAGTTCGGCGCCACCATCGATGAGGATCTGGCGCGGCGCGATTATACGATCAATGCAATCGCGTTCGATCCGCGGACCAGGGAAGTAAAGGATCCCTTCGGCGGACGCGCTGATCTTGCCAGCAAAACGGTGCGCGCTGTAGGCGACCCCGAGGAGCGGCTGCGCGAGGATCGGCTGCGCGCTCTGAGAGCGATTCGCTTTTCTACCCGGCTCGACTTCGAGATCGAGCCGCTTACGTGGAAGGCGATTCTCGGCAGCGCTCCTCACCTCGGGAGACTTTCCGCGGAGCGCGTGAAGCAGGAGATAGAGAAAACGATGGATCAGGTGAGGTGCCCGAGCGTCGCGTTCGCGAAATGGCAGAGCTCCGGTGCATTCGGCACGCTGATCCCCGGGCTGGCCGATGTGTCGGCGATCGAGCTCGCGACAATCGACCAGATCGCGATGCCGCTTCCCGTTCCGCCCGTCGGCACTATGGCATCGGGCCTTCCAATAGCGAAGGTGAACCGACGCATTCTTCGCCTCATCGCTCTCTTTGCTGCGGCCCGGCCACCGGGCGTTCTCGAAACCCTGAAGGGTCTCAGATTCTCGAATTCGGACGCTTCGTGGATTGCCGGCATCATCACCCACTGGAGCGTGCTGGCGGCGGAGATGAAGTTCGCCATGTCGAGCCAGGGTGGCCCACTCGATCCGGTGCTCAGGAGATGGGCCGCCATGACTGGTCGCACGCGTCTTGCCTCAGTCCTGAGGCTGGCTGCCGCGCGATGGGCGGCCGAACGTGCGGCGGGAATCGAGGCCCCTTCGGCCGCCGTCGTTCACTCGGCTTACCGGCGCGCGATACTTGTCGCGTATCGCGATCCGGTAGAAGTGGCCGACCTGGCGATCGACGGGAGCGACCTTGCCGAGCTCGGGATTACAGGCCCGAAGGTGGGCAGAATGTTACGAATGCTGCTTGAAACGGTTATAACTGAACCTGCGCTAAACACGCGTGACGACCTGCTCGCGCAGGCGCGCCGCTCGGTTGCGGAAGCAGGGAACTGAACATCCACTCGATCCATAAATGCTCTTTCGCGGCAGAAATCCCGAGATAACTGTTTGGCGCAGGTTCCGGTCGGGTGTGGACGGCTTCACCTTCGAAAAGGAAGGGGAGGTCTACGAAGCATACATCGGTGCGAACGCCGAGCGTGTCGTGGATCTGTTTCATACGCTGGGCGAGCAGCTCGGGCCGGCGATCGATTGCGTCATCGCCGACCTGAGGTCCGAAACGACGTGGCGCGGGGAGAGTGTCGCGCTTCCCGATGTGCGCGATGCGATCGCCCGCCTCAAGGTCCCGCTGGCGACGTACGGCGGCGTCGAGTTCTCGCTCTACACTGCTGACGACCAGATAACGCTGACTCCACAGCTCGAGCTCTTCATCTACTCCCGCAACGACAAGTGGCTCTACCTGCTGCAGGGGAAGGGGCTCGAGGAGCGTGCGGCGCTGGCTGACAGGTCGTGGGGATCGCAGTCGTGGGACAGGGCGCCCGCACCGACTCTATCCGCGGCGATCGCGTCGACGGCGGAGAGGCTTGCGCTGACACAGGAGTGAGATCCGCATTCATCTACACGCTCATCGCCGGACTCGCGAACGTCGCGGGTGCGGCGGCTGTCGTTTCACGCTCCCGCTGGAGCGTCCCCGCCCTCGAGAAGATGATCGCGCTCTCGGCCGGGTTCATGATTTCGGTGGCGCTGCTGGATCTCGCGCCGGAAGCGCTCGACCAGCATGGCGCGAGCGCGGGCGGACTGATCCTTCTGGGATTCCTCCTCGTTCACTTCACGCAGCACACTCTCGTGCCGCATTTCCACTTCGGGGAAGAGGTTCACGAAGTGAGTCGCGGAGTCGGGATGTCGGCGCTCGCCGGCATGCTGCTTCACACCTTCGTGGACGGGGTGGCGATAGCCAGCGGTTTCAGCATCAGGCCGTCGCTCGGGCTCATCGTCTTCATCGCGATCCTTCTTCACAAGTTCCCCGAGGGGCTGGCGATCTCGAGCATCTTCCTGGCGTCGGGCGCATCGCGGCG
>JBPCJP010000195.1:0-45544 GCA_051005175.1 Gemmatimonadaceae bacterium | reverse complement strand
GAACCCTGGGCGAGGCTCCCTATGGTCTGGCCGGCGATCTGTGCACTGCGCGGGAACGCGGGATCGAGAAACGCGACCACCGCGAGCAGAAGCAGCACGAGCATGTCGAAAAGCCTGTCTACCGCGAGTGAGGCGATCGAGGTGGAGAGCGGAACCTTGGTCTGGTGGGTCAGCGCGTAGGCGCGCACGATCTCCCCGGCGCGCGCCGGCAGAACGTTGTTCGCCATCATCCCGACGGCTGTCGCCTTCCACAGGGCGCCGAACGGCTGGTTCGGTGCGACCGGCTCGAGAATCGTCTGCCACCGCCTGGCGCGAAGCGGGAAGATTATCGTCGAGAAGAGCGTCGCCCAGAAAAAGAGCCAGCCGTTGGAACGCCGGAGCTCTGTCCACACCACGGCGAGCGATACGTCTCGCAGGGTCCACCAGAGCAGCACCGCGCTCAGCGCAATGCCGATGATTCCCCGCAGGCCGAGCTTCAATGGTCAGTCCGCTGACGCAAGTATGATGAGGTCGAGCAGTTCCTGAACAGCCGGTGTATCGTGCGGCGTGCCCGCGGCGAGGATTTCTTCTCGAACCGCGAGGGCCCGGTCGAGAGCAGCACGGCCGCTGTAAAGAAGGGTGTCGATCGCGACGGGTGGAGGAAGCGGGATCGGCGTTTTTCGCCGTATCTCGCCCGAGACGGCCCCGAGCTGGGTGATGCTCGTGGTGAGGAGGGCGCGGAGCTCCTGGCCGCGGGCTGGCGTATAAGCCGCTCGCGCGGGCCCGGAAGGGAATCCGGCGCGCACTACGTGCGGACCTGGATCGTCGAAGAAAAGCGCGGAGATTGGTGGCAGCTCGTCAGTCATCTCATCAAATCTCGGAATTTCCGCGCGCCACGTCCATTGCGCGGCGGATCTCGCGAACGGCTTCGTCGAGGCCGGTGACTATCGAGCGGCTGATTATCGAGTGCCCGATGTTGAGCTCCTCGATTTCGGGAATGCGCGCAACGCCGCCGACGTTCGGTACGGTGAGGCCGTGCCCGGCGTGAACCGCGATCCCTGCGTCGGCGCCTGCTCTCGCCGCGTCTTCCAGTGCCCTCAGTGTTTCCGGGCGACCCGGTCGGTTCGCATAATCTCCGGTGTGGAGCTCGACCGCATCGGCGCCAAGCTCGCGCGAAAGAAGCACTGCATCGATCGCAGGATTTATGAAGAGGCTCACCCGGATCCCTGCCTCGCGGAGCCTGGCGATCGCGCGCTCGACACGCGCGCGCTCCCGGGCGATGTCGAGCCCTCCTTCAGTTGTAACCTCCTCGCGTTTCTCGGGTACCAGTGTCACCTGGTATGGTCGAAGACGCAGCGCGATGTCGATCATTTCATCTTCGCAGGCGGCTTCGAGGTTGAAGAATGTCGTCACTGAAGTTGCGAGCGCCTCGACGTCCGCGTCCTGTATATGCCGGCGGTCTTCCCGCAGATGCGCGGTTATGCCGTCTGCGCCTGCCGCCTCGCAGATTGCCGCGGCCTCCAGGGGATCGGGTTCCGCGCCTCGCCTCGCCTGTCTCAACGTTGCAACATGGTCTATGTTCACGTAGAGGCGCTGATGTCTTGCTGCCATTTCCACCGCCCTGTAGGTTCGCACCAACTTTTGTGGAGTACCGCGTGAAGAAACTACTGCTGACCCTGATTCTTTTCACCGCCTGCACGCGGGCGGCTACGACGACAACGACGACGACCAGCCCCGTCGGCGCCGCGCCGATCCCTGCGCCTGTCGCGGTGAATCCGAACCTGACCGGCGGTGCTACTCCGCAGGCAGCCGTCGAGCACTTTCTCACGGCGGTCCGCGCCGAGGACATCCAGGGGATGTCCATCGTGTTCGGGACGTCCCGCGGACCGGCCCGCGACAACATGAGCCGCGACGAGCTCGAGAAGCGGCTCGTGATCCTGCAATGCTATTTCAACCACGACAAATTTCGCATCCTTCGTGACCTGCCGGGAGAAGCCGGCCACCGTGTCGTTGTCGCCGAGTTGACGCGCGGCGGCATCGTCAGGACTCCGTCGTTCTATACGATCCCCGGGCCCGGCGGACGGCATTACGTCGACAACATGGAGATCGCGGCAGTCAGGGATTTCTGCAGGAGAGGGAGCTAAGGCGGGCCTCCTTCACTGATTGCGGGCTGCGGACGTACTGCGGACAGCGTGCTGGGACTACTGCGGGCCTCCTTTACTGATTGCGGGCTGCGGACGTACTGCGGACAGCCTACCGAGACTACTGCGGGCTACGGACTGGCAGGCGATGTCGCAGTTGTCCCGGTAATCAGTCCGCAGTTGTCCCGGTAATCATTCCGCAGTACATCCGCAGTCCGTAGTCAGTAAAGGACAGTCAGTTCTCCGTCAGCTCCACAAGAACCCCTCCAGTCGCCGCCGGATGAATGAACGCGATCGGTTTGCCTTCGGCTCCGATCCGCGGGACTTCGTCGACGAGACGCAAACCCGCGGCGCGACAGCGCGCCATCGCTTCCTCCAGATTGTCGACGCCGAAGCAGATGTGATGGATCCCCGGACCCCGGCGCGCGATGAACCGGCCGATCGGCGTGTCTGATCCCTCCGGCTCGAGCAGCTCGACCAGTGACTCGCCGGCCGCGAAAGCGGTGATGCGTGCGCCGTCGGAGTCCGCTACAGCGGTCTCCTCCATCCCGAGTATCTCCCGGAAAAAGGCGACTTGGGGAGCGATCGACTCGAGCGCGATGCCGATGTGCGCGATCCGTGTTCCTTTGGGGGCTCTTTCTTGCATTAGATTTCGGTCGACAGGGAAGTCAAAACTAATCCAGCGATCATGCCGGAGCATCCGGCGAAGAGGAAGCTCAATGTCGAATGCGGTCGATGTAACTGACAGTGATTTCGAGGCGGAAATCGAGAAGCACGAAGGGCTTGCTGTTGTCGATTTCTGGGCCGCATGGTGCGGCCCCTGCCGGATGATCGCTCCCGTTCTCGACCAGCTCTCGATCGAATACGCCGGCAGAGCCAAGGTCGCCAAGCTCGACGTCGAGACGAATATCCGCACCCCGAGCCGCTTTCACGTGCGCTCGATTCCCGCCATCCTCTTTTTCAAGGATGGGAAGCTCGTCGACCAGGTGATAGGCGCTGTGCCGAAGTCCGAGCTCGAGACAAAGTTCAAGCTCCACGCAGCCTGACACGGTCAGGCTGAGAGGGAAACCACGCAGCATGATCCGGCCGGGCAGTTGACTGAGCCCGGCTTGGCGGGATCCCTCTTCATCGTCAGCACCCCCATCGGAAACATGGGGGACATGTCATACCGCGCCGTGGAGGTCCTTTCCTCAGCAGCGCTCGTTGTCGCCGAAGATACCCGGCACTCGCGGCGGCTTCTCGATCACTACGAGATCGGCACCCGCACATCCCCGTATCACGAGCACAACGAAGCCCGCGAGACACCTCGGCTCGTGAAGCGGTTGCATGACGGAGAATCGATCGCTCTCATCACCGACGCCGGCACCCCCCTCCTGTCAGATCCCGGAGCGAGACTCGTGACTGCGGCGATCTCCGCAGGAATTCCCGTGATCCCGGTGCCTGGCGCGTCAGCTCTCCTTGCAGCGCTTGTCGCTTCAGGCATCGCCGGCGACGAATTCACTTTCTTCGGATTCCTGCCGCGCCGCGGAAAGGAGCGCCTCCAGAAACTCGCCGAAATAATGAAGCTTCAGCGAACGGGAATCATTTACGAATCACCCATGCGCACTGCGGCAACGCTGAAGGAACTGGCCGATGCAGGCGCGGGCGACCGCGACGCGGTGGTCGCCCGCGAACTCACAAAGAAGTTCGAGGAATTTGCGCGAGGAACGATACGCGAGCTTGCGTCACAGTTCGCTGAAAGACAGGTACGCGGCGAGATAGTCATTCTCATAGCAGCGTCGATTCCCGCAAAGCTCTCCGAGGACGAGTTGCGCGCAACAGTCGATTCGCTCCGCGCCGAGGGGATGAGGGCGCGCGAAATAGTCGAGCGGTTGACTGACGATATGGGAGCCGGCCGCAATCTGGCGTACCGGCTGGCCCACGAGGAATGATCGACTTTCGTGCGGAAGACAGAGAAGCGAAGTCGCTTCATCCTGAAAGCATTGCCGACGACCTGGGTCCATCAGGCCCCATAGCCGCAGCGATGCAGCAGTACGAGGACCGCCCAGCCCAGCGGGACATGGCGCGCGCCATCGCGACGCTGTACAACGACACCGGAGTCGGGCTCATCGAAGCAGGCACGGGCGTCGGGAAGTCACTCGGCTACCTTTTGCCGGCGCTCCGATGGTCGGCAATGACGGGCGAGCGAACGGTTGTCTCTACGAACACGATTAACCTCCAGGAGCAACTCGTTCGAAAGGATCTTCCGTTCCTCGCCGATGCGCTCGCGGACGAACAGGAAGTGACCTTTGCACTGCTAAAGGGGTGGCGGAATTACCTCTGCCTCCTCAGGCTCGAGCAGGCGAGGCTCATCGGCCCATCGCTCCTCGATGACGGCGGCGGCATCGACATGATCTCCGAATGGTCGCGAAGGACGCGGGACGGGTCGCTGAGCGATCTCCCTTATCCGCCGGCGACCGAGGTGTGGGACGAGGTCGCCGCGGAGCCCGACCTCTGTGTGCGGACTGCGTGCCCCCATTTCGACCGCTGCTTCCTCTTCGAGGCACGACGCGCGGCCGCAGCGGCGAACGTGGTGGTGGTCAATCATCACCTTCTCATGTCCGACATCGCCGTGCGCAGGGTAGCGAACAACTGGGAGGATGCGGCAGTGATTCCGCCCTACACGCGGCTCGTCATCGACGAGGGCCACCACCTCGAGGACGCGGCAGCCGCCCACCTCGGAGCCAGCACGACGAGGCGTGGCCTTCAGAGGCTGCTGTCGCGACTGGCAAGACCGCAATCATCGAGGAAGGGTGGACGAGGCTTGCTGGCGGCGCTCGAGGAGCGGCTGCGCATAAATCGCGACGAGATATTCAACGCGGCAAGCCTCGACATGCTCCGCGACAGGATTCTCCCCGCCGTTGATGCGGCACGCGATAAGGGCGGGGTCGTGTTCGACCTGCTCGAGATATACCTGAAGGAAAGCGGACAGCCGGTTGCGCGACTCACCGACGAGTTCGACTCACATCAGATCTGGCGCGCCGGCCTCGGCACCGCTCTCGAGGATCTCATTCGTGAGACGGCGCTTCTGACCGACAGCATTGGTCTCATCCGGCAGCGGCTCGAGGCAGAAGCGGTGCGCGATGAAGCGCTGTCGGCACTCGTGAGCGAGCTGCGGGGAGCGGGCCGCAGGCTCGAGGGTGTTGCCGAGGCGCTCTACGGAGCACTGGCACCTGGCCCCGATGCGCATCGGCGCATCAGGTGGGTCGAGACACGCGGCAAGGACGGAAACGTTGGAGTCACCTGGGTGCCGCTCGACCTCGCGCCGATCCTGAGGGACGACCTTTTCGACCGGCTTCGCACGACGATCGTGACGAGCGCCACGCTCTCCACCAATTCGCGGTTCGATTTTCTCGCCGGGCGACTGGGCATCGACCAGCTCGGCATTCCTCCGGTGACCGAGTCATTCCCGTCGCCGTTCGATTTCGAGCATCAGGCGATTCTTGCCGTTCCAACCGACACTCCGGCGCCGAACACCGACCCGTCAGGTCACTTTCGGGCGGTTGTGCGGATGATCGTCGAATTCACTGCGGCATCGGATGGCGGGATCTTCGTGCTTTTCACCAGCCATCGTGACGTGCGGCAGGCCGCGATCGAGCTCCGGTCGCTCGGAATGGCGGCGGATCGCCCACTGCTCGTTCACGGCGAGGAATCCCGCGACCTACTTCTCGGCAGGTTCAGGGAATCCGGGCGGGCAGTGCTGCTTGGTACCTCTTCCTACTGGGAAGGCGTCGACGTCGCGGGAAACGCGCTTCGAGGGCTGCTGATAGCAAAACTCCCGTTCCGAGTTCCGACTGAGCCGCTGACCGCGGCGCACTGCGAAGCTATCGCGCGGCGGGGCGGCGATCCTTTCGGCGAGTACATGATTCCTCACGCCGCGCTGCGCCTGAAGCAGGGGTTCGGCCGCCTGATACGATCGAAATCAGACAGGGGAGCCATCATCATTGCCGATCCGCGGGTGGTCACGAAGTCGTACGGCCAGTCACTTCTCGGCGCTTTGCCACCGGCACGGCAGATTCTTGTAAATTGGGACGAGGTGGCGCGGCAACTCATGCGGTTCTACGCGGTGTCTCAATGAGGTGAAAACAACTTGTCAGATCTGCGATTCGACGATCCGCTCACGGGCGGAGTGAATATTCCTGAATTCGGCAGGTCGAGAGCCGAACGGCCGGGAAAGATCGTCTGCATCGGCCGCAACTACCGGGAGCATGCGAAGGAACTCGGCAACGAAGTGCCCGCCGAGCCTCTGTTTTTTCTCAAGCCGCCATCGAGCGTTATCTGGGACGGCGAGCCGATTGTGCTTCCGCCGCAGTCTGTGCGGGTGGAGTTCGAGGGCGAGATCGGAATCGTAGTCGGTTCGCGCCTGACGAAAGCGGGCGAGGAGGAAGCGCTCGCAGCTATTCGGGGCGTCGTTGCGGTAAACGACGTCACAGCGCGGGATCTGCAGAGAAAAGACAGCCAGTGGACCCGCGCGAAAGGATTCGACTCCTTCTGCCCGATTGGCGGCGTCGTGCCCGCGCCTGAAGATCTGACTGCTCTCACGATAGTCACGCGCGTCAACGGCGAGGAAAAGCAGAGGGGGTCGGCAGCCGACATGGTCTTCACGATCCCGATGCTCCTGTCATACGTATCGCACGTCATGACCCTCGAGCCGGGGGACATCCTGGCGACTGGAACCCCGTCAGGCGTTGCGCCGCTCGAACCTGGCGACGTAGTAGAAGTGGAGATCGAGGGGTACAGCTCGGTCAGCAATCCCGTGAGCGGCGGCGCCTGAATGCCGCGTCCCGCCAGCCGTCTTCTGACGCTCCCGGAGTACGCGCTCGGGAAGTATCCCGAGAAAAAGCGACAGCTCATCGCGCGCGGTGTCGACGTGATAGACCTCGGCGCCGGCGACGCGGATCTTGCGCCTCCTCCCGCGGCTGTGGAGAAGCTTGCGGCGGCCGCGCAGGTGCCTGCAATGAGCCGTTACGGTTTCGGGCTCGGGCTTGTCGAATACCGTGAGGCAGTCGCCCGTTTCATGAAGCGAAGGTTCGGGCTCGAGTTCGATCCCTTCGCCGAAGTGGTACCGCTGGTCGGATCAAAGGAGGGGATATCGCACCTCGCGCTCGCATACGTCGAGCCGGGCGATGTTGCGATAATCCCCGAGCCCGGGTATCTGGCGTACACCGGCGGAGCCCAGCTTGCACACGGTGAACCGTATCGATATTCCCTCCGGCCGGAGAAGGATTTTCTCGTCGATCTCGATGACGTGCCGCCGGAGGTCATGGAGCGCGCGAAGATCCTCTATCTCAACTATCCGAACAGTCCGACAGCTGCCGTAGCTCCGCCCGAGTATCTGAGGCGCGTCGTGGAGCGGTGCAGGGAACTCGACATCCTCCTGGTGTATGACAATGCCTACTCCGAAATGGCATTCGACGGCTACTCGCCGCCGAGCATCTTCGAGATTGAGGGAGCTCGCGCGGTAGCAATCGAGTTTCATTCGATGTCAAAGACTTACAACATGACGGGGTGGCGATGCGGCTGGGCGGTGGGAGCGAAGGAGCTTCTCGCCCCGCTCGCGCGGGTGAAACTCTTCGTCGATACCGGCGCGTTCATGGCGGTCCAGGCTGCGGCCGCGGCTGCGCTCGACGACACGACGGGATTCGCCGATCGCAACATCGCTGTTTTCGAGGAGCGCCGGGACGCAGCGGTCGAGGCGTTTCGCGAGAACGGGTTCGACTGCGTTTCACCGAAGGCCACGATGTACCTGTGGATCCCGCTTCCTGAACACATCACGAGCGCGGAGTTCGCTGAATTTCTGATGGAGGAAGAGGGAGTGATTGTCCTGCCTGGCTCGTCGTTCGGAGAAGGAGGAGAAGGTTTTTTCCGGGTGTCCTTCGTGACGTCACCCGAGCGTCTGCGCGAAGCAGCCGCGCGGGCCGGACGCGTCCTGACGCGCCTGGGCGTCGGGGCCTGAGTTTCCGCGGACTGAAGTGATGCAGACGCTGAGGGGATCCCGCGAGCCGGTGCAGGCGAAGCCGCCGCGCCGAATGTCGAAGCCGCTCGTGATCTCCATCACGCTTCACGTCGTTCTGGCGATTGCGGTTGCGCCCCTGCTCATCGCGCCGACAGCGATGTCCCGGCTTTTCGGCTCGCGTGACTCCAGAGAAGTGACTCCCGAGAGAATCGGCTTTCTCCGGCTGCCTCAACGCGGTGGTCCACCCGTTGCCGGCCGGAGCGGTGGCGACAACAGGCCGTTATCCGAAAATCCTCCCGTTCGCCTTGTGGCACCGACCGAGGTTCCGTCTTCAGTTCCTGCGATGCCCGTGGCTCCCTCGACGGGCGATAGGGAAGGTGGAAGCGGTCCGCTCGTGGGAACTGGTGGCCCGACGCGGGGAATCCGGCCTTCCTATACCGGGCCGCGCGTGTGGGCTCCGACGGGTGACATAGTCTCCGCGCCGAAAAGCGCGAAGGAAAAGCTCGACAGCGCAATAGTCTCGATAATTGCGCCATTCAATGATTCCGTCGCGATAGCTTCAGGCCAGCGGAAACCGGGAGACTGGACCGTCGAGCGGGGAGGAAGGAAGTACGGAATCGATCCGCAGTACATACGCCTCGGCAAGATCTCGATCCCCACCGCCGTGCTCGCGCTGCTGCCCATAAATCAGCAGGCGAATCCCACGACCTACGAACGGAACAGGCTGCAGAACCAGCTTCACTCGGACATTTTCTGGCAGGCTCAGCGCGGAATGAACGAGGCCGACTTCAAGAAAGCCGTGAAGAGCATCCGTGAGCGAAAGGAGCGGGAGCGGGCGGCAAACTCGGACGGAAGGGTACGAGACGAGGAGCCGGCCGCGCCCTCAGGGTCTCAGCGCTAGCGGCGGGATACGTCGGTGGTCATCGCTTCCATCGTCACGAACGGACGGAAGACGCCGCAGACGACCCCCAATATTCCGAAGTCGTCACCCTTTTCGATCTCGATTTCACGCTCGGCCGGATTGGCGGGGGTCAGCACTGTCTTCCCGTTGTTATGGGCGAGAGTCTTGACCGTTGCCTCCTCCCCGATTCGTGCGGCGACTATATCGTTTTCCTTTGGCTTGGCCAGCGGGTTGACCATGACGAAATCCCCGTCGGAGATCGCGCGGCCGCTCATGCTGTCGCCTTTCACCCTGAGAAAATAGACCTCGTCGGCCGGGATGAAGCGGCGGTCCATCGTGATGAAGCCTTCGCGATTCTCCGGCAGCAGTGACGGCTCACCCGCGTGGATCTTTCCGTAGTATGGCACCGGCTTCGTCCTTGAGCCTCCGGCGAATCCCAGCAATCGAACCCCGCGCGACCGCGCCGGATCGCGCTCGATATAACCCTTGCGGGCCAGTGACTGCAGCAGGTCGGAGACTGTCTTCGTCGATTTGATCTGGAACTGCTTGCCGATGTCGCGGATACTCGGCTGATACGTATTCTCAGCTGTGAAATCCAGCAGATAGTTGTATACCGAGCCCTCTAAGGGGGTCAGTGCCTCAGGCATTGTCGCTCCAAGCAGGTGACGCCGGGGGGAAGTTTCTGGGTCCGGCTGTGCTTCAGCCTGTAAATGTGCAGGTGCGGCGGCGGAGCGTCAACAGCGGTCGACAGCGGTCGACAGCGGTCAGGGCTCGGGGTCAGGGCCAATCTTGTCCACTGCCGCCCGGATCCGCCGCAGGGCGAGGTCGCGGCCTTGCATGACGAGGACCTCGAAAATCCCCGGGCTGACGGAGAGTCCGGTAAGAGCGACGCGGAGCGGCTGGAAGATCTTCCCGGCTGCGATTCCCCGCGCCTCGGCGAGCGATCGCAGGACTGACTCGAGGGTTTCGGGCGTCCAGTCAGGTGATGCATCGAGTGCCGCACCAGTTGCCTCGAGTACCTGCGCGGTAGCTGGCGGATCCTTCCAGTTTTTGGCCACGGCTTCGGGATCGTACTCGATTGCGTCGAGAAAGTACGGTCCTGCCTGGCGGACAATGTCGTCGATCGTCCGCGCGCGGACCCGGAGGAGATCGAGAAGCGCGAGATACCATTCCCGCCTCGACGCGATGCCGCGGTCGTCGGTGAGGCCGGCGGCAATGATCGCAGGGGTCACAATCGGTTCCAGGTCTTCGAGCTGAATGAGCGAGAGGTGCTGGCCGTTCATCCACTCGAGTTTCTTCGGATCGAAGATTGCCGCCTTCCTCTGGAGCCCTTCGGGGGAGAAAAGGGAGATCATTTCCTCGAGCGTCATCACTTCGCGGTCGCCGCCCGGCGACCATCCAAGAAGCGCGAGAAAGTTGAGCATCGTGCCGGGAAGCAGCCCCTGATGCTGGTAGTCTCCCACCGCGGTGGCGCCGTGGCGCTTGCTGAGCTTCTTGCCGTCCATGCCGTGGATCATCGGCAGGTGCGCAAAAACCGGGAGCTCGGCACCGAGGGCCCGGTAGAGGAGAATCTGTTTCGGCGTATTGGAGATGTGATCGTCGCCACGCATTACGACAGTGATTCCCATCGCGATATCGTCAGATACGACGGCGAGGTTGTAGATCGGCGTCCCGTTCGATCGAAGGATCACAAAGTCGTCGAGATCCTTGTTCGGGAAGGCGATTCTTTCGTGAACGAGATCGATCCATTCCGTCGTTCCGTCAGGGATGCGAAAGCGCACAACGAATGGCTCGCCTGACGAGACGCGTCGTTCTATTTCCGCGGCGGGGAGCCGGTCGCACCGGCCGTCGTACTTGAAGCTTTCCTTCCGGGCTTCCGCTGATTTCCGGCGCTCGTCGAGCTCTGCTGCGGTGCAGAAGCAGCGGTACGCGGCGCCATGCCCAAGCATCGCGAGGGCGTCGGTGCGGTGGCGCTCGAGGTTTGCGCCCTGGTACACGACCTCTTCATCCCAGTTCAGCCCGAGCCACTCCATCCCCCCGAAGATCGCGCGGG
Organism: Gemmatimonadaceae bacterium; assembly: GCA_051005175.1. GTDB lineage: Bacteria > Gemmatimonadota > Gemmatimonadetes > Gemmatimonadales > Gemmatimonadaceae > UBA4720. The sequence goes on along the minus strand of JBPCJP010000195.1, from coordinate 34,475 downwards.
TGCTTTCGTCGGTGCTTCGTGCCTTATCTGTGTCTTCTATGCGGAGGAGAAAATCGCCGCCGTAGCGTCTGGCGAAAAGCCAGTTGAAGAGCGCCGTGCGCGCTCCGCCAACGTGGAGATAGCCGGTTGGCGAGGGTGCAAATCGAAGGCGGGGACGTCGGCCCGGTTCAGTCATCGGAGGCGGTTGAAGAAAAACGGGCCCGCTTTTTCATGGCGGACCCGCGTATTAACGGAGAGAGAGGGGTTCGAACCCTCGATACGCGTTTCCCCGTATGCCGGTTTAGCAAACCGGTGCCTTCAGCCTCTCGGCCATCTCTCCAGAACATTGAAATATAACGTTCTGGAGCTTCCGGCTCAATCAGTCACGGACAGAACCGGCTCGCATGCTGTGCACTATCGTGCCAGCCAGTACGTCGCCTTTATCGCAAGAATGTTCTCCGGCCGCTGGCCGAAGATCGCGCCTACGTCGCGTGAGAAGTTGAAGTCCCGCAGCCGTTCCAGCGCCGAGCGCCGCTGCTGCCACACGAGGTACAACGTTGAGCCGGGCCGGTATTCCCAGCGCAAGACTGCGTTGCCGACGAGCGACCGCGTGTTGAAGTCTGGATTCCGCATCTGGATAACCGCGCCGCCAGGCGGCCGCAGGGTGAAGTTGCCCCCGGAATCACGCGCAAGAGAGCCGTCCGCCTCGCTGTACCGATCGAACGAGAAGGTTCGCGCTCCCGCCAGGCTTCTGATATCGGAAAACACACCGCTCGCCGCCAGCGGCTGCGCGAAGATCTGCAGCGACAACCGCGGCGAGAAGGTCCAGTCCATGCGCGTCACGAGAGAGACCTGATTGAAACGGATCGCGCCGAACACGTAGCGCTGGCCGTACGTCGCGTGCGCGGCTGTATCCGGCGCGGTGCTGAGGTATTGCACCGGATTGCGGCTCATCGCGTACTCCGGGCCGAGTGTCAGACGAAACGCCGGATTCGGCCGCACAGAGAGCCCGGTTGTGACTATGTCCTCCCAGCCGGGGCCGCCGTCGCGCTGCGTCCACAGCCGCAGCGTCAGGACATACACCTTGCGCGTGTCGGTGGAGAATTCCGTCTCTACGGTCCGCACCCACGGCTTGCGCGCCACCGGTCCTCCGCGAGTCAGCCGGTCATCGAACGTGCCGGGAAGGTGCCGATATCGCAGCCGGAACGGCCAGAAATTGACGAACTGCCCCTGGCTGAGGAACGCGTACAGCTCCGCCGTCATGTCGCCGTCGGCGTTCCAGCCGTGGTCGGTCATGATGCCGGTGATGTGATTGCGGATGATCCGCCCCGGCTTGTCCTCCTTGTAGGCGATCGCGCCGCTTACCAGCGTGTAGCCGGACAGCGCATGGAATCCGATGTCGTTGGCTTCGAACTGCGGTGAGGACGCCTGCGCCGAAACACTACCGATCCAGTGCACGCCGGACCGCTTGGCCACGGCGAGCTGCCCGAGCATGCCATTCAGCGTGCGGCGAGTCGCGTCGAACCGATCCTCCTCCCGGTCGGGGCGCTGCAGGTAATGGACAGGCGAGCGCTGCGTGAGTGCGATCGCGGCGGGCGTTCCTCCCACCAGGCTGGCGCCGAGTGCTGCGTCGAGCACCCACTCGCGGTTCCGCCACGCGTGGTTGAGATCGAAGCCGGCGAAGTACGCGTCGCGCCGGAGGAGCTGCGCGAGGACCGAATCCTCCAGATCGCGGTTCGTCGCGGTGAGCATCGCGCCGAAGAAGGTGTTCCCGCCACGTGCCGTGCGCCGCACGCGCCCCGCGAAATAATTCGTGAACGGCTCGACCGGCTCCTCGCCGAACGTCCCGCTGGTGGCTTGCACGCGCGCTGTTTCGCGGGTGGTGACGGCGTTGACAACGCCGAGGGACAGTCCGCCGGCGGATTTGCCGACCAGCTTGAGGGCGCCGGCGATGGTGGCGTCCTCCGGCATGTTCACAAACTGATAGCCGGCCAGGCTGCGCTGCGGAGTCCGGCCTATGCGGCGCGAATGAAACACGATCGGGAACGGTGCGAAGTTGAACGCCCGGTTCTGGCCGTAGCGGAAGATGTCAGCCTCTTCCACGAACAGCGGTCGCCGTTCGGGGAAGAACAGCTCATTCGCAGTGAGGTTGACTCTCGCCGGATCCACCTCCACCTGGCCGAAGTCCGGGTTCATCGCACCGCTGAGGGTGAACCCGGTCGTGATCGCGAATCGCGCATCCAGTCCCGCCTTCACTTTCCGCTCGCCGCTGCTGCGGAAGGGATCGTTATCCGCTACCGTCACGTACTCGGCGCGTCCGGTCACGTACGGCAGGAACTCTACGTACCGCGCCCGGGGAAGCCGCCCGAGCCCGCTGAGGTCCGCCCAGGTTGCTGGGGTAACGGCGACGCGCTTGGGCGCGAAGGGCAGGAACGACGACTCTCCCTTGCGAGCGATCGTGCGGGCGAACTGAACCCCCCAGATCTGCTCGGCGCGCCGGGCATCGTAGCGTAGCTGGGAAAACGGGATTCGTATCTCCACCGTCCAGCCTGCTGCGTCCACATTTACCGCAGACTCCCACACTGCGTCCCACGACGCGTCCTGGGTGCCGCCGGAGGTGACCACTGCGTCGCGCACTGCGCCGGCGGCCGTCACCCGGAACACGTATCCGGTGAGCCGGTCGGCGAAGGTGTCGAAGTACGCCTCGAAAAAGTCGGCTCCCTGCAGCGGCTCGTCCCGCCTGCCCAGCCGCGCCCGGATCCCGGCCGGGTCGCTGTCGAACAGTCGCGCACCGATGTAGATCGCGTCCGGCCCCACGAGCATGCGGACCTCGGTGCGTTCGGACGCTGGCTGGCCTTCGATCGGGTCGCGCTGCAGGAAATCCGTGTACGGAGTGGCGAGCTCCCAGGCGGGCTCGTCCAGCCGGCCGTCCATCTGCACCGATCCGGTGAAACGCGCCGCCTCGATGACCATACGGTCGGGGAGCTGCGGCTGGCGGACCCCGGTGCTCGTATCGGGAGCGACCTGAGCGGTTAGCGGCGGCGTGGCGATGCCGAGCAGAACCGCGGCCGTGACCGGCAGCCGCAACGACTACTCCTCCAGCGCCGGCTCGTACCCCGGCTCGGGCCGCGGCCGAAGTTCGCGCCGGGCCGCGAGCAGCCGGGCGGCCATCGAACCGATGGACCAGCTTCGTCTCAACATTTGGGGTTCCCCAAAAGGAGGGACATTCTTTCCAGCAGGACTACAGGTACCGCAGGACGTCGCAGCGCACGATGTATGCCCAGTACCTCGGTCGTGTAGTCTACGTAGCCGCCGGCCGAGTCGCCGAGCCAGATACGGGACGTTGCCGAGGGCATTACCGGGCTATCCGTTGCCCGTTGCTTTCCGAGAGGCGGAGAGAGAGGGATTCGAACCCTCGATACAGGTTGACCCCGTATGCCGGTTTAGCAAACCGGTGCCTTCAGCCTCTCGGCCATCTCTCCGGGAGGTCACGCAAGTTATTGTTGCACCGAGGGTTGTTCAACCCCGCCAGGCATGCTGTGACTTTCCCGGGACAACATCTAGTCGATTCGGGACGCCACCATCTCGGCGAACTGAGTCTCGAGAGATCCTGTGGTTGCGCAGTAGACCTCGCCGGAGCTCGCCCCGGTCTTGCTCATCGATCCACTCAATGAAATCTCGAGAACCGTGCCTGTGCCCTCCGCACGAAGGCGGGTGATGAACGACACGGTCAACGGATAGCTGTCGGCGGTCGGTCCCAGCAGGGGATCGTCGCCGCAATTGAAGTAGTGAGAGACAGGCCTGTTGAAGAACCTGCGGGACATTCTGAAGCTCCTGTTGCCCAGCTCGCCGGCAGGCTGGTTCCTGTGCGTGAGATCCACATTGAGCATGACGTAGCTTGAGACGACCGCATCCCACACTTTGTCGATGGGTGCCTGCAGGACGGTTGCGGGTGAGCGGTCCGTACTGGTGCGGAGCACGGTGCCAGTGCGCTCATCGATCCCGAGAACCCGCTCGGATGAAGGAGGGGTCCCGGGCGCGGAGGCACAGCCCAGTGTGAAAACCAGGGGTGCAAGGAGGCGGCAACGTCCAGGCATTGTCTCTCGTGTTGAAATTGATGTCTGTCACAAAATGGACGGCGGACAGCTTCGAGGAAAGGGCTTCCGGCCAGCCGGAAAACATATGGTTGCGCTGATTGCCCACATCCCATAATATAGGGATTCCGGGTGGCCTGCCTGGCCGGTCGGTAAATGGCGTGGAGAGAGCGTGACCAGTTCATTTACATCGACCGAGGGCTTCGTAAGATTGCCTGAGAACCCGTCGCACCCAGTACTTCCGCCGGCGCTTCTCGCGCGACTTCGTGCGGGATTGTCAGGCTGGCGTTCGAAAGCTGCGCTACCGGCAGAGGCAAATGCCGTGGTGTCGGATCTCTGCGCCGCATCGAAGAGCGCGGGGTGGTCTGCCGAACAGCTCGTCGTCGCCGTCAAGCACGCATGTTATTCGTCCGACGAGATGACCCAGCTCACCACCACATCGGAGCGAGATGCCCTTCTCGCGAAAGTGGTGAGCGCGTGCATCAAGGAATACTTCCGCGACGGCGCGGATACCAGTCAGTAACGAACGACCGTGGGGTCTACTTCCTCGCTCCATCGCTGGACTCCGCCGCTCAGATTGGCGACGCGTGGAAACCCGTGCTCGATCAGGGCTTCGGCGGCCCTAAGGCTCCGTGCGCCTGACTTGCAGTAAACGATCACCTCGCGTGCCGGATCGATCGTGCGGAGCTCGCTTTCGAGCCCGGCGAGCGGTATGAGGCGCGCTCCGGGAATCCGCGAGATATCCCATTCCCATGGCTCGCGAACGTCGATGAGCTGAAGTTCCGCACCAGCCTCGATTTTTTCTGCAAGCTCGCGCGGCGAGATGTCGCGAACGCCAGAATGCGCTCCTGAAGTTGCGAGTGGGGAGATTCCGCAGAATGCCTCGTAATCGATTAGCTCGGTGATCTCGCGTGTCCCGCACGCAGGGCACTCGGGGTCCCGTCTGAGCTTGATGGTCCTGAACTCCATCGTAAGGGCATCGACCAGGAGCAGCCTGCCGGCCAGGGAATCGCCCGCGCCGATGAGAAGTTTGATCGTCTCGGTTGCCTGAATACTGCCGATGATTCCCGGCAGCACGCCCAGCACTCCGCCTTCGGCACAGGTCGGGACAAGGCCCGGCGGTGGGGGCTCGCGGAAGAGGCAGCGGTAGCAGGGGCCATCGTCAGTCGCGAACACCGAGGCCTGACCCTCGAACCTCAGCACGCTCCCGAATGCATTTGGCTTCCCGAGGAGGACGCAGGTGTCGTTGACGAGATATCTCGTCGGAAAATTGTCAGTTCCGTCGACGATAACGTCGAAACCTTCGGCAATGCCAAGCGCGTTGGCGGACGTCAGCGCCGTATCGAACTGCTCGACGTGTACGTGCGGATTGACATCTCTTATGCGGTCTGACGCCGAATCGAGCTTCGGGCGGCCGACGTCGCGGGTCCCGTGGATTACCTGGCGCTGGAGATTCGTGATGTCTACAACATCGAAGTCGACGAGCCCGATCGTGCCGACGCCCGCGGCGGCCAGGTAAAGCGCGGCCGGTGAGCCGAGGCCGCCGGCCCCCACGAGTAATACTCTCGATTGCTTGAGCCGCCGCTGGCCGTCGGTCCCGACCTGCGGAAGGACGAGGTGGCGCCCGTATCGTCGAAGCTCATCGCCGGTGAGCTCCGGCAGCGACTGTTCTTCCTTGTGAGAGGCCATTGATTCAACGTAACCGGCGGATGTCCGGCGTGATGCGCACGATTCATGAAATAGAACCGGCGCAGAATCTTTGCGCCAATCATCAGTCCCAAGTCAGTTTGGTGAGGCCTTCGATAAGGGTCCTCAGTTCGGAGTCGCAGCAACCATCATCTACCTGACGCATCCCGCAATGCAGTTGCGAATTGCGGGGGGTGGAGCCGGCTGCTAGACTCTGATCGAGGGACGAGACAGCTCGCGTGGACCGCTTCGCTGTGAACCGATACGAGGATTTGCGATGACATCGACGTTTCAGGGGGACGCGCGCTTCCGCAGGTCGAACCGCGTTGACGAAACGCGCGTGGGTGACCGCGTCGTGCTTTATCACCGTGACACCGGAAGCGGAGTTGTCCTGAATCCGACCGGCTCGATAATCTGGGACGCTCTCGCCGCGCCTCAGTCAGCCGCAGATCTCGCCGACGGCCTGTCCGCCCGCTACCCAGCGCTCGGGCGCGAGAAGATCTCGGCGGATGTTGGAACTTATGTAGAATCCCTTCTCGAGAACGGACTGATTGCCAGCGACTCGTGACACACTAGAGCCGCCGCACGGTGTCGCGTTGATGCTGACGCGGCGCTGCAACATGTCGTGCTCGCACTGCAGCGTGGAGAGCGGGCCGAAGATTCGAGGGGAGCCAACAGCGGCAGAGCTTATCGCGACAGTAAACGCAATCGCGGATGCGGGACTTCGCGCCATTCAGCTCACCGGCGGGGAGCCGATGATTCGCGAAAGCGTCGTCTTCGACTTGCTCCGGCTGGCGAAAAAGCGCGGTCTTGCGACAACTATCTCCAGCAACGGGTTCTGGGGGAGAAACAGGACAACTGCCTGGCGCAAGGTTGCCGCACTCAAGCGCGCCGGTCTTGGCAGGATAACGATCAGTTACGACCGTTATCACGCCGAATTCCAGGGTCCGGATCCGGCACTTCACATCGCGCGTGCGGCCGAGTGGTTCGATCTTCCGTTCAACCTCAATATCACGCGGGTGAAGGACGATCCCGAGCTGGCAAAACTCGTCGCGCCGTTCGAGAAGCGTCATCAGCTGAGGATGCGATTTTACGATGTGCAGGTCATCGGTCGCGCACGCGAGCTTCCAATAGCGGAGATGAGAGGGGAGACATCGGGGTTCTGCAATGCGTGCTCCAGTCCGGCAGTCACCGATGACGGCCGGGTCACGGCGTGCAACGGCCCCGCATATTTCCTCGACGCGAGTTCCCCGCTCGTTGTTGGCTCGCTCCGCGATGCGACGCTTCCGGAGCTGGTCGAACGGCACACCGACGACCCGGTTCTGGAGACAATCCGGCGCGCCGGTCCGGAGCGGCTACTGAAGGAACTCGAGGATGCGGGGGTCGCTCGCGAGCTCGGGATCAGACGTCATCACACTGGTATCTGCGATCTCTGCATCGACATAAACTCGAATCCCGCGGCCGTTGCGGTGTTGCGTGGGCGGATGGCTTCGTCGAGGTACCAGGCCGAGCTTGCCGCGCGTCGGATCGTCATAAGGACAAGCGTGGCAGAGCGGGTAATGGGGCTCGACTATGCGAATGGGCCTGGCGCAGCGAGGCTGTGGCTCGACGGCGCTTCGGGTCGCCTTGACCGATTCGACGAGAGTGCGGAGAGGATCGTCGGGCGGGCGGATTTCGACTGGCACAGGAGCGCAGCGTATCTCACGCTGTGCGGAGTGACCCGCGCCGTCGCCGATGCGGTGGAGCGTCATTCGCTTCGGCGATGGGCCCCTTCATTCTTCGTCGAGCGAATGAAGGCCGCTGCCGTGAAGGAGAGCCTGCTCGACCTCACCCAGAAGGAAGTGCTGCGGAGACTGAGCGAAGCGCTTTCGTCGATGGGAGAGACCGGGGTTCTGCTGAAGGGTGGCGCTATCATAGCACTTGACGCATTCGGCGCGCCGGTGCCGGGCGCGCTGCCCCGGCGCGCGGCCGGTGACATTGATCTGCTGGTTTCCGAGTCCGCGGCGGGGCCACTTCGCGACCTGCTGCTGCGCGGCGAGTTTTGCGGGCAGAGGGGCGCGCCGCGGACCGGCCCCCACCACCTCGCCCCGCTTTCGTTCAACGGGCTTCCCGTCGAGATTCATACGCGCCTCATGCCAGCGTTCTGGGGCCTGCCGGAAGCCGAGATGTTGTCCCATGCGCGGGGAATACCGGAACTCCCCGGCCTCGCGACGCTCGATGCCGAGGGAATGCTGCTTCACGCGCTAACGCATTCGACGGCGCACCTATATTCGCTCGGATTGCGCGCGGCATGGGATGCGAAGTGGCTGCTCGACCGCAACAAGTCGCTCGACGTCGAACGTCTGGGGCGGTGGATCGATCAGCTGGAGATGCCTCGCGCTTTCTGGGTTCCAGCGCGCGCGCTGGCGAAGGGCCTCATCCCCCTGCCTCAGGAGCTGATGGGCCACGCTCCAGGCGACGAGCGGCAGCGTCGCCTCGAGACAGTAGCTGATGCGAGAATCTATACGGCGACCGAGAGCGCGTTCGACCTCAACCCGATAAGCAAGAACGGTTATTTCCTGATGCTCCACGATAGCGCGTACGGGCGGGTGCGGCACTTGGCGTCACTTTTCGGGAGCGAGGAGAGGGAATCGCGGCGGAGTGCGGCGTCGAGGGCCCGGGAGCGGGATCCGGGGCATTCAGCACTGAGCCTCCAGCTCAGGCAGGGCATGATGCATTGGAGGCAGTATCAGAGGGCGGCGAGGTAGCGTCAGCTAGTCCGACTGACTGCGGACTGCGGACGTACTCCGGACCCGGACTGCGGACTACTGCGGACTGAGACTCAGACCGGAAGCGCTACTTGCCGGCGGAAAAGATCTGGAGTGCAGCGACGCTGGTCCAGTGAAGCAACACCTCGTTGCCCTCGACTATCTGGATTCTGCGCACATCGTCCGGGCGCTCTTCGAGAAGAGCCACCAACTCGGCGACAGGGCCTGACCCGACCTGAAGCGTGTGCCCTCCCGCTAGATAGAGTTTCGCACCGGTAATTTGCCTCGCCATCGATATCCTCTCCAAATTGAAAAAGGCCCGGCCAGTGTGGCCCGGCCTGCTTAGCGGAGGGCCTGGGATTCGAACCCAGAAGTCCTTGCGGACGCCAGTTTTCAAGACTGGTGCAATAGCCATTCTGCCAACCCTCCCGGCGCAGCTTTCTGCTCTCGCAAGCTATTTGACCGGGACTACTTCCTCAACCTCGCGGCACGGCACCGGAAACAACTTCTTCCGTGAATCCCGGAATTCTCCTCCACGGCATCTGCTGACGAGGAGCTGTTCCGGATGCAGGAGGCGGGTTACAGATAGACTTAGGCTTTTGTCTTTACCCTGAGTAAGCCTCGCTTACCGTTTCCCAGTTCACAACGTTCCACCACGCCGTGATAGTCGGGCCGCTTGTTCTGGTACCTCAGGTAGTACGCGTGCTCCCACACATCCAGCCCGAGAACGCGTTCTTGCCCTCCCTCAGAGGGTTGACCTGGCTCTAGAGAAGCTCGGGCGAATGAACAGGTGCCCCTTCTGCGAACCGCGAAGGGCGCAGCTCATGCGGATCGAGCGGAGGATCGTTGCCCGAGAGAATCGCCGCAGTGATCGCGCCGAGCGCCGGCGAGTGCATCACGCCGTGACCCGACGATCCGTTCACCAGGAACAAGTTCTCGCACCCGGTCGCGAATCCGACTATTGCATGCTTGTCGGGTGACATCTCGTAGAGTCCGGCATAACAGAGCTCTCGCTCGAGTTTCACGTTCGAGAGGGCCGGCACGCGCGCGCGCATCATCTCCTCGACTGTGGCGAGCCAGCTGTCATCGACGGTTGTCGAATCCCCCGTCAGCTCATCCGTGGGCCAGCAGAGAAGGGCACGGCCGTCTCTCGCTCTCACATGAAAGCCGTTGTCGACGAAGATCGTCATCGGCATGTCTCCCGGGATGGCGGATGTCTTTTCGGTAATCGCCGCCTGCCGCCGGAGCGGCGTGACGGGCAGGTCAATACCCGCCATGGCCGCCACCCGGGCCGCCCACGGCCCTGCCGCGTTGACCACAGTTTCAACGTCGAATTCTCCGGCAGTCGTGCGGATCGCCTTGATTCTGCTGCTAGCCTGGCGGAAACCGAGGCACGACGAGTCCCACGCCACAGCTACGCCAAGCCGGGCTGCTGCCTCGAGGTAACCGCGCAGAATCTCGAGAGGCCTGGTGTAACCGTCGGTAGGGCAGAAGAAACCGCCGACAATTCCGTCGAGCGATACACCGGGGTTGAGCGCGGCGATTTCATCCGTTGACACCTCTCTCGACTCCGTGAGGCCCTCGGCATGCTGAACCGCCGCGGCAGCCCGCAGGTATCTCAGTTGCTCATCGTCACTGGCAAGCCAGAGATACCCGACCTGCTGGTAGCCGGGGTCAACGCCGGTTTCCTCGCGGAACGAAAGCAGGTTCTGTCGCGAAAGCATCGACAGCCTGACATTTATCGGGGTCGCAAACTGCGCGCGAAAACCACCGGTGGCCCGCCCGGTGCTCCCCTGGCCTGGCCTTGCCGCGCTGTCGATTATCAGGATGTCACGCACGCCGGCTTTCGCCAGGTGGTATGCGACACTGGCCCCGATTACGCCTCCGCCGACTATCGCTATTCCGGTGCTGCGGTTCATGACATCAGGCGAGCACGGCGGATGCGCCGTCGTTTATCCTCACTCCGAAGCGCCTCGTATCAATGCCTGAATTGCCGCATGCCTGTGAAAACCATTGCGATGTCGTGTTCATCGGCAGCGGCTATGACTTCCTCGTCGCGCACTGACCCGCCGGGCTGAACGATCGCGCGAATGCCGGCCTCCGCCGCCTGATCGATTCCATCCCGGAACGGGAAGAAGGCGTCGGATCCAAGTACGGCCCCCTTTGTATCATGTCCGGCGAGAGCCGCCTTGTGCACGGCGAGGAATGCCGCATCTACACGTGACATCTGGCCCGCGCCGATGCCGATCGTTGCCCCGTCGCGCGCGAGAAGGATGGCGTTCGACTTCACGCTACCAACGGCCCGCCACGCAAAAGTGAGATCGATTCTCTCGACGTCGTCCGGTTGCCGCTTGCTCACCACGGTCCATCCGTCGAACCCCGATGCCGGGTGCGCTCTGTCCTGCACGAGGAAACCCCCGCGGACCCGCTTGTAGTCGAGCGCCGTCTCGGTCCATGATGCCCGGCCCTGAAGAACGCGGAGGTTTTTCTTTCTGCCGAGTATCTCCAGCGCCTTCTCGTCGAACGAGGGCGCGACAACGCACTCGACGAAATTACTCGAGACCGCCTCTGCCGTTTCGGCATCAACGGGAACCGTGAAAGAGATTATCGATCCGAACGCGGAGACAGGATCGCATGCGAACGCTTTTCTGTATGCATCGAGCGCTGTCTCGCCAGTGGCGAGCCCGCACGGGGTTGTGTGTTTCACGATGGCGCAGCACGTCTCGCCATCGAATGCATCCGTCGCGAGCAGTGCGCCCTCGAGATCGAGGAGGTTGTTGAAGGAAAGCTCTTTCCCTCCCTTTTGCTGGAGGCGCGAAATGCCAACCGGGTTTCGCTCGACATAAAACGCGGCACGCTGGTTCGGGTTCTCGCCGTAACGAAGCGTCTGGGCGCGGTCCATCGCCAGGATCATGCGGTCGGGGAACTCATCGTTTCGCTCGCAGGCGAACCATTTCGAGATCGCGGCATCGTAGCTGGCGGTGTGCGCGTATACCTTCTCGGCAAGCAGGCGTCGCAAGTCGAGGTCGTCGTCATTCGCCTCGAGCGTGGCGAGAACGCGCCCTTAGTCGGCGGGATCAACGACAACGGTGACCGACTCGAAGTTCTTCGCCGCGGACCTCAGCATCGACGGCCCACCGATGTCGATGTTCTCGATCACTTCCCCGGCAGTCACATCGGCTTTTGCTGCTGTCGCTTCGAAAGGATAGAGATTCACCGCCACCAGATCGATCGGCGCGATTCCATGTTCGGCTGCCACGCTCATGTGGGCGGGATCAGCCCGCCTTGCCAGCAACCCGCCGTGTATCGCCGGGTGAAGCGTCTTGACGCGACCGCCCATTATCTCGGGGAAGCCGGTGACGTCGCTCACCTCACGCGGCTGGAGTCCCGCAGAACGCAATGCCTGCGCGGTACCTCCCGTGGAGACAAGGTCCCAGCCGAGCGAAGTGAGGCGCTGGGCGAACTCCACGACGCCGGTCTTGTCGGAAACAGAAAGCAATGCGATTGGCATGTCAGAAATCTGCGAAATAATTGCTGTCGTTGAGGGCCGCTACCATGTCGACGACCCTCGGATACACGAGGTGTTCAACCCGCAGGACACGGGTGGCGAGAGATTCAGGTGTGTCGTCCTCCATGACGGGAATTCTCCACACCGCGATGCGCGGACCGTGATCGAGCTCGTCGTCAACGAAATGCGCCGTCACGCCCGTCGAGCGGGCGCCTGCGGCGATCACCGCGGCGTGAACCTTTCCGCCGTACATCCCCGGCCCGCCGAAGTCCGGGAGCAATCCGGGGTGAACGTTGATGATCCGCCGGTGGTACGTGCGTATGACCTTTGGCGGAATGCGCTTGAGGTAACCGGCCAGCACGACCAGACCCACCGCATGCTTTTCAAGAAGCGAGAGCAGGGATGAGCCGTCGTCGGAGGCGTCGAACGCCTCGGCGCTGATCGAAGCGGTGCGTCCGCGGTCGAGCGCTCCGGCGTTCTGCCTGTTCGAGGCAACGAGCACAACCCGGCCCGCGGCAAGCGCGCCCCGCGCGGCGATGAAATCGATTATTGCCTGGAGATTCGTCCCGCCGCCTGACGCAAGGACTGCGATGCGCACTGCCATGTGCGATTCTATCTTCGCCGTGGCAGGTCAGTAAGAGGGCAACGGGAGCTTTTGACGGATCCCGCTCCGCTCAGTTCGCGCAGAGAAACCAGTCAACAGCGGTGGCGAGCGATGGCGCCACCCGGGCGCGCGATTCTGCGAACTCGATGTCGGCAGCCGGCGTTTCGGCAGAAGGGACGAGCACTGCATGACCGCCGAAGAGGATGCCCGGTTCGATGTCCCGCCTGCGATCGCCTGCGTAGAGCGAGTTCGACAGATCGATGCCGTGATCCTCAGCCGCCTTGCGGAAGAGGAGCAACCCCGGCTTCCTGCAGTCGCAGTGATCGTCGGGCTTATGAGGGCAGAAGTACGACGCATCTATTCGTGCGCCCTTGCTGGCGAGGACTTCCGCAACGCGACGCGACACGGCGTCGTGTTGCTCGCGAGTGAAAAACCCGCGACCTATGCCCGACTGGTTGGTGACCACGATGACCGGCAAAAGGGCTGCGTTTATCCTGGCGATTGCTTCAGCGGCTCCGTCGATGAGAACTACTTCCGACGGATCGGACACGTAGTGGGCATCCCTGATTATCGTGCCGTCGCGGTCGAGGAAGACGGCGCGTGGCAGCGAGTTCACCGGGGCCGGGGCGGAGGCGGGGGTTGAGGTGTCGCAACCGGCGCCCGGCTCGTGTCTGCCGCGGCGGGCGGCGGAGCGGGCGCGGGTCCCTTGACGAGGCGGTCGCTCGACCGGCTGATACCGATGAGGTTGACCGCGTCTATTACGCTGACGCGATACTCAGCGCCCGGCTGGAGTTGCCGGTCAAGCTTCACGATTATCGTCCGCGGTGGCAGAGGACGCGAAGGCAGCACCCGGCCGGCGACAGCCGTGTCGGCCGCGGGTGGCGATACTGAGATGATCGGCACGGGCGCGGAGTCGGCCGCTAGAACGCGAACGTTGGCGGGCGACAGAGGCGAGGAAACAGAAAGCGGGTTGTCGAACCTCAAGTCGAGAGTCACGGAATCGGTGACTGTCACGGACGTCAGGCGCGCCCCGATCGAGTCGTGCACGAAAGCAAGGACCTCGATTCGAGCCGAGTCCGTCAGTGACACGCTCACCGAATCCCATGCCTCGCGTGGATCGAGCGCGCGATTGTTGTTCGTATCGGCGATTCCGCGGACCTCATAGTCGCCGCCAGCAAGATTGCCAATCGTGAATGTCCCCGCGGAATCCGTCGCCGTGACATACACTGTCGTCGTGTCAGCGCGCGGCCGCGCCTCGATCAGCGCACGCTGCAGTATCCTGCCTTCAGCCCAGTCGAACACCGTGCCGGTAATGCGCCCCTCCGGAATAGTTTGTCCGGTCGAGAATACCATGACCGCGCCGGTATTCCTTACGTTTCCGCGGAGGTCGGTCAGACCCGGCAAAAGCGTGATCGTGTACGCGGTGTTGGGTTTCCAGCCGCGGCGCGGTCTCACCGCTATCTCGTTCCGGCCCCAGCCCACGCGCGGCTCGCCGTCGCGCGGCGAGATCAGGAACAGCGCGTTGAGCGACGCCGCACCGGCGGGTCTCTCGCTCACGACTTCGTCGAACCGGAAGATCACGCTTCTCGGAGTCACCCCTGTCCGGCCGCTGTCGGGGGCGATCCTCACTATCTCGGGTGCCTGTGTATCAACCGGCCCTCCCGGCGGGGTGCCCGGCGAGGCGCATGCTACGAGGGCCAGGCCTCCCAACAAGTGCGATAATCTCATGATCCGCCAAGTGAGAAAACCTTCTGCGCCAGCTGCGCCTTGAGCGCCGTCCACTCAACCTGCTTCAGCCGCTCAGCCCCGACCACGCTCCCCGGTGCCCTCTCCGTGAAGCCCGGGTTCGACAGCCGCGTTTCCAGCGCATTGAGCTGGCTGGAAAGCTTCTCAAGCTCGGCGCGCGCCTTCTTCAATTCCTTTTCAATGTCTATTATCCCCTCGAGGGAAAGAAGAATGCGCGACCCGCTCGAAAGAAGAATCGTGGCCGCCTGGTCAGTCGATTCCGCATTAGTTACGACGTCAGTTCGAGTGACGCGGCCAATGAACGACGCCTCTTCGTCGAAAACGGCGATGTCACGCGAGGCGGAATTGTCTGCCGATGATGTATCGAGAACTGCGTGCGCCCTCTGTCCGGGAGGAATCGCGTAATCAGAGCGAAGCTGCCTTATTCCGTTCACTGCCTCGCGCACGAGCTCGAACTCGGGGTCAGCCGCGAACCGCTCGTCCTGCACCGGCCAGGGTGCGACAGCGATGAACTCGCCGCGATCGGCATCCTGTACCGGAATTCGCCGCCACAGCGCGTCAGTTATGAACGGCACGATCGGCTGGAGCAGCCGCAGCGCGGCATCGAACGAATGCGCGAGCACCGCGCGGGCGATCTCTCCGTCATCACCGCCCGCCGCGAGCCGCGACTTCGTCGACTCGAGATACCAGTCAGCCAGCTCGTTCCAAACGAACCGGCGTGCGGATTCCGCGTATTCGCTGAGCCGGAGGCCGCGATATAGCTCTGCTTCATCCCACACGCCCCCTCGCGGCCGCCCAGGGCCGAGCGCTGCATCGCATTCGGCGATCGCGGTGTTGAGCGAGCCGAGTATCCACCGGTCGGCGCGGCGAAGTCTCGAGCTGTCGATCGAATCGAGAGGAAGCACCGTGTTGCTCCCCACGTTGGTGAGCAGAAACCTTCCGATGTTCCAAAGCTTCGTGACGAAATTCCGTCCCGGCGCGAATGACTTTCCCAGATCATTGGGGTCGAGCATGACGTCGGCGCCCATGCCGAGCCCGGCAATCACCGTGTAACGCAGCGAATCAGCGCCGAACTGCGCGCGCACATCGAGCGGATCGATCCCGTTGCCGAGCGACTTCGACATCTTCACGTGCTTCATGTCGCGCACCGTGCCGTGCAGGTACACGGTATGAAAAGGTGCCTTGGCCATGAACGCGTAGCCGCCCATTATCATTCGAGCGACCCAGAAGAAGAGAATCTCCGGCGCCGTTACGAGCGCGTCGGTCGGGTAGAACGCCTTGAGATCCGCAGAGTCCCTGTCGGGCCAGCCAAGCGTGGAAAAGGGCCACAGCCACGACGAAAACCAGGTGTCGAGGACATCCTCGTCCTGTCGCACGCCACCCCCGCATTTCGGGCAACTCGAGGGATCGTCACGTGCGACTGTCACTTCGCCGCACCCCTCACAGTACCAGACGGGTATCCGGTGTCCCCACCAAAGCTGGCGCGAGATGTTCCAGTCGCGAATGCCTTCGAGCCAGTTCACATAGACGGCTTCCCACCTTTCCGGCAGGATCCTTATCTGTCTCTCCCGCACGGCCGCCAGCGCGGGCTCGGCAAGTGGTTTCATCTTTACGAACCACTGATCCGAGAGCCGCGGCTCGACGACAGTATCGCAGCGATAACAGTGTCTCACCGCGTGCGCATGCGACTCCGTCTTGACCAGGGCGCCAGATTCGCGAAGCATCTCGACAACACGTTTTCTCGCCTCGAATCTGTCGAGCCCGAGAAGACTATCCGGAACGCGCAATCCAGCGTCAGCGCCATTCTCCATCACGCCCTCAGGCGAGATGACTATCGGCATCGCAAGGCCATGGCGCGTTCCCATTTCGAAATCATTGGCGTCATGTGCCGGAGTGATCTTCACGGCCCCTGTCCCGAATTCCGGGTCGACCCCGATCTCGTCGGTGATGATCGGGATCTCGACGTTAGCGATTGGCAGGGTGACGGTTTTCCCAGCGAGATCCCGATAGCGATCGTCGTCCGGATGCACCGCGACTGCCACGTCGGCGAGCATTGTCTCGGGGCGGGTCGTCGCAATCGTGATTCCCTGGGATGGATCGCCGGTCAGCGGATAGCGCAGATGGTAAAGCGTTCCCGTCTCGTCGCCGAACTCGGCCTCCTCGTCGCTGAGGGACGTAAGGCAGCGCGGGCACCAGTGAATCACGCGATGCCCGCGGTATATCAGTCCGCGCTCGTAGAGCTGGACAAAGGCTTCCCGAACCGCTTGTGACAGTTCGGGAGAGAGAGTGTACGCGGTTCTCGACCAGTCGCATGAAGCGCCGATCGCCCGGAGCTGATCGAGGATGGCCCCGCCGGTTGCCGTCACGAACTCCGACGTCCGGTCGACGAACGCCTGGCGACCGAGGTCGAACCGGGTTTTTCCTTCGGCGCCGAGCTGTTTCTCGATCACGTTCTGCGTGGCGATGCCGGCGTGGTCGGTCCCGGGCAGCCAGAGCGCCTCATCGCCGCACATCCGCCGCCACCTGATGAGGACGTCCTGCACGGTGTTGTTGAGACCATGCCCCATGTGCAGAACTGCTGTCACGTTGGGCGGCGGCATCACTATTACGAAGGGGCTCCGGTCGCCGCTGGCGCGATTGGATCGCGCGGGATCGGCGGTGAAAAGCCCGGCAGCCAGCCACTCCTGATACAGAGTGGCCTCGGCCGATTGATGATCGAAGAGTGTCGGGAGTTCTGCGGCAGTGTCAGTCATGCTTGCCGCAAATTAAGGAAAGGCGGGGACTTGTGGAGGGGGGAATGTGCTCAAGTGAACGGCAGGAGGAGCTGCTTGTCACCGCAGAGAACGCGAAGAACGCTGAGCACGACGCTTTCCGTCGTTTAAAAAAACCGACCTGTCGTATTCCGCGTTCTCCGCGTTCTCCGCGGTGAAACTGCCGACGCTACTCTCCCTGGGCGGTCTCGTTGGGAGCGTTCAATGGGTCCGCAACGTGATCGCTCTTCGGAACTCCGGACGGTCCGATCGGGGATCCGTCGGTGCGCCCGCCACGTGGGGGCTTCGCCTTCGTTCTCCGCTCCGCCTTGACGTCGGCTTCTTCATCAGCCTTGAGGTAAATCTTCTCCAGCTCCGCCTCCTCGAGGCCGGGTTTCGGATCCTCGTGCCTGTCGAGCTCCGCGGAGTTACCCTGGCGCCGGCGGCCCGTGCCGATGCTCTGGCCCTCCCAGTGTCCGCCTGCGATCTCGCCGCCCTCTTCCTCGTATTTTTCCGCGAACTGGTCGAAGAGGTCCTCCTCGGCCCGCACAGCCAGCCGGTTCACCACGGTTTCCACGCCCGGCACGCCGCGTGCAACAACCACTGCCTGCTGTGACTCGTCCTCGGCGTTGACCCAGCCGGTCAGCTCCACGATTCCCTCATCCAGCGCGCCTATGTCGATCGCGCGCTCCGATAACACGGGATCGTTCCTGAAGGCTTCGAGGACCCGCTCCTCGAGCTCCTCGGTGGCGTCGAGGGGCATGTCCTCCCCGTCGCCGTCGTCGAAGTCCTCGTTGTCGTCATATTCGTGGTCATGCGCTTGCGCGCCAAGCTGGTCGTCGTCGTCCTCGATCCCGTTTCGCGCGCTTCCGATGCGGTCACGGATCTTCGCGGTGATCCCGGAAATCCCGCCGTACTGCTGCGCTACGACGACGCCGGCAGCGAAGCCGGCAAGGGCGCCGAGCGCAACGTAGAGGGCGCTGGCGGCAGGCGATTCTTCATCACGGTATCTGAATGGCGACATGTGTGGCAACCTGTGGCGTAGGGTAACGTGCAGGGATAGCTTACCGAAGCAAGTTAAAGGCCATCTGCGGCACTGGAAATCCGATGTCTGAAATGCTGACACTTACACTCCCCGACGGCGCGGTACGCGAGGTCGAGGAGGGCACTTTGCCGCGCGACGTGGTCGCCTCGATCGGCCAGCGGCTGTTGAAAGACGCTCTCGCGGTCGAGCTCGACGGCGAGGTCGTGGACCTCATCACGCCCCTCAGGAAGAGCGGAGCGTTCCGCGTCCTTACGGCCAAGGACCAGAAATCTCTCGACGTGCTCCGGCACTCGGGAGCGCACATCCTTGCGACGGCGGTCCGCCGCCTCAGGCCTGACGCGAAGATCGGTTTCGGCCCCGCGATCGAAGACGGTTTCTATTACGACTTCGAGGTCGAGCAGCCATTCGCACCCGAAGACCTCGAGAAATTCGAGGCGGAGATGCGCAAGGTAATTGCGGAGAAGTTTCCGTTCCTGCGCGCGGAAGTGAACCAGGCGGAGGCGCGCGAGAAGTTCTCCGACGATCCGCTCAAGCTCGAGCGCCTGTCCGAGTTCAGCGAAGACGAAATCATCTCCACGTACACGGATGGGCCGTTCATCGACCTGTGCCGCGGCCCGCACGTGCCTGACACGTCGCACCTCAAGCACTTCAAGCTGCTCCACACCGCAGGCGCGTACTGGAGAGGCGATGAGAAGCGCCAGATGCTCCAGCGCATCTACGCGACCGCCTGGTTCAGCAAGGATGACCTCGGCGCTTACCTCCACCGGATCGAGGAGGCGAAGAAGCGCGACCACCGCCTGCTCGGCCAGCAGCTCGACCTCTATTCGACCGACCAGCGCGTTGGTCCCGGCCTCATTCTCTGGCATCCGCGCGGCGCTATCATCCGGAACGAGATAGAAGTTTACGAGCGCGACCTCATTCTGCGGCACGGATACGATCTCGTTTACACACCGCACATCGTAAGCGAGAAACTTTTCCAGATTTCAGGCCACCTGGAGAACTTCCGCGAGAACATGTTCGGCGCGATGGACGTCGAAGGCGCGGCTTACCGGCCAAAGCCGATGAACTGCCCCGGACACATCTGCATCTTCCAGTCGAAGTCGCGCTCGTACCGCGATCTTCCTATTCGTTATGCCGAGTTCGGGACTGTCTATCGTTATGAGCGAAGCGGCGTTCTCCATGGAATGTTGCGCGTCCGCGGCTTCACGCAGGACGACGCTCACGTTTTCTGTACCGCCGAGCAGGTCCCCGGCGAGATCGAGCGACTGCTCGATCTCGTCGATGAAATGCTCACGACTTTCGGCTATCCATACTCGATCGAGCTTTCGACTCGGCCCGAGAACGCGCTTGGCGCAGTTGAAGTGTGGCGCCAGGCGGAGGAAACACTGGCCAATGTCATGCGCGGGCGCGGCCAGGAGTTTACGATCGACGAGGGCGGAGGCGCCTTCTACGGTCCCAAGCTCGACTTCAAGCTCATCGACGCGATCGGAAGAAAGTGGCAGGGGCCGACAGTCCAGCTCGACTTCAATCTCCCCGAGCGTTTCGACCTCGAGTACACGGGATCCGACAACGAGCCGCATCGACCCACGATGCTTCACCGGGTGCTGGTTGGCTCGATGGAGAGGTTCGTCGGCGGGCTCATCGAGCACTATGCGGGGGCCTTCCCCCTCTGGCTTGCGCCGGAACAGGTCCGCGTAATCCCGATTTCCGATGAGGCGAAGGACGCGGCGCAGTCGATCACGCGCCGCCTCTCAGAAAGGGGAGCGCGCGCGCATCTCGACGATCGCAACGAGACTCTCAACTACAGGATTCGCGAGGCCGAGACGCTGAAGATTCCGTACATGGCGATCGTCGGGCGCCGGGAAGCAGAGAGCGACTCGCTCGCCCTCCGGGTGCGCGGCGCGGGGAAGAAGCAGGACGTGATGCCGGTAGCCGATTTCGTTTCGATGGTCGGGGAGCAGATCGCCTCACGGGCCCAAAAACCCTAACGCCGCTCGAGCTCGTAAGCTATCCGTGGTCGCACAGCCTGTTGTGCCAGACATCAGGCGCACTCCCTGAGCTCTGCAGAAGTTTATTTTTCGTTGTCTCCAGCGCACGGAAAATGAATGACTGACAAATCCCGAACCCCTGTCATCGTCTCGGCCGCTCGTACGCCGATCGGCAGATTTCTTGGCGGTCTCTCGGCTCTCTCTGCACCCGAGCTCGGCGCCATTGCCATCCGCGAAGCGGTCAGGCGCGCCAGGGTCGACCCGGTCAACATCCAGGAAGTGATAATGGGCCAGGTCCTCCAGGGGGGATCGGGTCAGGCTCCGGCAAGGCAGGCCGCGCTCAAGGCGGGAATTCCCGCAAGCGTGTCGGCACTCACTGTGAACAAGGTCTGCGGATCGGGCCTCAAGGCTGTCATGCTCGCTGCCCAGGCGATAAAGGCGGGAGACAAAGAGCTGATGGTTGCCGGGGGACAGGAGTCGATGTCGAACGCCCCTTACTCCATATATGGTATGCGGAACGGGACAAAACTCGGCGACCAGAAAATGGTTGACGGGATGATCAAGGACGGACTCTGGTGCGCGTCGTGCGACGTCCACATGGGCGGTCATGCCGAACATACCGCGAGAAAGGCGAAGGCGGGCCGCGAGGAGCAGGATCGCTTCTCGGCCGAGTCGCATGCGAAGGCGATCGCCGCGATCGAAGGTGGAAGGTTCAAGGACGAGATCGTTCCCGTTGAGATAGCGGGGAAGAAGGGAAGCACGGTCGTAGACACCGACGAGAGTCCGCGAAAGGACACCACCGCAGAAACGCTCACGAAGCTGCGCCCCGCCTTTCCCGGCAAGGGAGAAAATGCGGATCTCTCGGTGACGGCAGGCAACGCGTCATCGCTGAACGATGGTGGCGCGGCCCTTGTCGTCGCGTCGGAGGCCTATGCGGAAGCGAACGGGCTCGAGATTCTTGCCCGGATCACCGGGTACGCCACGGGCGGAACCGAGCCCCAGGAGCTTTTCTTCGCGCCAATCCTCGCAGTTCAGAATCTGATGAGGCAGACTGGAGCGAAGATTGGCGATTACGACCTCATCGAAGCGAACGAGGCGTTCGCATCGCAGGCGCTGGCGGACGGTGAGGGGCTTGGCTGGGACTGGAGCCGTGTCAACGTCAACGGAGGCGCAATCGCTCTCGGTCACCCGATCGGCGCGAGCGGTGCGCGCGTGCTGACGACGCTGCTTTACGCGATGAAGGATCGCGCCGCGCGAACCGGACTCGCGACTCTGTGCCTCGGCGGCGGTGACGCTGTTGCGCTGAGCGTAGAGCGAGCGGACTGAGCCGCGTTGAACGCGGCAGGGCTTCTCTTCACGGCGGAACACAACCTCCGGGCGCCGTGGCGTATCCTCCTTTTCCTAGTCGTGATGATGGCGACGCTGCTGCTCGCCGCCATTCTCGAGAGCAGCGTGGACGAGCTCGTGCTGCGAAATGGATACACTCCGCTGGTTTCAGAGTGGGCAGTCCCGCTTGGACTTGTCGCGGCCACCGCGGTCATGCTGAAGTGGGTGGACGGCAAGCCCTGGAGCTACATCGGGCTCGACCGTGCGTCGGCGACACCGCGGCTTCTGGCGGTCGGAGCGGCGATGGGACTTATACCGATCGCGGTGCCGTCGGCGCTGCTACTTCTCGCCGGCCAGCTCGATGCAGTTCCAGCGGAGCCGGGCAGCTGGTGGTCTGCTACGGCATTGAGTGGAGCAAACCTGTTCTCAGCCGCATTCGGCGAAGAGTTGCTTCTCCGCGGATACATCTTTGCAGTCCTGAGGGAAGCGGTCGGGTCGAAGTGGACTCTCATTTCGACCAGCATAGTTTTCGGGCTGCTGCACGTGGCGAACCCGGGCTCTGACGCACAGTCGATCCTGATCGTGATGCTCGCCGGGTTTTTCCTCGGCGCTGTGTTCCTCGCGACGCGCAGCCTCTGGGCTGCAACAATGGCCCATTTTGCCTGGAACTGGTTCATGGCGGCGGGCCTTCATTCGCCGGTGAGCGGGCTTCCTGTCAGCACGCCAGGATACAGAGTTGTTGATTCGGGCCCTGACTGGCTGACCGGGGGAAGCTGGGGACCCGAAGGTGGACTTGGCGCCGCCCTCGGAATGTTCGCGATGCTGATCTACCTACACGCGCGGTACTTGCGCCGCATGGAGTCATAGGATGCAGGAGAAGATCGCCGTAGTCGGCGCGGGCCAGATGGGCAACGGAATAGCCCACGTCTTCGCGCAATCCGGATTTCCCGTCGTGATGATCGACGTCTCCGAGGCGGCGCTGGAGAAGGGACGCTCGACGATCGAGAAGAATCTCGACCGCCAGGTGAAGAAAGGGACTCTTGACGAGGCACAGAAGGCCGAAACCCTTGGACGGATCACACTCGAGCAAAAAGTCGACGCCGCATCGGATGCCGCCCTTATCGTCGAGGCTGCCACCGAGAATCGCGACCTGAAATTCAGGATCTTCAGCGAGCTCGACGGGCTTGCAGGGGAGGCAATCCTCGCGACCAACACCAGCTCAATCTCGATCACCGAGATCGCGGCGCGCACGAAGCGCCCGGAGAAAGTGATCGGGATGCACTTCATGAACCCCGTTCCCGTCATGAAGCTCGTCGAGATAATCCGCGGCCTCGCGACATCGGACGAAACCACCGCAACTGTGATCTCGCTCAGCGAGAAGCTGGGGAAGACTCCGGTCGAGGTGAACGACTTTCCCGGCTTCGTATCGAACCGGGTGCTGATGCCGATGATCAACGAGGCGGTCTACTGCGTGATGGAGGGAGTGGGACAGCCCGAGGCGATCGACAAGGTGATGCAGCTTGGAATGAATCACCCGATGGGGCCGCTCGCACTCGCCGATCTTATCGGGCTCGACACCTGCGTCGCGATTCTCGAAGTGCTGCAGAACGGACTTGGCGACCCTAAATACCGCCCTTGCCCGCTGCTGAGAAAGTACGTCGCGGCAGGATGGCTCGGTCGGAAGACAGGCCGCGGCTTCTACGTCTACCAGTAGATGCGCTAGATGCGCGCCGACCTGCTCGGACTGACAGAGGAACAACGCGGAATCCGCGATCTTGCGCGCGAGTTCGCGATGGCCGAGATCGCACCCTTCATCGCCGATTGGGATGAGAGGGCGCACTTCGAACCGTCGCTGGTGGGAAAGATGGGCGAGCTCGGGTTCCTCGGAATGCTGCTCCCTGAGGAATACGAAGGCCTGGCGCTAGACACTTCGACCTATCTCCTGACACTCGAGGAGATCGCCGTCGTCGATGCGTCGGCTGCAGTGATGATGAGCGTTCACAATTCGCTGCCCACGCAGATGATTTTGCGCTACGGCAACGACGAGCAGAAGGAACGCTTCCTCAAGCCCATGGCCCGTGGAGAGATGCTAGGCGCGTTCGCGCTTTCCGAGCCCGAGGCGGGATCCGATGCGGCATCCCTCACGACGCAGGCCGTTCGTGACGGCGACGACTGGGTACTCAGCGGGACGAAGAGCTGGGTGACGAGCGGGAGCCACGCCGGCGCGATAATAACGATGGCGCGGACTGACTCGGCGACCGAGCGGAAGGGCGCGCGCGGCATCGGTGCTTTCATCGTGACTCCCGATCTGCCGGGATTTCACGTCGGGAAGAAGGAGGACAAGCTCGGGCTGAGGTCGTCGCCGACGGTACAGCTGACGTTTGACAACATGCGCGTGCCGGGAGCGAACCTCCTCGGCGAGCCGAAGATGGGATTCATCTATGCGATGCAGTCTCTCGAGAACGGACGGCTGGGCATTGCGGCTCAGTCGGTGGGAATAGCCCGTGCGGCACTCGAGGCCGCCACCGCTTACGCCGCGGAGCGACATCAGTTCGACCGCCCGATCCGCGAGTTCCAGGCCATCCAGTTCAAGCTTGCCGACATGGCTACGCGCGTTGCCGCGTCGCGCACGCTAATGCATGCCGCGGCGCGGGCGAAGGATCGCGGCGAAACCGTCAAGCAGGCAACCTCGATGGCGAAGCTCTTCGCCAGCGAGACGGCGATGTTCTGCACGAATCAGGCAGTCCAGATATTCGGCGGATACGGCTATGTGAAGGATTATCCGGTCGAGCGACTGTTCCGTGACGCGAAAGTGACCGAGATTTACGAAGGGACGTCGGAAATCCAGCGCATCGTGATCGCGCGGGAGCAGTACACGCACGAGTAGGACTACTTTGCGCAATCGCTTACTACCTGCCAGAAGGTAAATGGAATTATTCGACACGCTTTCCGAAATGGGTCACGAGGAAATTCTCGTCGCCAGCGATCCTTCCAGCGGATATCGCGGTATCATCGCCGTGCACAGCACTGCGCTGGGTCCGGCCCTTGGGGGAACCCGGTTCTGGCAGTACGACTCTGACGAAGCTGCGATCACGGATGCGCTCCGTCTTTCCCGCGGGATGACTTACAAGAACGCAGTCGCGGGACTCGACCTCGGAGGCGGCAAGGCCGTGATAATCGGCGACAACCGCACGACCGATCGCGAGGAAATCTTCCGCGCGCATGGCCGCTTCGTCGAGAGCCTTGGCGGGCGCTACATAACGGCTGAGGATGTCGGGACAGGGACGGCGGACATGGACTTCGTGCACATCGAAACTGAGCATGTTGCCGGGCTCAAGCACAAGTCTGGCGATCCGTCCCCGGTGACCGCGCACGGCGTCTTCAGGGCAATCAAGGCATCGGCGATGAACCGGTGGGGCTCAGACGACCTCACAGGCAAGGTCGTAGCAATTCAGGGCTGCGGAAACGTTGGACGCAATCTGGCCAACGAGCTTCACGAGGCAGGGGCGATACTCATCGTCTCGGACATCGATCCCGCGCGCGCCGAACGCGTCGCCAGGGAAACCGGCGCGACAATCGTTTCGGGCGATGATATCTACGCGGCGAAGGCAGACATTTTCGCCCCCTGCGCCCTCGGCGGAATCATCAACGATGAGACGCTGCCGGTTTTCAGTTTCGAGATCATCTCCGGCGGCGCGAACAACCAGCTGCTGGAGGAGCGTCACGGCGACAAGCTCGAGGAAATGGGAATGCAGTATGCCCCTGACTACGTCGCAAACGCCGGCGGCGTGATAAATGTTTTCGGTGAAGTGGCGGGCTGGGACTCCGAGCGGGCCCTTCGCAAGGCCGATGATATCTATGATACGGTCCTTCAGGTGTTCGAGATCGCGAAAGCCGATGGCGTGCCGTCGTACGTTGCGGCCGACCGCCTTGCCGAGCGACGGCTGGCTCAGGTGAAGACGAAATGGAAGCCGCCAAGATGACACCAGAGCGGGAGACAATTCCGATCGCCTCGGATCACGCCGGGTTCGAGATGAAGCAGAAGCTTGCCGCCGAGCTCGAGAGACAGGGCTTCACCGTGAACGACCTCGGCGCCCCGACCGCGGAGGCGAGCGACTACCCCGATTACGCACATCCTCTCGCCAAAGAGGTGGCGGACGGCAACGCCAGGCGCGGGATTCTCCTGTGCGGTAGCGGGGTGGGGGCGGATATCGTCGCAAACAGGTATCCCCGCGTGCGGGCAGCGCTGGCATGGATACCCGAGATCGCCGAGCTGTCGCGAAGGCACAATGATTCGAACGTTCTCGTGATTCCCGCTAGATTCGTTTCAGACGACGAGGCAGTGGAAATGATGAACCGCTGGCTCAACACGGAATTCGAAGGCGGGAGACACGCCCGCCGGGTCGAGAAGATCGATGCAGAACATGGAAACTGAACAGCGCGCGCAGATGCCCGCGCTCTCCTATTACGATCCCGATGTAGCGGCGATGATTCGCCGCGAAGTCGAGAGGCAGCGGCACGGAATAGAGCTGATCGCGAGCGAGAATTTCGTCTCCGAGGCCGTCATGGAGGCGATGGGCACGCCGCTCACGAACAAATACGCTGAGGGGCTGCCCGGCAAGCGCTATTACGGTGGTTGCGAGTTCGTCGACCAGATAGAGCAGCTTGCGATCGATCGGGCGAAGGAACTCTTCAGCGCTGACCACGCCAACGTGCAGGCCCATTCAGGCGCGCAGGCCAACGCTGCAGTCTACCTCGCGTTCCTCAAGCCCGGTGATACGGTTCTAGGGCTCGATCTTTCGCAGGGTGGACACCTCACGCACGGCTCCCCGGTGAACTTCTCGGGCCTGCTCTATCGCGCGATCCATTACGGTGTCGGCGACGACGGCCGAATCGACTACGAAGCGATGCGGGAGATTGCGCTGCGCGAGAAGCCCGGAATGATCCTGGCCGGCGCGAGCGCGTACGCCCGCATCATAGACTTCGAGCCGTTCGCCGAGGTGGCGCGCGAGATCGGTGCGAAGTTCGTCGTCGACATGGCGCATATCGCCGGCCTTGTCGCGACGGGCCTTCATCCATCGCCGGTTCCAGTCGCTGATGCGGTGACAACTACCACGCACAAGACTCTTCGCGGACCGCGCGGCGGCCTCATTCTCTGCAAGGCCGAGCATGCGAAGGCAATCGACAAGGCGATGTTCCCCGGAACTCAGGGTGGCCCGCTCGAGCACGTCATTGCAGCAAAAGCGGTTGCGCTCAAGGAAGCGCTCGATCCGTCGTTCACCGACTACTGCCGCCAGATTATCGCCAATGCGAAAGAGCTTGCCGCGACACTTGCCGGCTTCGGCTTCGACATAGTCTCCGGCGGAACAGACACTCATCTCATGCTCGTCGACCTCCGGAATCGCGACCTTACGGGAAAAGTGGCCGAGAAGGCACTCGATGCTGCCGGAATCACGGTCAACAAGAATACAGTTCCCCGCGAAACTCAGTCGCCGTTCGTCACGAGTGGAATAAGGATCGGCACACCGGCTGTTACTACGCGGGGTATGAAGGAGGATGCGATGCGACAGATCGGGCGTCTGATAGACAGGGTGCTTTCCGCGCCTGATGATGTTTCAGTTGCAGGTGAAGTGAGCAATGAGGTTCGCGAGATGACGACACACTTTCCGCTTTACCCGAATTCATTCGGCGCACGAGGCTCTGAGATCGGTGCCTGAGCTGGCGTTCCGTGACGGCGTGATGGACCGCATCCGGTTGCGGGAGTCACGGTACGACGAGCAGGCCTACCTGTTCGTCCTTTCGGCGCTCGAGTACACGCAGTCGCGGCTCGACGCGAGGCGGCACATCACGGCTGCCGAGCTCGCCGGTTCATGCCGCGAGCTCGCAATCGAGCGCTTCGGGTTGATGACGCGGATCGTCCTCGAGCGGTGGGGAGTTCACTCGACTGCTGACATCGGGGAGATCGTCTTCACGCTCGTCGACCTCGGTTTCCTCGTGAAGCAGCCAAACGATACGCGTGAAGAGTTCGCGGATATCTACGACTTCGAGACCGCCTTCGAGCGCGAGTATCCCTGGAACTCTGCCAGTCTCGCCTGACCGGCGGGCTGACGATGGGCGTAAGGGTCGCCACCGCAGAGGAAACCGAGAGTTGTGAGCGCGCGGTGATCGGGCGCGGATCGACTGCCGCCGCGCTCATGAAACGCGCGGGCGATGCAGCTGCTGCCGTAATTGCCGATCGCTGCAGGTTGCCCGACTCAGGCGCGACGGTATTCGCGGGAACCGGAAACAATGGCGGCGACGGCTGGGTGGTCGCCGGTGCTCTCCGGAGCCGCGGCATCGAATGCCGCGTGATTCCCCATGGTGATCTGCGCACCGACGAGGCACGGCAGGCTCGCGAAACCGCCCTCGCGTGTGGTGTTGTCGAGTCGGAAACAGCAGCGGAACTTTCGCTCACTGTGGATGCAATCCTTGGTACGGGTTCGAGTGGTGCGCCGCGGGGGAGAGTCTCCGGCGCGATCGCACATATTGCCTCGCTTCGAGAGGCCGGTGCGAGTGTCGTATGTCTCGATCTTCCCAGCGGACTCGACGCAACAACCGGCTGGCACGAGCAGGTTGTCACTGCCGACATCACGATATCGTTCGGAAACGTCAAGCGTGGCCATCTTCTGGCGCGTGATACGTGTGGCTCGATTGCCGTTGTCGATATCGGCCTCTCCGATGACGACGCCGCGGGGCTGCCCCTCCTCGTGGATGAGGCATGGGTCGCGGCCCGTGTCCCAACGATTCCCGCATCGGCTCACAAGGGAACCAGGAAGACGCTGGCGGTGGTCGGAGGGGGCAAGGGAATGGCAGGGGCCGCGATTCTGGCGGGGGAGGGCGCGCTGCGATCCGGCATCGGACTTCTGCGCATTGTCACGCATCCCGGAAACGAAGTCGCCGTCCATGCCGGGATCCCGGCGGCGATAGTCAAGCATTGGCCGGAGACCGCGGTCGACCTCGAGGTTCTCGCGGCTGAAGTCGACGCCGTTGCGATCGGGCCGGGGCTTGGGACTTCACCGCTGACCCGTGATCTCGTCGAGCGCATATTGCTCGCGTGGAGCGGGCCGGTTGTCGTCGACGCCGACGCGCTCAACGTCTTCGCCGGCGACTCGCTGTCGCTTGCCCAGCTTCTCAGAGGACGCCCGTCGGTGATAACACCTCACCCGGCCGAGCTCGCAAGACTCCTCGGGCTGAGAACGGCGGAAGTCGTTGCCTCACGATTCGATGTCGGCATCGATCTCGCTGCTGATCTCGGTTCAGCCGTCCTCCTCAAGGGCTCACCGACAGTCATCTTCTTGCCGGACGGTCGCCGGTATGTCAGCGCGGCCGGCACTGCCGCGCTGGCAACCGGCGGAAGCGGAGATGTCCTGACCGGAATCACGGGTACACTCCTCGCTCAGATGTCCGGCGACGGAATAAATCCCGCTGAGGTCGCTGCATGCGCGGCGTTCGTCCACGGCCGAGCCGCCGAGATCTGCGGAAACGTGCGAGGCACAACACTGGCCGACGTGCTGGCTGCGATGCCATCCGCGTGGAGCCTGCGTCCGCATCACCACCACAAGGGCGTTCTCGCGTGGCTGGAGAGCTTCAGTTGACCGGACTCGATCCTTTCAGGCGTCGCCGCGCGATCGAGCCCCGGTCAGTGCGAGAAGGGGGATCCGATCCGCATACGCCCCTGGGCGAAGGCGCGGAATTCGACGCGATACGCCGGGCACTCGAGCGGTGGGGTCCGAGGGCGCGTCGAATCGGGGACGATGCCGGGCTCGTGACCATGACTGGCGACCGGTCGGTTGTCGCGAGCACTGATGTGTCGATCGAGAACGTTCACTTTCGCTCGGGCTGGCTTTCTCCGCGTGAGATCGGATACCGTGCCACGATCGCCGCGCTAAGTGATCTCGCGGCGATGGGGGCTTCGCCGCTTGGAGTGCTTACCGCGGTGGGAATTCCGGAAGCGTGGCGTAGTCATCTCGACGCAATAACAGACGGCATAGGCGACGCGGCCGCGTCGGTTGACGCGCCGATAATCGGTGGGGATATGAGCAGCGCCGGCGAGCTCTCGCTTGCCATAACAGTGATCGGCTCGGCGAGAGATATTCTCTTTCGGTCTGGAGCGCGCCCGGGCGATACTGTCTACGTCACGGGGCGGATTGGCGGCCCGTCGAAGGCACTCAGGGAACTCGAGGCGGGGCGCGAGCCGGAGGCTGCTGATCGTGCACGTTTTGCGGCGCCGTCTGCGAGGATTCGTGAATCGATATGGCTCGCCGAGCATGGGGCCACATCCGCGATCGACATCTCCGACGGGCTTGGTGCGGACCTGCGGCACCTTGCCGCAGCGAGCCGCGTGGTGATTTGCGCGCAGCTGGACCAGCTCGCGATCGTCAACGGTATTTCGGCGGCGGATGCTGCGGCGAGCGGGGAGGAGTACGAGATTGTCGTCACATCGCCTGGAAAGCTCGACGTGTCGGAGTTCAGCAGGCTCTTCGATCTCGAGCTCTCGGAGATAGGGAGAGTCGAGCACGGTCCGGCGGAGGTCCGGTTCTTCGATGGAGGGGAGCGCGTTGCCTCGCCTCCCGGCTATTCCCACTTCCGCGACAAGGCCACGAGACCTGCGCACCCGGAGCGCGGCGCATGATCGTGATTGCTCTCCTTGCGACCGCCAGCGCGATGCTGGGCGTGCTCCTGGCGACGCTCACTATCGCGACTTCCGCGGTTATCGCTGGAATGATCGGATTCTCTGACGGTCCCGGCTCGCCCTATCACTTTTTCGCTCCGGCGTGGTCGCGGATCGTGCTTTTGTTCTCGTTCGTTCGTGTGACAGTTCACAATCCCGAGCGGGCGCTGGACGGCAGTCCGCACATTTTTGTCGCGAACCACATGAGCTGGTACGACGTGCCGGTGTTGTCGTCGTTCCTGCCGCGCGCAAAATTCGTGGCGAAGGAAGAGCTCTTCTCTCTGCCCATTTTCGGGAAGGCGATGCGCGCAGTTGGAATGGTCCCCATCAAGAGGGAGAACAAGAGGGCAGCGTTTACATCCTTCGACAATGCCGCGCGCAGCGTGAAGGCCGGCAACTCGATAGTTGTCTTCCCCGAAGGGACCCGCGGCACCGACTATCCGCTCCGCCCTTTCAAGAAAGGCCCTTTCGTGCTTGCGATTACGGCGGGAGCCACGATCGTTCCGGTTCTCGTGTATGGCGCGAGGGAAGTCCTTCCGCGCGGCTCGCTGCTGATGCGCCCGCGCCTCGTGGATGTACATTTGCTCGAGCCAGTGTCGGTGGAGGGGCTCGATGCATCCGCGCGCGAGCGGCTGGCCGCTGAGGTCTGGGAACGAATGGCGGCCGCGCTCGAGACGCATTACGGAATCGCCAGTCCGCGTCCTTCCGTGCCGAAACCACTGGCGGCGCCGGTAAAACAGGTCACCATCTAGATCAAATGCCAACAATCATCGACATCAGTGCACGTGAGATCATCGACAGCCGCGGAAATCCAACGGTTGAAGCCGACGTGACCCTTTCCTCCGGCGCGACCGGGCGCGCGGCGGTCCCAAGCGGCGCCTCTACCGGAAAGCATGAGGCGCTCGAGCTGCGCGACGGGGATGCCGACCGCTACGGCGGGAAAGGAGTCCAGCTCGCAGTTCAGAGTATCGAGGAGATGATTGCGCCCGCACTGAGCGGGCTCTACGCAGCCGACCAGATACTCATCGATCGAACGATGATCGAGCTCGATGGAACGCCAAACAAGGGCAAGCTCGGAGCGAACGCAATCCTGGCGGTATCGATGGCCGTCGCTCGCGCAGCGGCCGAGGATGTGGGCCTGCCTCTCTACCGGTATCTCGGCGGCCCGATGGCGAGGACTCTCCCGGTGCCGATGATGAATATCCTCAACGGCGGCGCCCATGCGACGAATACTGTCGATTTTCAGGAGTACATGGTGGTCCCGGTTGGGGCTGACACTTTCGCCGACGCGCTCCGAATGGGCGCCGAGGTGTTCCACGCGCTGAAGAAGGTGCTGGTGAAGCGGAAGCTTTCGACCGGAGTGGGTGACGAAGGAGGATTTGCGCCTGACCTGGCGAGCGACGAGGATGCGCTCAAGGTCGTTATCGAAGCGATCGAGAGCGCGGGCTATGCACCCGGAACGGAGATCGCGATTGCGATCGACTGTGCAGCTTCGGAGCTCTACAAGGGCAAGAGCTACACTTTCAAGAAGAGCGGTGGGGGAACCCGCACGGCCGAGGGGATGGTCGAGCTCTACTCTGAGTGGATCGAGACGTACCCGATCGTGTCGATCGAGGATGGCCTGGCGGAGAATGACTGGGCGGGCTGGGCGAAGCTCACGGCCGCTTTAGGCGACCGGCTCCAACTGGTGGGAGACGATCTCTTCGTGACGAACACGGAGCGGCTCTCGCGGGGGATCTCCGAAGACGTCGGGAACGCAATCCTCATCAAGCTGAACCAGATCGGCACTCTCACCGAGACACTCGAGGCGATCGAGATGGCGGGGGCGAACGGGTATCAGTCGATAATCTCGCACCGGTCGGGCGAGACCGAGGACACATTCATTGCGGATCTCGCTGTCGCGACCGGAGCCGGCCAGATAAAGACCGGATCAGCGAGTCGAACCGACCGCGTCGCGAAGTACAACCAGCTGCTCCGGATCGAGGAACAGCTTGGCGAAGTCGCCGAGTATCCCGGCGGGGCGATTTACGGACTCTGATAGCTGATGCGGGGGAGGATCATTCTCTGGCTGGCTGTCGCCGGGGCGATTCTTTTCGCTCTTCAGGGCGGGGAGTACAGCACGCTCGACCTGTGGAAGCAGCGCCAGCTCAAGCAGCGCCTCATAGTCGAGACTGATTCGCTCGAGCGGCAGGTTGATTCGCTTAAGCGGGAGTCGGAGCTGATAAAAACGGACCGCGCCACCCAGGAGCGTATCGCCAGGGAGCAATTCGGAATGGTGAGGGGGAACAAGGAGATTCTTTACAGGATGGATTCATTAACGACCGTCGTGCCTTGACTTGACTCCATCGGTTTTTAGATTGCTAGTTCTATCGCGGGGTGGAGCAGCCTGGTAGCTCGTCGGGCTCATAACCCGAAGGTCGCGGGTTCAAATCCCGCCCCCGCCATGAGAGTTGGTGCACGGCCGGTCCGCGAGGACCGGCCGTTTGCATTTGTATCCGGGCGTGTGGTGAGAGTGGAAAAGTTCGAGGCGGGTTCTTCGCGGAAGGGGTTGGTGGGGTATCGTACTTGCCCATGTCTCCTTCCGGGGGTGGGATGACCATAAATGATGAAGTCAGCACGATGCGGAGGGAGTCGCTTCTGAAAGAGATTTCAGGACGTCTCGGGCCGGTGTGCGCGCACTTTCCCGATGCGGATTTTGCGACCCTCGTCGGAACGATCGCCGACCGGCAACTTGCTGGCGAGGCTCGCGTCAAAGACCTGGCGATATTCCGGATGCAGACGAAGTCGAGCGGGCGCCCATAGGATTTGTTCAGGTGCTTTCCGGTTGAGCCCGCCGCTGGAACTCGCTCTTTGCCTCCGTTAGGTTCCCCTGCTTAAGACGGTGACCCTTTTTCAGAATTCCTCAGGGTTCCGGGCACGGCAGGGTAGCTCAGCCGGTTAGAGCACGGCACTCATAATGCCGGGGTCGCGGGTTCGAGTCCCGCCCCTGCTATTGCGCAAACCGTTACTGGCAAATGCCTTAGCGGTTTGCGTTCTTTCTGTGGCCACCTGTCAGCCACCACCGGAGCGACCAAGAGCCTCCGAAAAGGCGCTCATTTGACATACAACTCAACACGGTTAAAGTTGTATCAGATGAAATCGCGCGAAATTATGAAGCGTCTCGAAGCAGAAGGGTGGAGGCTTCTCCGGGTAAACGGTTCGCATCACATGATGGGTCACCCAACGAATCCAGATGTCATCGTTGTGAAGCACCCTCAGAAGGATTGCCCGCTAGGGACGCTGAAGAAAATCGAGAGGCAATCGGGTGTTAAGCTCCGCT
Source organism: Gemmatimonadaceae bacterium (assembly GCA_051005175.1). Lineage (GTDB taxonomy): Bacteria > Gemmatimonadota > Gemmatimonadetes > Gemmatimonadales > Gemmatimonadaceae > UBA4720. The sequence goes on along the minus strand of JBPCJP010000195.1, from coordinate 973 downwards.
AGGAACGGGAGTTTCTCGCTCGCGCGGTTTCATCTAGTCCGCAAAGGGCTATCGGGGTAGCACGATCGTTGGGATTCACTGGTTTTATTCACGGGAAGTTGCAGCACCATAGGGGAGAGCGCACACACATGCAGTATCCAGCCATCATCACGAAGGAGGGCGCGTTCACGCTCGCCGAGTTTCCGGACTGCGACGGTTGCCAGACCTTCGTCAGGAAGGGCGAAAGCATTGAGGAGTCAGCAAGCGAAGCGCTAGAGGGATGGATCGAGGCGAATCTCGGACGGGACAAGACTCCGAATCGTCCAGGGACGGTCGCGATTCCCGCGGGCGCAGAGATTCTTCAAATCTCGATTCCGCTCGCGCTCGAGTTTCGTCTCAAGCTCCGCTGGGCTCGCGAAGCAGCTGGAATTACCCAAGCTGCTTTCGGAAAGAATCTCGGTATGACTCAGCAGCAGTATGCCCGTCTTGAGGGCGCTCACTCGAATCCGACATTGCAGACCATCGAGCGGCTCTCTAAAGCGACCGGCTTTCAACTCCGACTCACGATCGTTGATCCTAACTCGATCAGTGCCATCGACCGCGAGGCATACAAGGGGACTCACTCAGCCAGCATCAGCAAGATCGCTTCAGCCGCGGTGGGTCGATCAGTGGGGGTCGAGAAACCAAAGTCCAGGGTAAAATCGAGTTCCTCAGCTCTCAAGCCGGCATCACAAGCAGCGGCACGACGCAAGTAAGCGGTTCGACTCTCCATTGTCGAGCCAGGAAGACTACCGTTCTACTTTCGTCAACGGTACGGGGGCGTAACCACGCCGAACGTCCCCAGCCTACTTCGGCGCCCGACCGTACTTGTTGATGTCGTCGTGGGGCACGATGTCGTCGAAGTAGGCTGTTCCCTTCAATATATGATGGACCACTCTATCGCCATCATTCGCCCTGGCCTCGTCATAGTACTTCGATGGTTCGATTGGCTTCA
>JBPCJP010000194.1:0-5363 GCA_051005175.1 Gemmatimonadaceae bacterium | reverse complement strand
CTCGAGCGCCTTGCGGAGACCTGCGTCGTTGCGCGCCATGCCGCAGTAGTCCCACATGATCTTCCCGAGCTCACGGTGAAAGGAATCGACAGTCCGCTTTCCCTTGATCTCGAGGAACCGCTTCGTCTGGGCCGCTATCGCTGCCTCCGCCTCACGAAAGGCCGGATGACTCGTATCCAACTTCTCCGGTCGCGCGCCGGCGAGATAGTCGCCTATCGTATTCGGGATAACGAAATATCCGTCTGCCAGACCCTGCATCAGCGCGCTCGCGCCGAGCCGGTTTGCTCCGTGGTCGGAGAAGTTCGCTTCGCCGATCACGTGAAGACCGTCTATCGTGCTCATCAGGTTGTAGTCTACCCACAGCCCGCCCATCGTGTAGTGCACTGCGGGATAGATCCTCATCGGAACCTTGTACGGGTCCTCGTCAGTGATGCGCTGGTACATCTCGAAGAGGTTGCCGTACCTGTCCCTGATGACCTTCTCGCCGAGCCGCTTTATCGCGTCGGCAAAGTCGAGGTTGACGCCGAGGCCGCTTTCGCCGACACCGCGGCCTTCGTCGCACACCTCCTTTGCTCCGCGCGAAGCGATGTCGCGGGGCGCGAGGTTGCCGAAGCTCGGATACTTCCGCTCGAGGTAGTAGTCGCGCTCAGCCTCGGGTATGTCGCCCGGCGCGCGCTTGTCGCCCTTTGCCTTCGGGACCCATACCCGTCCGTCGTTTCGCAGCGATTCGCTCATGAGTGTGAGCTTGGACTGATACTCGCCGCTCACCGGAATGCACGTCGGGTGAATCTGGGTGAAGCACGGATTCGCGAAAGCCGCGCCTCGCTTGTACGCCCGCCAGATCGCGGTCGCGTTGGATCCCTTCGCGTTCGTCGAGAGATAGAAGACGTTTCCGTACCCGCCGGTACCGAGCACCACAGCATCGGCGACATGCGACACGATCTCGCCGGTCACGAGATCCCGCGTGATGATGCCGCGCGCCCGGCCATCTATCACGACGAGGTCGAGCATCTCTGTGCGAGGGAACATCGTGACGGTTCCGAGGGCGATCTGCCGCTCCAGTGCCTGATATGCGCCGAGAAGAAGCTGCTGGCCGGTCTGGCCGCGGGCATAGAATGTTCTCGAAACCTGCGCTCCGCCGAACGACCGGTTCGAGAGCAACCCGCCGTACTCACGCGCGAACGGAACGCCCTGCGCCACGCACTGGTCGATGATGTTCACGCTGATCTGCGCCAGGCGATAAACGTTCGCCTCGCGCGCCCGGAAGTCTCCACCCTTTATGGTATCGTAGAAAAGGCGGTAGATGCTGTCACCGTCGTTCTGATAGTTCTTCGCCGCATTGATGCCGCCCTGCGCCGCGATGCTGTGCGCCCGCCTCGGCGAATCCTGGAAGCAGAAGCACTTCACGTTGTAGCCGAGCTCGCCAAGCGTGGCCGCGGCTGCGCCTCCGCCGAGCCCGGTGCCTACGACGATGACCGTGTATTTCCGCTTGTTGGCGGGATTCACGAGCTTCATCTCGAAGCGGTGGCGATCCCACTTCTTCTCCAGAGGGCCCGCGGGAGTTCGCGCGTTGAGTTCCATGCTCACCCCACAAGACCGGCGAAGACAGCGACCGGCACAATCGTGAAGCCGGCCCAGAGAAGCACGGCGATTCCGAGGGCGACAGTCCGCTTGAGCGGATTGCCAGACGGCTGCGAAACGCCGAGCGTCCTCACCGAGCTCCAGGCGCCGTGATAGAGATGCAGTCCGAGCGCGATCATCGAGATGACGTAGAACAGCGTCACCCACCAGATCCTGAAGCTCAGCACGATGTTGGAGTAAACGTCGGCTTTGCTGAATACGCCCGAGGGTTTCCAGTCACCCGTGGTGAAATGCAGGATGTGGAGGATGATGAAAACAAGGAGCAGCACCCCGCCCCATCGCATTGTGCGTGCAGCCCAGGTGCTGACCTGCGGGTCTCTGTCAACATACCCGACGGGCCGGGCAGCGCGGTTCTGCATGGTGAGCTGGTATGCAGCGACGATGTGAAGAATCACCGCTGCAATCAGCGTGATCCGCACCAGCCAGAGCAGCTTCCCGGTGCTCTTGAGGAAGTGCGAATATGCGTTGATCGCCTCGGGACCGCTGAAGACGAGAAGATTGCCCGTCATGTGGCCGATCACGAAGGCGACTCCTATCAGCCCCGTGATTCCCATCACGACTTTCTTCCCTATCGCCGTCCGGTAGAACCGGGTCGCGCGGCTGATCACCTTGCTAGAGCTTTACCGCGCCCATCGGCTCACGAACCGCTTCGGCGCTCTTCTCCAGAGCCGCCCGCTCCTCATCGGTGAGAGTGACCTCGAGGATCTGCTCGAGACCGCGGCGACCGAGCTTGCACGGGACACCGAGGAACAGCCCGGACATTCCGTATTCGCCCTCGAGCCATGCAGCGCAAGGCAGGATCCGCTTCTGGTCGCGGACGATCGCCTCGCACATCTGCACCGCGGCCGCCGACGGCGCGTAATACGCCGAGCCGGTCTTGAGATATTTCACGATCTCAGCGCCGCCGTTGCGGGTGCGATCGACGATCGCGTCGAGCCGTTCCTTCGACATGAGCTGCGTGATCGGGATGCCGCTGACGCTCGTGTAGGAGATGAGCGGTACCATCGTATCGCCGTGGCCGCCAAGGACCATCGCCTGGATATCGCGCACCGAAACGTCGAGCGCCTCGGCGATGAAAGACCGGTATCTCGCGGTGTCGAGAACTCCCGCCATTCCGAGCACCCGCTCGCGCGGAAAGCCCGTGACTTCCTTGGCGACGTAGGACATCACGTCGAGCGGGTTCGAGACCATTATCACTATCGCGTCAGGCGACGTCGACTTGACGTTCTCCGATACCTGCTTGACGATGCCGGCGTTCGTGTTGAGGAGATCGTCTCTCGACATGCCCGGCTTGCGGGCGATGCCGGCGGTGATGACGACAATTTCGGAGTTCGCTGTCTCGTCGTAGCCGTTGGTTCCGACGACGCGGGAGTCGAAGCCCTCGATTGGAGCTGATTCCCACTGGTCGAGTCCCTTGCCCTGCGGAACGCCCTCCATGATGTCGACGAGGATGACCTGGCGCGCGAGCTCTTTTTCCGCGATGCGCTGAGCGGTCGTAGCGCCAACGTTGCCAGCGCCGACGACGGTAATCTTGTTGACCATTTGACTCCGATTGATTTGGTGAGTTGCTCGACGCGAAAGTTATTTCGGGCCGTGTCCTGTGGCTACCCACCGACCTCGGATAACGCGCGCAATCCTCCGATTTTCATCTGGAGGAGGCCGTGCTCGAGCGGCTTCGCGGCGAGCGCACTCCGAAAAAGCGGCTCGACACTTTCGCCAGCGCGGTAGGGATCGCGCAGGTTCACCTCGTGGTCCCCGAAGAGGCACGTGCGGAGGCGGCCGTCCGCGGTGAGCCGCACCCGGTTGCAGGTGGCACAATAGGTGTGCGTCATCGGGGTTATCACGCCAACCGTGCCGGCCGAGCCCGCGAGACGATGGTATGCAGCAGGACCGTTTCCATGCGGTGGGCCGGCTGCCTTCGAAAGCGCGCCGATCGCGGATATCCGGTCGAGCACCTCGTCCGAAGGGACGACGTGATCCCATGTCACGTCGCGCATTCCGCCGACGGGCATCAGCTCGATGAAGCGAACGTGCCAGGGATTATCCATCGTGAGCCGCGCGAAGTCGGTTATCTCGTCGTCGTTGATGCCACGCATTACCACGACGTTGATCTTGAGCGGAGAGAGACCCGCTCGCTCGGCCGTCCTCAGCGCGGCTACGGGATCGAACTTGATGTTGCGGCGGGCGATTGCGGCGATCCGCTCGGGGCGCAGCGAGTCGAGGCTCATGTTCACCCTGTCCAGGCCCGCATTGCTCAGCGTTTGCGCGAGCTCGGCCAGCCGGACGCCATTTGTCGAAAGCGCGATATCAGATATGCCTGGTATCGCTTTAAGCATCCCGATGAGTGCGTCGAGATCAGGCCTGATCGTTGGTTCGCCGCCCGTGATTCTCAGCCGCGACAGTCCCGCCGGAGCAAGCTGCGCGACGATCCCGGCAATCTCCTCGTATGTGAGGATCTCCGCCTTGGGAAGCCATTGAAGGCCTTCCTGCGGCATGCAGTAGAGACACCTGAAGTTGCATTTATCCGTGACCGAGATTCTCAGGTACTCGATCGACCGGCCGAACTGGTCAACGCCCGGCTTCATCGCGCAGCCTCCCTGCTGCCTGCGCCAACCCATCCTCTCGTGCCGTCGACATAGTGCTCGAGTTTCCAGATTGGCGCTCTGCCCTTCACCTCTTCGACGATATACTGAACGGCGCCTAGAGAGGCCGCACGGTGCGGCGTCGCAACTACGACCGCAATCGAGACGTCGCCGACTGCAAGAGTGCCGACACGATGCTCGACGACTGCGTGCTCGACCGCGAACGTACTGCGCGCCTCTTCGAGAATCGCCGCCATCTCGGTCTCCGCCATTTCGTCATAAGCTGAGTATTCGATGCCCGTGACATCCTTTCCGTCGTTGTCGGAGCGAACTGTCCCGAGGAAAACAGAGGTCGCGCCGTTGGTCTCATTTGCGACTTCCGCGATGAGGGCCGCCGGATCGATTGGCTCGTGAACGATTGCGGTCCTCATCAGCCGCCCGCCACGGGGGGAATTACTGCAAGCTCGTCGCCCTCCGACAGCGCTGAATCCGGCGAGGCGTATCCGCGGTTGATTGCGACGAGGGGAGTGGGAGGCAGCATCGAGCCGCCCGGCATGTTGCGCAGCGAAGTTACGGCGTCTTTCACCCGCGACCCCGCAGGAAGTTCTATGCTCAGGGAGGAGTGGCCGAGTCGCTCGGCATATGACGCAAAGAGGCGGACGGTTACGGTCACGCAACCCCGCCGGCTACTCGGCCTCCGACAGCTCGGCCGGGCTCAACGCGGACATCTCGACGCCTGCAACGAGAGCGCGGAGCTCCTTCGATGGCTTGAACACCGGGACCGGGCGGGCCGAAACCTCCACGGGAGAGCCCGTGCGGGGATTGCGAGCCATGCGCGTCTTCCGGCGCCTGATCTTGAAGGTACCGAATCCCCGCACCTCGATGTTCTCCTGGTGCTGGAGAGACTCCTTGACGGCTTCGAGGAATGCGTCGACGACTCGGGCGCAGTCCTTTTTGGAGATCATGGGGCCTGCGGTCTTCGAAATCTGGGCGGTGACACGTTCCACCAGATCTGCTTTGGTCATTGACTCCGCCTCAGAAGTGACGCCCCGAAAGTGCCGTAACTCGTTAGAAAGTATGACTTTACTAAAATGGTGTCAAGCGTTTCTGAGGACTGAGGATGCTCTACCGCTTCTTCAT
>JBPCJP010000193.1:0-18765 GCA_051005175.1 Gemmatimonadaceae bacterium | reverse complement strand
ACAGGCGTTCGTCGCCGCATCATTCGGATCTGGCTTCGCCGTCTCCATCGCGCCCAGCATGATCGCGGCGTCGGTCACGGTGCGCGCCATCGGGCCGGGCGTGTCCTGGTCCGCGGTGATCGGGATGACGCCGTAGCGGCTCACACGGCCCACCGTCGGTTTGATGCCGACGAGCGCGTTCTGGTGCGCGGGACTGAGGATCGACCCCGACGTCTCGGTGCCAACGTTCGCCGCCCAGAAGCTCACGTTCGTGCCGACACCCGAGCTCGAGCCACCCGTGAAGAGGACGGGGCGGCCGTCGAAGTTGCCCTCGCGCGGGTCGCGCCGCGGGTCCCACGGATTCATGCCGTAGCCGGTGAGCGCGTTGTAGTTCGCCGGCATCCCGCTCGCGACCCAGTTCGCCAGTTCGGTGAGCTGCGTCTTGGCGATGATGATCGCGCCCGCGTCCTTGAGCTGCTTAGTGAGCGTGGCTTCATACGGCGGCACGAGGTCGGCGAACACGAGCGCGCCGCCGGTCGTGGGCATGTCCGTCGTATGGATGTTGTCCTTGAGCGCTACGGGGATGCCGTGCAGTGGCCCGCGGATGCGTCCCGCGGCGCGCTCGCGGTCGAGCGAATCGGCGATCACGAGCGCCTTGGGGTTCACCGTGATGATCGCGTTGAGCTTGTCTTCGTATAGCGCGATGCGCGTGAGATACTGCTGCACGATCTCGCGCGACGTCGTGCGCTTCTGTTCGAGTGCCGCGCGCATCTCGGGGATGCTCGCTTCGACGACGGAGAACGGAGCAACCGGTGTCCGGCGTTGTCCCTCTGCGTCGGAGGGAACGGCGCTCGAGGCGAGCAACAGCAGTGAACAGGTGACGAGCGCCGCGCGGGACGTCAATTGAGTTGGCATGGTACCTATAGTCTGCACGCCGCTCACCGGGTGCGACAGGGGTCGTGTTAACGACCTCCGTCGAGTGCGAACAGCGTGATCGTCGCTGCGCCGGGAAAACAACCGGCAGCAGGCGACCGCGAGGTGTACGACGCGACTTCGTCTTCACGCCGACCACACCAGGGCGGATGTCACTCGAGGTCTTCTACTTCGGGAGCGGCAACCGCGTCGTCGTCCCGATCATCGTGAAGCCGAGGAGCTGCCACGGGGTTCCGAGCGCAGTACCGCGCGATCCGCTTCGCCAAATCCATGTCGCCGTCCGCGACGGCGCTTGACCACCTTGAGCATGCGGTGAACCAGCAGTCGGGTGCCACCTATGGTATCCGCGCTTCGTTCCTGCTGAAACCGCTGCACGGCCATCCGCGCTTCGAGGCACTGGTCCGGATGATCAACCTGTGATGAGGCACGTCTCCTGCCGTCAGCCCCCCTCACGGCGCCGAGCCATTGCGCCAACATGCGAGTGGTGTATAGAATTATAGAACATTGTCTATAAAGGTATATATGGCCATCAGCATCAAGGACCCCGAAACCGACCGCCTCGCACGGGAACTCGCTGCGGCAACCGGCGAGTCGCTCACCGACGCGATCCGGACGGCGCTGCGTGAGCGCCTGGAGCGGGAGTCGCGTCGCGGACGCCGGCGCATCGGCGCAGAGGTGCTCCGGATCCAGGAACGGCTGGCGCGGTTGCCTGTGCTCGACTCGCGCTCCGCGGACGAGATCGTGGGCTACGATTCCCACGGCGTCCCCGAGTGAGCCATGGTGATTGACACCTCCGCGATGATCGCCATCCTGCTCTCCCAACCCGAGGCCGATCGATTGGTCGCTGCCCTCGAGACAGACCACACTCGCTTGGTCTCGGCCGCAACGGTGGTCGAGGCATCGCTGGTGGTGCTCGGTCGCGTTGGTGAGGCAGGGGAGCAGCAACTCGATCGCCTGCTTCGCACTCTCGGCGCGGAAGTCGTAGCCGTTGGCGATGAACAGGTGTCGCTCGCACGTGACGCCGCTCTCCGGTATGGGCGCGGCCGACACGCCGCCGCGCTCAACTTCGGCGACTGTTTCAGCTATGCCCTCTCGATCGCGCGCGGTGAACCGTTGCTCTTCGTCGGTGACGATTTTTCCAGGACAGATGTCGAGCCCTGCCCATGGTGATTGCGCAATGAGTATGGAACGCCTCAGGACATTTCTCGCCGACCAGCTCGCGGCTCAAAACCGCGGCTCGGCTGATGTCACTAAAGTGACGTTCGTTCCGGTGACGCACACATGTCACTGCTGGATGCCGGAATCACTGCTGGACCACGGTCGCTTCAGCGACATCAGCGCGCACGCGTCGCAGCGCACGCGCGCAAAGCCATGCTCAAGGACGCCGCACGCGAGGAACTTGTCGGCGATCTCCGGCACGACGGCCCGCCCGGCCGGTACCGACCGCGTCCATCGCCAGTGCTCCGAGAATGCGGAGCGCCGAGTATGCTCGCCCCTGGCGCGAGGAGCGCCAACGCCGCATTGCAGGCGGCATCTTTCGCACGCATCTTCCCGCTGCCGCCTAACGGTGCTTGCTGGCGCCAGGCAGGGCGAACGCATTGATCTGGTCGGAGTTGACGACGTAGAAGTGCCAGTCGAGATCGGCCCGCGGTACCCCACCACTGATCCGGCTGGCTCAGGCAATCGATAACATTGTTCATCGCCTCTGTGACTTCGTCGGGCGAAAGTAGAACCCAGCGCACACATGTGTATGTTTCTGCTGTGATCCCGGCCTTCATTGCAAGCGCGTTCCCGGCATCTGTCAGAAGTCGCGGAGAAGGGTATTTCACATCCCGCCGCGTTCATCTTGCCGGCAGTACCAGCGGGCCAGTCGCTGTGCAGCTGGCCTTGTGGGTTCCGGAAATTCTGGCCACCTCCTTTCCGGAAATTCTGGCCACATTGAGCCCCCAGGCGTAGGGGCGCCCATACTCGCGGAAACCCTCCGCGAGGACCGAGGTGATCGCCGTGCCTGGCCGAACTCGCAGTCCTTCAGGCAGAGCTCCAGCCAGGCGAAGAGGGTGCGTGGTTGAATTCGAGAGGTGTTGCCTCTGGCACCCGAGAACTCACCCGTGACTCGACCGGGAAGTTCAAGACGCGCAGGATCCATCTCCCAACTTTTGTGTCAGCGCGGCTTCGATCGCTCTACGAAGCGTCGGGCCTTTCAAAAGGGGCGCCAGATCTCATCATCTGGAACACGGGCGATTCCAGCGTGCGCTTTGTCGAGGTGAAGTGTCCACATTGGGACAGGCCGTCTGAGGAACAACTTCGGTTTCTGAGAGTGGCTGAGGCCGCTGGCGTTACGATTCTGAGGATCGTCGCGTTACGCGAGCAGCCAGTCGCCGGAAGGTCGTGGACACCGAGGGCTTCGACGCATCGCGGACGAGCGCGTCCCAATCATCAGGCGGGTGCCCTTCTTCGAGCATCCCGGCGAAGACCGAGTATGCGTCATCTCTTCGCCCATAGCTTCGAAGGGACTGGTCGTCGTTTACCCAGGCATACAGTATGGCGCGCGCCGACGTGCTGTATCTGAAAAACAGACGATAACGCCCATTCCCGGTTTTCGCGCGAGCCCAGTGCTTATGAGTGTCGCCTAGCGTTTTCCCCTGTCGATACTGCGAACCGGAAGGGTTCTGCGGGATCTTGTCAAACGCCAAATCCAGAAGATGCCCAAGCAGTTTGGTGTTCGGACCCGCAGTCTTCCCCCTGGGCTCGCGTTCGGCGGCAGCAACCAGTTTCTCCATCTGCGCAATGAATAAAGGGTGGGCTAAGATAGTCCATCCATTTACGCTCGCGATTGGCGAACCAGACACACCCTCGCGTGGAGGGCCGCGACGGTGAGATTTCGGCCGCTTTCGAGCCAACGAGTCAGCCCCGCCGATGATCGGGGGGCATCCGACTAGATTCTCACCGCGCCGTCGATCGGCACGTCATGGTCGATCTGGAGGCCGTGAGTCAAGGCTCGGGCATGGTCGAAAAGGCCCGTGGGAAACCCTGCGACTATCTCTGGGTGGTCAACCAGGTCCCGACCGAGAAAACGAAGAAACCCAGCTATCACGGGGTCATCCTGTGCTGCCAGCTGCGATGCGTTAACCAGACGGACAACGCCATCGCCTTCGATGATGTATCCGAGCTCCTCCCCTGGCTCGAGGTCGAGGGTGTGCCGAACCCCGGCCGGGACCGTCGTCTGTGACCGAGAGGTCAGCTTGCTAGTAATCATGACAACCTCCGATGTGAGCACAATGCAACTGCATTACAATAATGCAACTGCATTATACCATCAAGACGCAATTGGGGTCCCACAGGTAACCAGTCGATAGCACGGGACTCAACGCTGTCATTGCGCGCCCTCGCCAATCACCCCGGATGGCGCGCAATGAGCACGAATCGACCTTGCCGGGCAAGATCGCGAGTCCCTGGCAGACCAGGTCGGGCCCCTGGCATCGCACCTCAGCAGGTCACGTTTGGATGCCACGGATCAAACATGCCGCGGGGATTGTCCTTGAATATCCAGACGTGAAGTTCGTAATGAGGAATCACCGGACCACCGGCTACAAATGTGTGCTCGCTGTACAACAAAGGTTGGCCCAGAACAGTGGGAGGCGCCGCGCCCGCGCCCTTCTCTCTCTCCCACGCCGCCTTGAATACGATCCACTCCACACCGACCAGGTTGAGAGTTCCGTCCGCCCTCTTTTCGTATAACAGCATCTCGGGCTTGAGCGGATCGATCACCGCATCGCCGGTCTGGGGCGTACCCGCGGGGCCGCGGAGCGGAACGTTGACAAGGTGGTACCCCATCTTCCCTTCCGGGGCACTGGCGCACGTCGAGCCCGCGACAGTCGGGTCGGGAGACCATACCGTGTAACCCGCCGCGTTCGCCGTCGCAACATTGTTGTAGGAGGCGTAATCCGCCCGAAGCCGATTGATTGTGTTTTCCGGCTCGGTGATGCTGTCACCGTCGCATCCCGATATGCCAATCAGGCAAACCGCGGTGATGATCGGCCCCATGTTGCGATGCATTTGTCTTCTCCTTGGAAGTGAAAAACTCTCGATGCGCCGCCGGCTTGAGCCGGAGGAGCGACTGATAGGCATGATAGGCTTCACCGCTCACGTCATCCTCACCAAAACCTCACCAAAGTGTGATTCGGCAATAAATGTTTCGTCTGAAGGTGCTGGGATCGCTTTCTCTGCATACGCAGGCAGGCGCCGAACCTCGTCCGCTGCAGAAAAAAAGGCTGGCCCTGCCGGCGCTTCTCGCAATCGGCGAAGGCCGAGGCATCTCACGCGACCGCATTCAGGCCTTTTTTTGGCCCCAGAGCGACTCGGCGGCGGCAAGACATGCCCTGGATCAACTCATTTATGCCACGCGCCGGTCACTCGGCGTCGATCCATTTCTGGCTTCGGGGAGCGAACTCCGCCTCGATCGCGATGTAACCAAGACAGATCTGCTTTTTTTCGAGCAGACCATCGCCGACGGTGACCTTGAGACCGCCGTCTCCATTTACGAGGGACCGCTACTGGATGGATTTTATCTGTCCAATAGCAGGGAGTTCGAGACCTGGCTCGACGGCGAGCGTGGCCGGCTCGCCGGCGTTCATGAAAAAGCCCTCGAGGACGCCACACGCGAGGAACTTATCGGCGACCTCCGGCACGACGGCCCGCCACGCGCCGTACGTGGGGGCGAATCTCTCGTCGTACACCATTTGCCGTGTGCGGAACTGGTCGTTGACGAGCCGAAAGAGCGGCGATGCCTGCGCACGCCGCGGCTTGTAGACCCCAACGGGCGCAGCGCCGTCAGAGCGACACGCCGCCGCCCGGCCGGTACCGACCGCGTCCATCACCAGTGCTCCGAGAATGCGGAGCGCCGAGTATGCTCGCCCTTGGCGCGAGGTCCAGGTTGATCGCGGAAACGGATTGAGAGCATCCCGTTATTTCGCACAACCCCTTGGTGAAGGCGATTGTGCTCCCATCCGGCGACCATGTTGGCTCGCTGACCCAGGAACGTCCGTACAAGCCACGAACGATCAGTCGTACATCGGTGGCGCCTGGGTCGAGTACCCCGATGGCGTAATCGCAATCGTCGTCGTCGCAGTTGCTTGTAACCGTGACGGCGATGCTACGGCCGTCAGGCGACCAGGCCGGTTGGTGGAACCCGCGACCATTACTCCGCGAAAGGAGTGATGTCAGCCCCGTGCCGTCCGCGTTGACGCGATCTATGCTCCCCCCGTTGTTGCCGAATGCGATGCGCAATCCGTCAGGGGACCACGCGGGAGCGATACCAGCCGCGAGCCGGAGCGGCGGCTTGCCATCGGCGTCGGCGCTCATCACGTAGATGCCGAATCCCATTGGCTCGGACTTGGCCACGGCCAGCTGTCGGCCATCAGGTGACCAAGTTGGATCGTAATAATTTCCATCGGTCGTGCGCGGGGTCAACTCGCCGCCCGCCCTGATGATGTAAATGTCGGAACGGTTTTGAGCTGACCGCGTAAAGGCGACGCGAGATCCGTCGGGAGACCACTCAGGATCCTTCGCGTAACTACCGTCGCTCGTGATCTGCACCGGTTTCGGATTATCCACGGCAGAGCGGAAGAGCGTGCCTACACCACGGACGAAGATGATGACCGATTGGGCAGCTTCAGGGGCATCGCAGCCCCACGCGATCGACGCACAGGCAAGAGCGTCAAAGACAACCTCGGTGCCTTGCGACCGCGCTCTGACTTGCTGTGGGCCGAGCGAACCAAGGGTCCATGCGCCGGATGTAGCGATCCCCGCCGCGCTCGTCGTAGCGGTTTCGCCGGCGATCGCGCCGCCACCGGCCACGACGTCGAACCTGACCGGAACCCCCGCGATAGGGTTGAGAAAGGAATCCGTGAGTTTGACCGACAGCGGCTTTGCGAGCGCTAAGCCGACAAGGCCGAACTGATTATTTCCTTCGACGGAAGCGATCCGGGAAGCCGGGGGCAGCACGGGGTCGACAGAATCTGTACATGCAGCAGCCGCCAGCATCAGCACCGAGGCCAATCGCCGCGCGACCTGGGGCGGTCGCACGAATTCGAGCAGAGCGAACAGGCTCGGGAACCTGGAATCTTGAGCGGCCATGGATCTTCCTATGGAAGTGTGTTCTCGAGAGTGCGCGTCCCCGGGTGTAGGGACTCCCTTGCTTCACATCACACCGGGCTCACATGAAAGGGGCCATGCAAGGGGGATGCACCCTGGATGCACCCACAGACGGGTGATTCCATAACCGGGCTATTCCAGGCGTCGAGCTGGGAGACCGCACGCGCGAGCGAAGAACGTCATCTCCACGCTGGCCGCGCGAGCCTTGACCTGGTGCCATCCGGGCCGGAGCGCGCCGCGTTTCCCTAGAAGCGGTACCACACCCTCTAGAGAACAGCAACTGTAAAGCAGTTGCTCAGGATGATCGCCGTGGGTGCAACCGCGTCATTCAGCAGGCGAAACATTACGTCGAATTTGGTGCCGGTCGGTATCGTGGCTGCTTGAAACTCAAAGTTTGCGAGACCGTCACCATTCGAGTTTGTGGCGACCGTGACTGGAGTTGTCTCCGCTGGCGGAACAAATGAGATGAAGGCAGGAGCGGGCGAATCCGCTGAAGACCACGGAGAAAGCCCAAGCGCGCGCTCGCATACTCCGTTATCGGATGACGCGCGACCAATCTCCGGAGAGCGCTGCACTATGTATGTCGTGTTTGGCATCGCGTTGCGGATACGCACCTTAATTTCCGCGACGAAATAGCCGCCAGCGATCGCTTTGGGCGTGACGCTTACGCCTCCCTCACCGGTGCCCGCAACAGCGACCGCACTCGCCATGTGCGTGCCCACCGGGTTGTCGTAGGTGGTATCGCGCGGGGATTTGGCGTCGCGGCACGCGCTCAGGGCTGTGATGGAAAATGCGGCCATTACCAGGGTTATCTGTCGCATTGAGTTCTCCGATTACTCGTGTGCTGCGCCAGACGGTAGGGGAATTCCCATGCATCCGACGAGGTGTCTACTTCCAACACACCGTGCCTGGCGGAAAAGGCCATCCGAGCGAGGGCTGCGTCGTCTTGCCGCGACCGTTTTCACCAGCTGTCCCACCCGATGCGAAGCAAGTTTTTCCTTCGCTGGCGCTGACGCAGTTCGTGATGCACAGAACCGTCGGCGGCTCCCAACCTCGTGATCAGTCCTGCATCCAGAAGATGCTTCCGGTTCTGCGCCCATTCTCTCTGCGCGTCTCTCGGAGTCGTAGGGGACGAGGATAACAGCAATTTCCACTTCCGGGAAGACGCCTATTTCATCCTCAAAATCAAAGGCGCATTCCCTGAAAATCTGCACCTAAATTCGAGATGAACCTTTTTTTCAATCCTTTCTTGTCTTGCTTCCCTTCGGCCGGCCACCCTTTCTGGCAGCCTTGCCGTCCTCGATCATCTGATCGAAAGCGGCCTTTGCATCCTTCATCAGCGCTGCGTGCGAGGCACGGCGCTCCTTCTCGGCCCGCTTCTTCTCCATCTGGTAGATGGCCTGCGGAGTCTTCGTCTTCGGCATCTAGACTGCACCATCCCTTGTATCGTGGGTCACATGCTGACAGCGCCCCGCAGACATTTGCCTGGCGGAGCGCCTCTACCCTTCAATATAGCGGATTTTGCCCTCATTTGTGAGTGCCTGCTCACAATTCAGCCTCTCGATTCGTTCTCGCGCCCGGTATCTGAAGGCATCGGGAACACCTCCCCCATCTCTTCACCGACGTCGCCGGCGCGCGCGGCAACCGTTTCCCGCAGCGGCTCCTCCGGAAGCAGCCAGATCAGCATGAATCCGATCAAGCCGATCGCGGCAGCGACGAGAAAGATCCTGCTAAGGCCGGCTGTCACGGCGTTCGCATAGGCATCACGCATTGCATCGGGCATCGCTGCGATAGCGCGGGGACTGAGGTTGACGCCGGTCCCCGCCCCCGGCGGCGTCATTGCGGCATCGAGATGAGTCCTCAGGTGGCCGTTCATCCGGGCCGCGAAAATGGCGCCGAGCGCCGCTGTGCCAACCGAGCCGCCAATGAGCCTGAATAGCGTGGCGCCCGAGGTCGCTACGCCGAGGTCGCCGTAATCGACGGCGTTCTGCGCGGCGAGGATCAGCACCTGCATCACCATCCCGAGGCCCAGGCCGAGAATCATCATCAGGACCGAAGCGGTGGTAAGCGATGTCGACGGCGTCATTCGCGAGAGGAGCACCAGGCCGGTCGTCGTCACTGCAGTCCCGATTATCGGAAAGATCCTGTATCTGCCGCGCCTGCTGATGAGCTGTCCAGCGATGATCGAGGAGATGAGCATTCCCGCCATCATCGGGACCATCCTCAGGCCCGATGCGGTCGGACTGTCGCCTTTCACGACCTGAAGAAAGAGCGGCAGGTACGTCACTGACCCGAACAGCGCAATTCCGGCAATGAGACCGACGACCGCTGATATGACGAACGTCCGGTTCCGGAAAAGCCTGAGCGGCAGGACAGGCTCGCTTGCCCGCGATTCAACGAGAACGAACAGCGAGAGCGAGGCAGCTACGATCACTGCCAGACCGATGATGACCGGGGACCCCCAGGGGTACACAACCCCGCCCAGGTCCGTCGCAACGATGATTCCGCTCAATGCCGCGGCAAGGAGTGCCGCGCCGGCGTAGTCGATCGAGTGACTGACGCGGCGGACGGTCGCGGGCATCGTGGTGGCAAGAACGAAAACGGCGATGAAACCGAGCGGGACGTTGATGAAGAAGATCCAGCGCCACGTCATGTGCGTGGTGAAGTATCCGCCGATCAGAGGGCCGGCGATGCTGGCCAGCCCAAACACCCCGCCGAACAACCCCTGGTACCTGCCCCGGTCGCGCGCCGGAACTATGTCACCGACGACTGCCTGCGTGGTGACGATCAACCCGCCGCCGCCGAGCCCCTGAATCGCCCGGAAAACGATGAGCTGCTCCATGCTCCTGGCGAAACCGCAGAGAACTGAGCCGACAAGAAAAATCGCGATCGCCGATTGAACGACGCCTTTCCTGCCGTACAGATCGCCGAGCTTGCCGTAAAGAGGCGTGACAACTGTCTGCGCGAGCAGGTAGGCGGTCACCACCCACGAGAGCCGGCTCAGCCCCCCGAACTCGCCGACAATCGTCGGCAGTGCGGTCGAAACGATTGTCGAGTCGAGCGCCGCAAGAAGAAGAACGAGCAGCAGCCCGCTTATCACCACGCGCACCTCGCGCGGGGTCAGATCTGGCGCAACAGGAGTGGTCAAACGTTCTTCAGCTCGGGAAATTTCCAGAAAGCCCATGCAGTGTAGCCGAGCATGATAACGGCTCCCGAGCCAAGTGCCCACTGCACGCTTGTCACGCGGGCGATTGCCCCCGCAAGGAGTGACCCGATCGGCGTGAATCCGACGTAGACGAACACGTACGCGGCCATTACCCGGCCGCGAAGGGCATCCGGGACCACCGTCTGGAGCATTCCGTTGGCAAGCGCTCCGTTTATCAGCATCGTCAGCCCGAGGAGCATGAGAACCACTGTGGCGACGGGGCGGACATTGATGAACGAGAAGACAAGGAGCAGCGACGCGAATGAGAATGTGGAGATCGAGAAGAGCCTGCCACGCTTTACGCGCGCGCTGAGGGCGGCAAGAATCAGCGCGCCCGAGAGCGCTCCGACTCCGACCGATGTCACGAGCAGGCCGTAACCGCTCGCGTCGGTATTCAGCACGTCTCGCGCTATGACGGGCATGAGGGTCAGGTACTGGAAGCCGAAAATCGAGAACACCGCCATGACCCCGATCAGGCCCAGCACTTCCCGCCTCGAGCGGATGTACCTGATGCCTTCCTTGAAGTCGTCGAGCGCGCGACCGACTCTTTTCGCCTGCACGAACGCCGGCAGCCTCACCTTCATCAGGCAGAAGATCACGGCGATGTAGCTGATCGCGTTTATGCCGAAGCACCACGCGAGCCCGAAGGTGGCGATCACCGCGGCGGCGATCGACGGGCCGATTATCCTTGCGAGATTGAATCCGCCCGAGTTCAGCGCGACAGCGTCGACAATGTCGTCCCGCCCTACCAGTTCGATGATCAGCGACTGCCGCGCCGGGATCTCGATGGCACTTATCAGCCCGTTGATTGCGGCAAGCCCGACCAGCATGGGGATATTTATGACCCCCGACCACACCGCCCACCACAGCACGACGGTCTCGAGCGACAGCAGCACCTGTGCGATCGTGACGATGCGGAGCTTGTCGAGCCGGTCTATGAACACGCCGGCGTAGAGGGAAAAGAACAGGATCGGGAGCGAGCCGGCCGCGGCGACGAGTCCGACGATGAACGCGCTGTCGGAGAGCTGGAGCGCCAGCCAGCCCTGCGCCACCTGCTGCATCCAGGTTCCGATCAGCGAAATTGTCTGGCCGATCCAGAAAAGCCGGAAGTTCCGGTGCTGCTGAAGCACCCGGAACGGGTTCATCGATCTGGATTGCGGCGGCGGCATCGCCTCGGATTATACACAGGCAATCGACGCGATGCGCGAGGCACTATTATTCAATCATGCGGTCCCACACCTACACCCGGTTCTCGCCGGAGATGGCAGACGCTGTCGACCTCCAGTCTCTGCTCGGAAAGCTCGCTGATTTCCTTCTGCAGTCGGGGTTCGCCGGAGGCCAGCAGTACGACCCCTGGGGAGACTTCGAGGGCGAGGCGGATCGTTCGCTCGAGGCGCTGAAGCAGGCGATCCTCGACGCGCTGATCGAGAGCGGGCAATTCACTCCCGAACTCCTCGAAGCCCTTCGCGGCGACGGTGACGAGGACTCCGAGGAGAAACTCGCGAAGCTGCTTGACGACCTGGTCCAGCGACTTGCCTCCGAGGGATACCTCAACGTCGATGCTCCCCCGCAGGTTCCCGCGGGACACCAGCACGTGACGGGACCAGGCGGACTCGCTCAGGCAGCCTCGAAATCAGTCCAGTTCAACCTCACCGACAAGGCAATCGACTTCCTCGGCTACAAGTCGCTGCGCTCGATTCTCGGATCACTCGGGAAATCGAGCTTCGGGAGCCACGACACACCTTATCTCGCCACCGGGATCGAGGCTGACGGCTGGAGCAAGCCATACGAGTTCGGCGATGTTCTCAACATCGACGTCAATGAGACACTGCTGAACTCGCTCGCTCGCACCGGCTCGATCGAGGTCCCGATGGATCTCGACTATTCAGACCTGATGGTGAGACAGTCGGAGTACAGGTCGTCGTGCGCGACCGTGCTGATGCTCGACACCTCCCACTCGATGATTCTCTACGGCGAGGACCGCTTCACCCCTGCGAAGAAGGTCGCTCTCGCTCTAACGCACCTGATCAGGACCCAGTTTCCCGGCGATACGCTACGTGTCGTCCTGTTTCACGATTCGGCCGAGGAGATTCCCCTCGCGACGCTCCCGCAGGCGCAAGTCGGGCCGTATCACACGAACACTGCCGAGGGGTTGAAGCTTTCGCGACGGATACTTCTGTCGCAGAAGAAGGACATGCGGCAGATAGTTATGATCACCGACGGAAAGCCGAGCGCGCTCACGATGCCGAACGGGCTGATCTACAAGAATTCGATGGGGCTCGACCTGGCCGTCGTCAGTGAGACGCTGAAGGAAGTCGCGAACTGCCGCCGGTCCGGGATCATGATCAACACCTTCATGCTCGCGCGCGACCGCGCTCTGGTCGAGTTCGTGAAGAAGGTTTCGGAGATAAGCCGGGGGAAGGCGTACTTCACGAACACAATGACGCTTGGCCAGTTCATCCTCATGGACTTTCTCCGCAAGAAGACTCGGAAGGTCTCGTAACCGCCAACAACGGAGTTGCATTGAACCGCCCCCGCCGATTCCTGATTCCAGCTGGTTTCGTTTTCTCGTCGTTCCTCATTGCCAGCACGCCATCTGCGAATGACAAGCCGCTACTCGGCTTCAGTGCTGCATCGAGTGCAGCACAGCGTGATCTCGAGACGCGATATGACGCTCTGCTGAAGAAGGACAACCTCGCCCTGTGGATGAAGCGTCTCGCGGCGCGGCCGCATCACGTGGGCTCGGCGTACGGCAAGGAAAACGCCGAGTTCATGGCGGCACTCTTTCGTGAATGGGGATACGAAACGAAGATCGAGCAGTTCGATGTCCTCTTCCCCACGCCGAAGGTTCGAATCCTGGAGCTTGTTGCGCCCGGTAAATTCACCGCGAGCCTGACCGAGCCCGCGCTACCGGAAGACGCAACCAGCGGGCAAACCGCCGAGCAGCTCCCGACGTACAACGCGTACTCTGCCGATGGAGACGTCACCGGCGACCTCGTTTACGTCAACTACGGCGTACCGCGGGATTATGAGGAGCTCGAGAAGCGCGGCATCGACGTGAAGGGAAAGATCGTGATCGCGCGATACGGCGGATCATGGCGCGGGATCAAGCCCAAGGTCGCGGCGGAAAAGGGCGCGATCGGCACGATCATTTACTCCGATCCGCGCGATGATGGCTACTTCCAGGGTGATGTCTACCCGAAGGGAGCGTACCGCAACGAGACTGGGGCGCAACGCGGTTCCGTCGCGGACATGCCGACGTTCCCCGGGGATCCGCTGACACCGGGTATTGGCGCGACTAAAGGCGCAAAGCGTCTCTCGCTCGCGGACGCACCGACGCTCACGAAGATCCCGGTCCTGCCGATATCGTACGGCGATGCCCTTCCGCTGCTTCGGGCGCTTGGTGGACCGGTCGCGCCGACTTCGTGGCGCGGGGCCCTTCCGATCACGTACCACATCGGCCCCGGCCCCGCCAAGGTTCGCATCAAGCTCGAGTTCGACTGGAAGACTGTTCCCGCATACGACGTGATCGCGACGATGCGCGGACGGGAGCTGCCAGACCAGTGGATCATTCGCGGCAATCACCACGACGCGTGGGTTAACGGAGCCGACGATCCGATCAGTGGAATGGTCGCATTGATGGAGGAAGCGCGCGCGATCGGCGAGCTTGCCAAAACTGGCTGGAGACCAAAGCGCACGATCGTATTTGCAGGATGGGACGCCGAGGAGCCCGGATTGCTCGGCTCGACCGAGTGGGCCGAGCAGCATGCTGACCTGCTGCGAAAGAATGGCGCGGTATACGTGAACTCAGACTCGAACGGCCGTGGTTTCCTGTTCGTCGGCGGCTCTCACACGCTCGAGAAGTTCATCAACGAAGTGGGGCGCGACGTCATCGATCCGCAGAAGAACGTTCCGGTTCTTGAGCGTGCGCGCGCCGGCAGACAGGAGTCCGGCAGCGCGGCTGAAGCACGTGAAGCAAAAACGCGCAGCGATCTCCGCATCAGTGCTCTCGGCTCAGGCTCGGATTATACGCCTTTTCTTCAGCACCTTGGCATCGCGTCGCTGAACATCGGCTTTGGTGGTGAAGATGGAGGCGGGTCGTATCACTCGATCTATGATTCGTTCGACCACTATTCCCGCTTCGGCGATCCCGGCTTTGACTACGGGCTGGCGCTTGCGAAGGTGGGTGGCCGGACTGTCCTCAGGCTCGCCAACGCCGATGTGCTTCCGCTCGCATTCACTCCGTTCTCGGAAACGGTGGGCAACTACGTGAAGGAGATCACCGCGCTTGCCGATGAGATGCGGGATGCGACGGCACTGCACAACCAGCGCGTGAATGATCGCGTGTTCGAGCTTGCGTCAGACCCGAAAGAAGGCTTCGTGGCACCGAAGGCGCAGTCGCCAGTCCCCTTCCTGAATTTCGCGCCGCTCCAGAATTCGCTCGCACGTTTGAGTGCATCAGCTTCTGCTTACGATGCGGCACTTGCCGCCGCGGTGGCTGCTGGGCGGGTTCCGTCAGGAGATGCAGCGAAGTCGATAAGTGAGACGCTCATGCGTACTGAGCGGGCGATGACGACCGCCGAGGGTCTGCCGCGGCGCGGCTGGTTCCGGCATAACATCTACGCGCCCGGGTATTACACTGGTTACGGCGTGAAGACGCTGCCCGGAGTGCGCGAGGCAATCGAGCAGCGCGACTGGAAGGAAACCGCGGAGCAGATCACTGTCATCTCCGGGGTGCTGGATAAAGTCGCTGCTGAAATCGATCGCGCCACCCGATCGCTGAGGTGATGCGGCCACTTCACCGGAGGCTGCGGTACCCTGGACCGTGACTAATTGAGGCAACCATCCGGGCCGTTTGCTGGCTCGTTATACCGTAAGCCGGGAAATTGGCCGCGGCGGAGCTCCACAACTGAATCGCTGAATGAGAATGGGCACCCGTCGCGAAGTGCCCGTTTTTATTGTCACTGACACGGTTTCGTCGACTCACCGCGACTCGCGTCCCGATGCGTTTGCGCGGACGATAAATTCGAGGACCTCACGTGACGACGATTTGCTGAACACGCTCGCTTCCGGTATCACCCGGTCGAGGAGGGGAAGATTCCCCAGCCGCTTTCTCGTCAGCCGAGTCAGATATGCCGGCGCATCGTGCGGGATCTGCGAGAGGTCATCCCGGCCCGCTATCAGTATGCGGAGATTCGCTGCGCCTGCGTCGTGTTCAAAGATTCGACGGAGCTTCGCCTCGAATCGAAGGTCGCTCACAACGAAATACATCGCGCCCGCAGGAAGCAGGCGCCGCACTTCGGCGAACAGATCATCGCACATCGAAAGCACAAGCGCCGGCACCTCGAGCGTGTCCGCGACCTGTCTCGCCTGCTCTGCATGCTGCCGGGTCGTAACCACGCAGTCGGCTCTCCGCGCATCGAACGGGAGCGCGTCACTGAGGGAGTCAATGTCAACCGATGTCACGTCGAGCCCGTAGTCACGCTCCAGCTCGTTCGAGACCGAGAAAAGCTGGTCATCATTGCATTCCAGAACTGTGGCCCGAAGCCGAAATGTCTCGAGCGACCGTCGCACGGTCTCGGCGAATCCCATGGCGGGAATCCCCTGTGCGATCCCATCGGCAAGGACGCCTACTAGCCATCCGTCTCGAGCTGAGGTTTCGACACTATCGTGCCCGGGAGGTCCGGCGACATAAATCCCTGAACGTGGTCGCAGCTCGACGACGCCGCGGGTTTCCAGCTCGCGATACGCCGCCAGAGCAACTCGAGGATCCACGGAGAATTCGCGAGCGACCGCCCGCGTACTCGGGAGCTTCGCGCCGTAGCCGAGGATGCCGAGGTGGAGTCCGCTGGAGACTCGCTGCGCGAGCGCTGTCGCAATCCGGCGCCTCGGCGTAGCTCGACTCACCCGGACTTCTCTTCAATGGCGGTCATGTTCACTCCCACGACAAGCGTAAGTATCTCTCTCGCCGACGCCAGCGAAAACGTGCGTTCATCCAGCATTACACGTTGGAGCAATGATTTGTTCGTCAGTTTTTCCCGTGCTGCGCGGGACATGTACGTCGGAGCTGATTCGGGAATGCTGTCGAGGTCGTCCCTGTCGACCACCAGAGCGCGGAATGCCTGAGCTCCTGGGACAGCGCCGAAGATCCGATGAAGCTTTGTCGCATAGCGCTCGTCCGCCACTATGAAATAAACCGCGGTTGAATGAAGCAGCCGGGCTATCCCGGCGTAAATATCCGTCCGAAGGGAAACGGCAATCCAGGGCCGACCGACCCGGCCAGCAATCTCCTGCACTTCCCCTGCATGGAACTGCGTGGTGACGATCAGGTCAGCCCGTACAAGGTCGGTCCGGGCACTCTTTTCGGCGAGCAGGTCGTCAACGTCGGCCACAGCGACGTCGAATCCGAAATCCGATTCCATCTCGGCGCTGAGCGACGACAATTGGTCGAAGTTGCACTCGACGCAGAGGGCGCGCAAGCGAACCGTGGAAAGATACGATGCGAGGCTCGCGGGAAATCCGGGCGCGGGGAGACCCATCGAGAGCCCCCGCACGAACACGTCGACAATCCATTCCGCCGGAGGCGACAGTTTCCTGAGGCGGGCGACCCGTCTGCCGAAAAAAATTCCCGATCGCTCTCTCAGCTCGACGATCCCTTCGCTTTCGAGCTCGCGATATGCCCTGAGCACCGCTCGCCTGTTTACGCCCAGCTCCAGCTCCAGATCGCGAACGCTGGGGAGACGGTCACCGGATTTCAGCGCACCGAGGTGAATCCCGCTGAAGAAGCGCTGTCTCAGGAGATCGGCGAGGCTCACGCGTTCCTTCTCGTTCACATAGTCACCCCGGAAAGTGGGACGCGGTCCGCGAGCTTGCCGCCAGACGAACAATATATTGCCGCAAAGTCACCTGTTGGTGCAACAGATGCTGGGAAAACCGCAATCTGGTACATCCGCAGTGGCTACAGTTGGCCCCGCGTATGCGTTCAATCGATTTCGAGAGCCTGCACTTCTGCCACGCAGACTCGCCCGTCTCACCGTATGGAGATGAAAAATGAAAACGTACAGCACCACCATCCGCGCAGCGCTGGCGGCACTCGCCTTCACAGCATGCTCATCTGATCGTGCCGTAACATCGCCCGAAGCGCTTGAGCTGGAGCCCTCGCTGTCTCGAGGCAGCGAGAAGAACACTCTGCCGGGCGCAGTCTATTCGATGAGCAACGATGCTGCGGGCAACGATGTCGTGGTTTACAACCGCGCCAAGGACGGCACCCTCTCCTTCGCCGGATCTTATTCAACCGGCGGCAATGGCAGCGGAGGATTCGAGGACTCCGCAAACGGCCTCGTGCTCGGCAGTGATGACGGTGAATCCGCTCCGAACAACCTCCAAGGCGACAGCAAGTTCCTTTTCGCCACCAACGCCGGGAGCAATACAATCTCCGTTTTCCGCGTGAACAAAAACGATACCCATGACAAGAAGGACAAGCGCGACGCGATAACACTGGTCGAGGTGCAGAATTCTGGTGGGGAGAAGCCGGTGAGCCTCACCGTCAACAATGGCATCCTCTACGTGCTCAACAGTGGAGAGTTCATCGACGGCGAAATCGCAATTCCCAACTGCACGACTGGCAACCTGCCATCTATTACCGGATTCTCTGTGAGCGATAAAGGAGAGCTCACGCCTATTCCCAATTCGACACGCCAGCTCAGCGGCGATCCGCCATCGGGATGTGCTCAGGTCTCTTTCAACCCCAGCGGAACTGTGCTCGTCGTTACGGAGCGGCTGGCTCAGGACGAGGACCCGACTTCGGCGGCTGGAGACGAAGGAGTGATAAATACTTTCGTGCTCAACGCCGACGGCACCCCTGGAACGCATCAGATTTTTGACGCGACAGGTGAGGGCCCCTTCGGTTTCACGTTCAACAAGTCAGGTGCCCTCCTCACAACCGAGCAGTTTGACGGACCGATGGGTGTCGGCAGGGGAGCTGCGGCCGGCTACATGTTGAACGCCAGCGGCACGCTCACGGCCACGAGCCCTTCGGTTCAGAACGGCGGCACAGATACGTGCTGGTTCGTCGTCACGGATGACGGAGTCTACGGGTACACCACCAGTTTCTTCGGAACCGGGCAGATCTCCCTCTACCGAGTTAGCACAAACGGTGCACTCGCGTTGATCGACGCCACGGCTGACGATGGGGCAGCCGGTACCGGAGCGAGCGACCTCAGCCTCAGCAAGAACAGCGAGTACCTGTATCAGCTCAACTCCCTCCGCGGCACAATCAGCGAGTACCGCGTTGCAAGCAACGGCGGGCTTGCGCTGGTTCAGGTGGTCCAGGCGCACCCGGCGAGCGCCACAGCAGCACCGATGGGAATTGCCGCACGTTGAGCGACAGGTATGGACCCACTTACCGGGGGGGGGGAGGGGGGGTGGCGCACTGGGGGGGGGGGGGGGAGGGCACGGGTGGGGGGGGGGGTTGGGTCCTCGTGGGGTTGAGGTTT
>JBPCJP010000192.1:0-10807 GCA_051005175.1 Gemmatimonadaceae bacterium | reverse complement strand
TACGAATTCTATTCCCTCGGCGCAGGTGATCCGGTGCCGGTGTCGGCGCAGAACGGAAAGAATTCAGGGGACCTTCTCGACGTGATAGTCGAGCGGATCCCGGAGATGAACGAAGAAGCAGGCGACGCGCTTCGCGTTGCGGTGATCGGCCGGCCCAACGTCGGAAAGTCATCGATAGTCAACCGGCTTCTCGGTGAAGACCGGCTTGTCGTCTCCGATAAGGCCGGAACGACGCGCGATGCGATTGACACGCCAATGATGTACCACGACCGCGAGATAACCTTCGTCGACACGGCGGGCCTCCGCCGTCAGTCGCGGGTCGATGATGGCATCGAGTTCTACTCATCGCTAAGGTCGCGGCGGGCGATCGAGCGCTCCGAAATCTGCATACTGGTGATCGATGCCGTCGAGGGCCTTCACAACCAGGACCTGAAGATCGCCGCGCTCGCCTGGGAGACGGGGCGCGGATTGATCGTCGTCGTCAACAAGTGGGACCTCGCCGAGAAGGAGACGAATTCGGCTCACAAATTCCAGACTGAGGCTGGTGAGAAAGCGCCTTTCTTCAAGTTCGTGCCTTTTATTTTCACGTCTGCAATAACGGGTCAGCGCATTACGCGAATCCTCGACACGATCCTCCAGGTCGAGTCGGAGCGGAGCAAGCGAATCTCCACGTCGCAGGTGAATGCGCGGCTGGAGGAGCTTGTCGCCCGGCGGCAGCCTCCGCAGGCGGCAGGGCGCGAAGTAAAACTCAACTACGCGACACAGGTAGAGACGACTCCGCCGATGATCGCTGTCTTCGGCAACAACCCGGATCTCGTGCAGGAGCACTACATCCGCTATCTGCATAACGGGTTTCGCGAGGCGTGGGGGTTCACGGGCAGTCCTCTCCGTGTGGTAATGCGGCGGAAGTCGGCCTGAGGTGCATCCGCTTTTCGGAGTGGCCATAGCGTATATCGCGGGGTCAATTCCGTTTGCATATCTCGCCGGCAAGGCGAGGGGGGTCGACCTGCGCGAGCACGGTTCAGGTAACCTCGGAGCAACAAATGCCATGCGCGTGCTGGGCCCGGGAATCGGTGCGCTGGTTTATGCCGGTGACACGTTGAAGGGAATGTTGCCTCCGCTTCTTCTGCCGCTAGCGGTGCGGACACCGACTCCGGAGCTGTGGGCGATTGCATTCGGGGTCGTTGCAATAGTTGGGCATGTTCGGCCCGTGTTTCTGATGGGGCAGGGCGGGGGGAAGGGAGTGGCGACAGCAGGCGGAGTTTTCTTCGGACTCGCGTGGCTGCCTGCACTGATATCGCTTGGCGTGTTCGCGAGCGTTGTCGCGGTAACCCGATACGTCAGCGCAGGATCCCTGGCAGCAGCCGTAACGCTTCCACTCAGCCTGCTGGTGTTTCGCGGGCCTGATCCGCTTTTTGCGATCGCGATGGTGATCAGCGCTTTCGTCATCTGGATGCACCGTGGCAACATCTCCCGAATCGCCAGGCGCACGGAGCCGAAGATCGGCGCGAAGCCCGCCGGGAGCGCTTCGCCGTGACCCGCTGCGCAGTCATCGGTGCGGGAGCGTGGGGTACGGCTCTCGCCGATCTCCTCGCGCGAAACGGCCATGAGACGCGGATCTGGGCGTACGAATGGGATGTCGTCGAAAGCATTAACAGGGTTCACCAGAATCGCCGGTTTCTCTCAGGGCATCCTCTCACCGACACACTCGTCGCATACAACCAGCTCGAGGCAACCCTTGCTGGCGCGGAACTGATTACGCTTGCGACGCCATCGCATGTTCTGAGGACCATCGCCAGGAGCGCCGTCGACTTCGTAAAGGCGGGTGTGCCGGTCGTTGTCGCATCGAAGGGCATCGAGCAAGGCTCACTCGCGCTGATGACCGATGTAGCTTCGGAAGAGCTGCCGGGCTCGACAGTTGTCGCTCTTTCCGGGCCGAGCTTTGCTGCAGAGGTTGTAGCACAGCAGCCGACCGCAGTCGTCGTAGCGTCGGTTTCCCCGGAAGCGGCGCTTTTCGCGCAGCAGGCGTTCAGCTCGGTGCACTTCCGGGCGTACACTCACTCGGATGTTACCGGCGTCGAGATCGGCGGGTCATTGAAGAACGTGATGGCTGTAGCGACAGGCATCGCCGAAGGACTCGGACTCGGCTTCAATGCGAGAGCCGCGCTCATCACGCGCGGTCTTGCCGAGATGACGCGACTTGGCGTGAAGCTCGGTGCGGACGCGGCGACGCTGTCAGGTCTGGCGGGGCTGGGTGATCTGGTGCTGACGTGCACCGGCTCCCTCAGTCGCAACAGGGCTGTGGGGGTGGAGGTGGGGCGCGGCACGCCGCTCGATGCCGTGATGGCTGGACGTGAAACGGTGGCGGAAGGGGTTACTACGGCACGCAGCGCGCATGCGCTCGCAAAGCGGGAGGATGTGGAAATGCCGATCGTAGATGCGGTTCACAGGGTGTTGTTCGAGGGAAAACCGCCGCGCGACGCGATCGGTTCCCTCATGACTCGCGAGCTTCGTCCGGAGAGCGACTGATGGCGTCAGAACCGGTAAGGGAGTTCTTCTCCATGGGAGACGTCTGCGGCCTGACCGATCTCAAGCCGCACGTGCTGCGATACTGGGAAAGCCAGTTCAGGTTTCTTCACCCTGCCAAGAACAGGTCGGGTAACCGCGTCTATCAGCGGAGGGAGATCGAGCTGATAATGCTCGTGAGGCAGCTGCTCTACACCGAGAAGTACACGATTGACGGGGCCAGGCAGAAGATCGACGAGTACAAGAAGAACGGTGAGCTGCGCAGCGTCGCTCGCGCTGCTCTTGACATGCAGACTGTCGAGTCGCTCGAGGGCGATCTCAAGGCGATCGCTGCGATCCTCGACGGGGAAGAGCCAGCCGAATGATCGAGAAGGTCGTGGTGGTATTGCCCGCCTACAACGCCGAGAAGACGCTTGGCGCTGTCGTGCGGGGGCTCCGGCAACATGTGCCCCGGGTACGGATAGTGGGCATCGACGACGGCTCCGCCGACGGCACCGGTGCCCTGCTGCGCTCGATGTGCGATGAGACAATCCAGTTCCCGGTCAATCGAGGGAAGGGTATGGCTCTTCAGAAAGGATTCGCCGCCGCGGTCGGCACAGGTTGCGATGCAGTCGTCACCATCGATTCGGACGGCCAGCACGATCCCGCATTTGCGCCATCGCTGATCGCGGCTCTAGAGGGTTGTCACATCGCGATCGGAACGCGCGACCTCACCACCGAGCAGATGCCGCGGCTCAGGCGTCTCGCCAACTTTCTCTCGACCACTGCGACGCGGGTTATCTCCGGCGGCGCGGTGAAGGACAGCCAATCAGGGTACAGGGCGATCAGGCGCGAGGTACTCGATGAGGTCCATGCGCATGGCGATCGCTACGAGTTCGAGACCGATTTCATCATCAGGGCAGCTCACGCGGGCTTCACTATCAGGAACGTGCCTATCTCGACCATCTACGGCCCGCCAAGTTATTTCCGCGAGTTCCGTGACGCCATGAGAGTGATCGGCGTGTTGTGGGCTCACCGGTCCGGCGCATTCCGCAAACACGACCCGCGCCCTCTGGGCCCGGTGAACCAGGAAAATTGATGCGACTTCTCTGCACGAACGATGATGGAATACTCGCCCACGGACTCAAGTGCCTCGTTGCGGCCGCGGAGCCGCTCGGGGAGGTGACGGTTGTTGCGCCGGAC
Source organism: Gemmatimonadaceae bacterium (assembly GCA_051005175.1). Lineage (GTDB taxonomy): Bacteria > Gemmatimonadota > Gemmatimonadetes > Gemmatimonadales > Gemmatimonadaceae > UBA4720. Next base: position 7,099 of record JBPCJP010000192.1, on the reverse strand, counting down.
CGCGAGCAGAGCGCAACGAGTCACTCGCTCACGCTTCATCATCCTGTGCGGCCCATCCAGCGGGATGAGCGCCGCTGGCAGGTCGACGGAACTCCGACTGACTGTGTGATGCTCGCCTGCGAGGTGCTGATGCCCGAGCGGCCGGATTTCGTTCTCAGCGGAATCAACCACGGACAGAACATGGGTGAGGATGTTCTTTACTCGGGAACTGTCGCGGCTGCTATGGAGGGGATCTCGATCGGTATTCCATCGATCGCAATATCGTTTGCCGGTGGAGATCTGCGGGCCGACGTGACGATGCTCGACGACCAGATTGGTCCACTGACGTCGCTGCTCCGCCATCTGACATCGCTGCCCTCGTTCCCTGCAAACACGCTGCTCAACGTCAACCTTCCTCCCGTCCGTGGTCCGGAAATAAAGGGGATCAAGCTTACCCGGCTTGGCCGGCGTGTTTACTCGGATTCCATAAAGCGCATGCAGGACCCGTGGGGAAGGCCGATCTACTGGATCGGTGGTGGCTCGATCGAATGGTCGGGACCGGAGAACTCGGACTTCCGCGCAATCCAGGAAGGGTACATCTCCGTGTCGCCCCTGCATCTCGACGTGACGCACCATGCGATCCTCGATGACCCGGAGACCTGGTGGCTCGAGCAGTAGATCCGCAGGAGTATCGGGGCGCGCGGAGGCGCCTCGTCGAAACCCTGCAGGAACAGGGGATCCGCGACCTTTCGGTCCTCAACGCGATCGATCAGACGCCGCGACACCTGTTCGTCCCGACCGGAGTGCGGCATCGCGCCTACGAGGATTCGGCGCTTCCGATCGGTAACAGCCAGACGATATCCCAACCGTCGATTCACGCGCGTTATCTCGAGCTGCTCAAGCTCACCGGCAAGGAGAAAGTGCTGGAGATAGGAACGGGCTCGGGCTACCAGACTGCGCTTCTTTCCCGCCTTGCGGCCCAGGTTTTCTCGATCGAGCGGATCGCTCCGTTGCTCGAGAAGGCGAAGGAAGTCCTACAACAGGTGGGTGCGAGCAATGCTTCGTTCATGCTCGGTGACGGGACACTTGGGTGGAGACAGTTTGCGCCGTTCGACGCGATCCTCGTCGGCGCCGCGGCCCCCGAGATTCCGGAGGCGTACATCGAGCAGCTCGCCGATGGAGGCCGCCTGCTGATTCCGCTTGGCGACAGGGATGAACAGATACTGCATCTTTTCACCCGCAGGGGCGACGAGCTCGACCGGCAGGACATAGCGCCGGTGAGATTCGTACCGCTCCTCGGCAAGCATAGCTGGGAGGTGTAGCGAATGGGGGACGGAGTGAGAAGCAAGGGGACAGGATTCCGGTATCCGCCGTTCGCGAAGCCTGGCGCCGCGCCTGCGCAGCGATCAATCGTCGCCGAAGGCGGTGCCGATCCACCTCCCGGGGATGACTTTCCTCCAATCGACCAGTTTCTCGACGAGGTGCCGTCGATTGATGACTACCTGGCCCCCGAAGCTCCTCCAATGGCTGGGACATTCGCGCAGCCGCCGGGCAATCAGGAGATATCCGCGGCAACGATCGAATCTGATGGATGGGCGGTCTCCGCATGGCAGAGTTACGACTGGAGCAGTCTTGCGGCCCTGGGGCGTCAGTCCTCAGAGGTCGCTGCGGCCGAGTCGAGCTGGAATGCCACTGAATGGGCGCCTTCGGGACCTTCCGCCGCGGAGATAGGTGCGGCGCTCGACGCGATCGCGCGGCAGATAAGATCAGGCGAGCTGGCGATCGACCAGTTCAGGGGGATTCCGCCCGAGGTGGCAATGGCTGCCGCTCTCGCGGCGATGCTGCGCCTGCGCGGCTGAAACGTGCCGGCGGCGCACTTCAAGGTCGTCGGTCGGGTTCAGGGAGTCGGCTTCAGGTGGTTCACCCGCGTGGTCGCTCGCCGCCTGCAGATTGCGGGCTGGGTGAGAAACCTGCCTGATGGGAGCGTCGAGGTTGCCGCTTCAGGGCGTGAAGAGAACCTGGAGGAGTTTCGGAAACTCCTGGGGAAGGGGCCTGATGGAGCAGTCGTGTCGGATGTCGTCGACCTCGAGCCGGTCGTCGAAGAGCTCGACTTTCCTTTTGCGGTGCGGCGCTAGCGGTCAAGGCCAAGGGATAAAAGGTCGCACGCGGCGGCAGGCACGACTTCGATTCGTGTCCGCATGAGCCGAAATTCCCGGTTTCCGTGTCATTGGAAGCAAGACTCACTTCAGGGGATTCCGATAATGCGACACCCGAGCCGCCACCGTGAATTGTTGATTTCGCTGATCTGCGTCACGCTGACCACGTCTTGCGCAGGGGAGGGGCCATTGGTCCCGGAGGCGAACACAGGGGTCGACCTTGGTCGTGCTGCCCGGGTGGCCGGGGTTTACGATCTAACTGCGACCGTGATGTCAGCCACCTTCTTTGACGATCTCACAGGGTTTCGCTACACCGGCGTAATCGTTCTCGAGCTGAATCCCCAAATTCCGAACGGGTTGTTTGCGACCGTGGAACAACTGCGGTTCGTGTCACCAGACGGATGGGATCAGCCAGTCGCTGTCACTTCCGCTGCCGCCTTCGTGTATGAGCGTGGAGTTGTAATTGAAATCCACAGCGCCTCCCACATCGTCTGGAGGGGCTCAGGCGTTGCTGAATCCGTCCGGATCCGGGGAACCTGGGAGGGTCACAACGCCACAGGGAGCTTCACCGCGGAACGCAGGCCCACGAACTGAGACTGTTCGCGTTCACTCGTAGTCCTCTCGCTGATGATGCGGGGTGCCGGCAAGCCTACCGTGCGGCCGAGAAGCACGTCGCGAATGGTGCCGCCGCCAACCGCTGTGACGATCGCAAGCACCGCCACCCCTATCAGGTCCATCCCCTTTCGCAGCGCGACGATCGCGCTGCTTGCGGCTAACGCCGTCACTCCGAGCAGCTTAAGAGCATAGAGCATGGAGAGAATGGAGCCCGCACGCCTGCGGAGGTGATACTGTGAAATTGTGCGGGTTGGAGACCCTGGATATGTTTGAACGGTTGCGGCCCCCGTAGCTCAGGTGGATAGAGCAGCGGTTTCCTAAACCGTTGGCCGGGTGTTCGAGTCACCCCGGGGGCACTTAGTCTTAGCTTGGCTCACTTCATGTAACGCTTGAAGCTAAGGGGCAACAAAGGGGCACGCTATTCAAGCTGAACGAGCGATGCGGCTTTCTCCATTGCGAGAGTTGCCCTCTCTCTTTTGTCGCGCGTTGCGTGTTGCGAGTTCTCTCGCCTGACGATGTCGATCGGGAAAGCAGAACGGGAATGCGGCCGTGGCCGGCCTTCGACGAACTCGACGATCTGTCCCGGACTCGCAAGACACATGTAAGCCTCGTGGCCGTGGAAGGTGATCGCGGCCGGATTCGCGGTACCACGGGTCCGGGAAGGGTTCTTTCCCCATTGTCCGCTAAGGGCCTGTAAAGAAATAACTGATTGATTTCTGGTAGACGCGGGCGTAGATTGGCGGTCCATGGACCACCGCGTTTTGCGCGCAAAGTTCAAGGGCATGGCGCCCGTCTTCACCGAACGATCCCGTCGGCTCTGGGCGGCGACGGAAGCCCGAGCGTTCGGCCACGGTGGTATTGCGCTCGTGGAGCGTGTCACCGGGGTGTCGCGCTCGACCATCCAGCGCGGATTGCGAGAATTGGAGGCGGGCGCGCTGTCGGATCTCGGCCCGGATCGCACCCGACAGCCTGGCGGCGGTCGAACGGCGAGAATCGACCAGGACCATTCGCTGCTGGGGGATCTCGATGCGTTGATCGAACCGACGGCGGCTGGCGATCCCGACTCGCCACTGCGCTGGACGGCGAAAAGTGTACGGCAGGTAGCGAGCGCCCTTCACGCCCTGGGCCACGAGGTGAGCCATACCCTCGTCGCCCAGTTGCTCCACGACCTCGGCTACAGCCTGCAGGCTAATCAGAAGACACGCGAAGGGTCGTCGCATCCCGATCGCGATGCCCAATTCCAGTACATCAATGCGCAGGTGCGGCGTTTCCAGAAACGCGGGCAGCCCGTTATCTCCGTTGACACGAAGAAGAAGGAACTCGTCGGGGACTTCAAGAATGCGGGGCGCGAGTGGCGCCCGGCGGGCAAGCCGGAACCCGTGCGGGTGCATGATTTCCTCGTTCCCGAGCAGGGCAAGGCCATTCCGTATGGAATCTACGATCTCCGTCGCAACGAAGGCTGGGTCAGTGTCGGCATTGATCATGACACGGCCAGCTTCGCTGTGAACGCGATCCGCCGGTGGTGGCAGGCGATGGGGCATCCCGTATATGCGGGCGCCACCTCGCTGCTCATCACGGCCGATGCCGGTGGAAGCAACGGCGCGCGGCTGCGACTCTGGAAATGGGAACTCCAGGCGTTCGCGAATCGCACGGGCCTCGCGATCACAGTTTCGCACTTTCCGCCGGGCACCAGCAAGTGGAACAAGATTGAGCACCGGCTGTTCTCCCACATCGCCATGAACTGGCGCGGCAAGCCGCTGGTCAGCCTCGGCACGATCGTCAGCCTGATCGGTTCCACCCGCAGCGCGGCCGGGTTACGCGTGCGATCCGAGATTGACCGGCGGCGCTATGCCAGCGGCGTGGTCGTCACCAACGAACAGATGGCCGCTATCCGCCTCAAACCGCATGCGTTCCACGGCGACTGGAATTATACGATCCGGCCACGACCCAGAAATACGAAGTGACTCAGTTATTGTCTTACAAACCCTAAGTGATATATACACATCGAGTAGCCGCGCAATCCGTTTGTCGAAGGCGGATGGGACGCACTGAATTGCCGCGGCACGCGAATTGAGCGGGAAATCTACAAAACCGTGCGGTGACGCGCGACCGATCCGGTCCGGCCTCGCATCCGCATGCTAGATAAGGGCGTATATTTTTTTCAGCTCGAACAGGGAGTACGTCATGGCGACAGCTGTCGAACGGGAAACCCACCACTCCACCCAGCCGCCCATACCGGCGACGCAGCCACACCCGCGCCCAGAACGGTTGCCATTGGGACCGCTCAAGACGGTGCACGTTTTCTGGATAGCCGGCATGAGCTGCGACGGATGCACGGTGGCCGTTGCCGGCGCCACCAACCCGGGCATTGAAGGCCTGCTGCTCGGCATCGTCCCGACTATGCCTCAGGTGCTGCTTCACCACACTGTCCTCTCGGTCGAACACGGCGAAGACTTCATCCGGCCAATGCAGGACGCCTGGGAGGGGAAGCTCGAGGATCCGTACGTCATAGTCGCTGAGGGCTCGATCGCTGACGAACGAATCGCGGCGCGCTTCGGCGGTTACTTCTCGGCGATGGGCAGTCAGGTGATGGAAGGAGCCACCGAGTCCAGCCCCGTTCCGACGGCCACCTGGATTTCACGGCTGGCACCGGGCGCCGCAGCGACAATTGCGATCGGTACTTGCGCCACATGGGGCGGCGTTCCATCCGCTGCCGGCAATCCAACTGGTTCGATGAGCCTTATGGACTTCCTCGGCAAGGACTATCGAAGCGCGTTTGGACTACCGGTGATCAACATTCCGGGTTGCGCGCCGCAGGGTGACAACTTCACCGAGACGGTATTCGCCGTACTTCTTTTTCTGCAAGGGCTCGGGCCGCTTCCATCGTTCGACGAACTGGGGCGCCCGTCGTGGCTGTTCACCGAATCCGTTCACCGCGGGTGTACCCGTGGGGGATACTACGAAGAAGGAGTATTCGCGAAGAATTACGGTGATCCCGAGTGCCTGATCGAGCTCGGGTGCTGGGGGCCGGTGGTCAACTGCAACATCGTGAAGCGCGGCGCGTTGAACCACATGGGGGGGTGCATGGAGGCTGGAGGCGTGTGCATCGGGTGCACGATGCCCGGCTTTCCAGACAAGTTCTCGCCCTTCTACAAGGAACCTCCTGGCGGACTTATTTCCACGACCATGTCGCGCGGGGTCGGCATGATGATCCGCCGGGCACGGCGTATCAGTAACCGGCACTCGAACACCGAGGTGCGATGGGACAAGCTTGACGAGGTTCCAAGCGGATGGGGCAACGTCAGGGCTACCACTCCATCGCTCAAGCTTGTCGAGTTCTTCTACAAGAAGTGGCAGTTCTGGGGTGCAAAGATGCCCGGGCGGCCGAGGGGGACGGAAGAGAGGTTCTGGGGCGGGGACAGGCCAGGCACAAAAAGCGATTACCTCGACGACAGTTCCACGATAGAGGATACCCGTGACAGACACTGAGCTGTGGAGAGCGTGGGGGCTCTGGATGGCGCTGGCGGTGGTAGTGATACTCATCGCCGCGGTGCTGCTCATTACCATCTGGCTTACCGCGCGCAGCATCCTCGCCCACGCGCGACGCGCGCTTGCGGCGGCGGAAAAAATCCGGGAGAGCACCATGCCCATCTGGGCGCTCCAGACCACCAATGAAGTAGCGGGGGGGCTGCTCGAGACCGTTCAGAGCATCGAGGCCAAAGGAGGCGCGCTGGTCGCCGCGCTCGAGAGTCACGCGGGAGCGAGCGGGGGGACGTCCCATGTCTGAGATAACCCCGGAGACAGTTCAGACTATCTGGATGATAACGCTTGCTGTGTTCGTCGCGGTCCTGGTCGTGGTCGCGATACTGCTGACTCTGATATTGCGTACAGCTCGCGATATCACCGGCGGTGTTACGGCCATATGGAATGTCGGCCAGCGCATAGCCAACAACACTATTCACATTGCGCTGCTCAGGAAGACCAACGTTGTCGCGGGTAAAATACTCGGGTCCGCGGTTGGGGTCGTGAACGCCACCGCTGGCGTGCAGGCGCATGCAGAGGATTGTTCGATGTGTCCGTCGTGCGTGATCGTACCGGAGTGGCTCAGATGAACGCCATGACACTGCTCGCCCTCGTCTCGCTTGTCGCGGCTGCCGCGCTGTTCATCGCGCTGGCCATATTTCTCGACTCGATTACAACGGAGCTCGAAAAGATCGGCGGCTCGAAGAAGACGGGTTATGGAAATCCGGCCAGTTTTCTCTCGAAGATTCGGCTCGGTGTGCGCGCCATAGAAGTTCAGACCGGCGGATTGGCGCCCGAGGTGATAAAGCTCAACGGCGGACTCACCG
>JBPCJP010000191.1:0-17358 GCA_051005175.1 Gemmatimonadaceae bacterium | reverse complement strand
CAACAGCCAGCGCTTTGGCGTGCCGCTTGGTTACGGCGGTCCGCATGCGGCGTTCTTTGCGACGAGGGACGAGTTCAAGCGCCAGCTGCCCGGACGTATAATCGGCATCTCGAGGGATGCCGACGGCTCGCCGGCACTCCGCATGGCGCTCCAGACACGCGAACAGCACATCAGGCGCGAAAAGGCGACGAGCAACGTGTGCACGGCGCAGGTGCTGCTCGCGGTTGTCGCGAGCATGTACGCGGTGTATCACGGACCGGCCGGGCTCACGCGGATCGCCTCACGCATTCATCAGTTCGCGTCGGTCCTTGCGGAGGGAATCCGGAGGCTCGGATTCGGTATCGCTCACGATGAGTTCTTCGATACCATCAGAGTGGAGCTCGGAAGCCGCCGGGCGGCGGAGATCGCCGCGGCCGCGAACCTCAAGCGGATAAATCTGCGCGCTGTCGCGGAGGACGCGGTATGTATCGCGCTCGATGAGACAGTGAGCGAGACAGACCTGTCGAATCTGCTCGAGATATTCGGTGGCTCCGCCGACCTGATTCCGGAGTCACTCGCAGCCGGTGTGGATCCGCGTTACGACGAGCGATTCAGGAGAACGACTGCGTTCATGCAGCACCCTGTCTTCAACACCCACCGGTCGGAGACCGAGCTCCTGCGGTACATGAGGAAGCTCGAAAGCCGCGACCTCTCGCTCGTGCATTCGATGATTCCGCTTGGCTCGTGCACGATGAAGCTGAACGCGACGGCCGAAATGATGCCCGTGACATGGCCGGGATTCTCGAAGATTCACCCCTTTGCGCCGCTCGACCAGACCGAAGGTTACCTCCAGCTGTTCGGCGAGCTGGAGGAAGCTCTCGCGGAAATTACCGGATTTGCCGCGGTGTCCCTCCAGCCGAATGCCGGCTCCCAGGGAGAGTACGCCGGGCTACTCGCGATCCACGCTTATCACGAGTCGCGCGGCGATAGTCATCGCGACGTATGCCTGACGCCCCAGTCCGCGCACGGGACGAATCCCGCCAGTGCGGTGATGGCGGGCATGAAAGTCGTGGTTGTAAGAACCGACAAGCGCGGCAACATCGACATCGACGACCTGAAGGCGAAGGCCGAGGCCAACAGCGACAGCCTCGCCGCGCTGATGGTCACCTATCCGTCGACTCACGGAGTGTTCGAGGAAGGAATTGCAGAAGTCTGCAGGATCGTTCACGAGCATGGCGGCCAGGTCTACATGGATGGCGCGAACATGAACGCGATGGTCGGCCTTTGCCGCCCCGCAGACATCGGGGCTGACGTGTGTCACCTCAACCTCCACAAGACTTTCTGCATTCCGCACGGCGGTGGCGGACCGGGAATGGGCCCCATCGGCGTCGCGGCGCATCTTGTGCCGTTTCTTCCCGGCCACGCGGTTGTGCCTCAGCAGGGAAGGGACACGATCGGAGCTGTCTCGTCGGCCCCGTGGGGAAGCTCGAGCATTCTTCCGATCTCGCACGCGTACATCCGGCTCATGGGAGGGGATGGGCTCACCCACGCAACGAAGGTCGCGATCCTCAACGCGAATTACATCGCCAAACGACTCGAGGAGCACTTCCCAATTCTTTACAGGGGTGCGAATGGTACGGTAGCGCACGAATGCATCGTCGATACCCGTGTCGTAAAGGGCACGACAGGGATCGAGGTTGAGGACATCGCGAAGCGCCTGATGGACTATGGATTCCACGCCCCGACCGTCTCGTTCCCCGTTGCGGGTACCCTGATGATCGAGCCGACGGAAAGCGAATCGCTCGTGGAGCTCGATCGGTTCTGCGAGGCGATGATCTCGATACGCGGGGAAATCCGCGAGATCGAGGAGGGAACCGCCGACCGCAAGGACAATGTCCTGAAGAACGCGCCTCACACGCTTGCGCGGGTGACCGCGGACGAGTGGAATCACGCGTACACTCGCGAAAAAGCCGCGTTTCCGGCCGCCTGGACGAGAGACAGCAAATTCTGGCCGGCCGTGGCAAGAGTCGAGAGTGCCTATGGCGACAGAAATCTCATATGTTCTTGCCCGCCTGCCGACTCCTACGCCGACTCCGTAATCTCCGGCGTTGCGGCGGCTTAAACGAACGATAATTTTGCGGGAGGAAAAACAGGCCATGAAAGTGGCCTGTGCCTGCCGGGCGGTTCGCGCCTGACGCTGTTCGCCACAATCCTGCTCACGGAGCCGGTATGAACAAGGCGGAAATGCTGGAAGCGCTGCAACGACAGACGAAGATGCGACCAACTCATGTGAAACGAGTGGTCGACGCGATCTTCGACCCACAGGACGGGGTGATATCCAGGCAGATCAAGCGAGGAGGCAAGGTGACGATCGCCGGGTTCGGCACGTTCGACCGCCGCAACCACAAAGCCCGCGACGTCAACAGCGTGTTCACCGGTCGCACAGTCAGGGTGAAGGCCCGTAAGATCCCGGGCTTTCGCGCCGGTGTCAGCCTCAAGGAAGCGATGCGGTAGTTACGGAGAAGGGCGGCGCATCCGTGCGCCGCCCTTCTCGCATCCTCAGCCCCCGCGGGTTGTCAGGTGATGTGGCTCGTGTAAGCCGCTGAGTCCATCAGGGCGTCGACAGATGAGGGATCGTCGGCGCGCATCCTGATCATCCATCCTGCGCCGTACGGATCGCTGTTGACGAGCGCCGGCTCGCCATCGAGCCTGGCGTTGATTTCCGTCACTTCGCCCGCTATCGGGGAGAAGAGCTCCGACACCGCCTTAACGGCCTCGATCGTCCCGAAGACATCGTGCTTGCCCAGCTTCGTGCCAGCCGCCGGGAGTTCGACGTACACGACGTCGCCCAGCTCTCCCTGCGCGTAGTCGGTGATGCCGATCTCGACAATGCCTTCACCGGTCGCGCGGACGTACTCGTGCTCTTCCGTGTATTTCAGGTCATCCGGAATATTCGCCACTCACTACCTCGCTTTGGTCTGTACTGGGGTTCCCGAATATACAGGAAGCCGACTCCTGCGGCGGGGCTAGCTGCGTGACGCGCCGAGCGACGAAACTCCGTCGCCGACGATCGCTCCCCACACCTTGTCGACTTCCGCCTCGAGCTCCTCCAGCGTCCCGGCGTTCTCGATCACGTAGTCGGCCCGCGCGCGCTTGAGGTCGGCCGGCATTTGCGACGCGATCATCTTCATCGCTTCGGCCTCGTCTATCCCGCGGTCGCGGACAATCCGCTCGAGCCTGAGCGAGCGCGGCGCATCGACGAGCACTATCGCGGCGAAATCGTCGGCGAGATGCCGCTCGAACAGCAGCGGGATAACACATACGATCAGCTTCTCGCCGCGCTTGTCAGCCGCGTCGATCTCTCTCTCCCGCAGGCGCGCGACCTCCGGATGAACTATCTCGTTCAGCGCATCGAGATCCGACTGGTTCTGGAAAACGATGTTGCGAAGCGACGACCTGTCGAGATTCCCCTCGTCGTCGACCACCTCCTCGCCCCACTTCGACTTTATCGCCTCGAGCGCCGGACTTCCCCTGGACACGGCCTCGCGCGCGAGAACGTCGGCGTCGACGATTACGGCACCACGCTTGGCGAGCATGTCAGCCACAGCGGATTTCCCGCTGGCGATGTTTCCTGTAAGGCCTATTAGACGCATCGTTTCCGGGTGATTGGCAGAACCAACATAAGCCACCATCAGGTGATCCGTACGAAAATTATGTGCCGCTCCGGGATTCGTCCGTTTATGGGGTCGAGCCGGAGGTGATCCTGAGCCCGACGATCGACACGACGAGCGGCGGTTAGAGCAGCGAGGTTTGCCCCACGTCCTTTCGTGGCGCCGAGAAGCACATCCTGCAGCGCGCCTCGTATGATTCGGTGCCCCCGACCATGATCTGTGGCGAGTCGTAGGGCGCCGGCTGCCCGCCGATCAGCCGCTGGTTCCGGCTCGCCGGACCTCCGCACAACACGCAGATAGCATGAAGCTTGTCCACCACCTCGGCGATCGCCATCAGCGCCGGCATCGAGCCGAACGGCTCGCCGCGGAAGTCGGTGTCGGTGCCGGCTACGATCACGCGGCGTCCCCGGCTGGCGAGCGACGTAACCAGCGGGATCACGCCATCGTCGAGGAACTGCGCTTCATCGAGTGCTATGACATGCGCCATCGGGTCGATCTGAAGCGCGATCTGAGCGGCTGAATCAGCCGGGAGTGCCTCGACGGTCCGGCCGTCGTGGCTGGAGACGCTGTAGATCCCGGCGTACCGCGCGTCGATGTGCGACTTGAACACCTGGACTTTCTTGCGCGCGATGATGGAGCGTCGCACGCGCCTGATGAGCTCCTCGCTCTTTCCGCTGAACATCACGCCGGCAATCACCTCGATCCATCCGCCGGTCTGGTGGAACGACTGGCTCATCAGGTATCGCGGCGCGGGGGACGGGTGAATCCATCTCGCGGCGGACGCCTGTCGGCGCCCCCACCGTCCCTGCGAGGCCTGTCGCCCGGCGGACGTCTGTCGCCTGACGGGGGACGCCGGTCACTCGAAGCCGGACGCCTGTCGCCGGCTGGCCGCCTGTCCCGCGACGGGCCGCCACGCGAGGCACCCGCACCTCGATCGAACGCTTCGCGCGGAGTGGCCGGCTGCGGCGGCGGGGGCTGCTGTGACCGCGCCTCGAGCTCGGCTGCCTTCCTGGAGGTGCGCTCCTTCTCGAGCAGGCGAAGAGCGGCCGCGGCGATCTCTATCCCATCGTACCGGTCGAGCAGCGGCTCGAGCGCGAGGACATCGCGCGTCGCAAGCCCGGTTTCAATTACGCCGCCCAGCTCGCGCCGTAACGCCGCCTCACGCTCGCGGGCCGCATTGCCCGGCGCGGTCAGGGTAAAGGGCTTGACCTCTCCACCCGACATCCGCTTCAGGGCGGCGACATCGCGTGGCTCGACGAGGGCGACGATGGTCACGGCTCCTGCGCCCGCGGCAGCCGCAAGCTGGGCTCTCGATTCCGGCATTTCGTAGAAGATCACCGCGTACGTCGATGCCGGAATGTCACCCCGGCTTACTTGAACCGACGCCGAATCAGGCTGGTAACCAAGGGGACGCAGTGACGTGCTCACCGTTTTCTCGGCATCGTCGCTGTTGGCGAGGACGACGGCTGACGGCGGATCCATGTCGTCGAAAAGCCGGCGCAGTGCGGTTGTGCGAGTCCCTCGAGTCACCGTCACGTACTGCAAGGGAATCGGCGTGCCCTCAGCTTCATCCCCGGCCGGGGCGTCCCTGTGAGCACGGCGGAGGTAACGTTCCGCGAATGCATTTACCCGGCCCTCCGAACGGCTCGTTACGACAATGCGGGCTGAATCCTTTGGAAGCTCGCCCATGACCGCCTCGAGCGCCTCTATATCATCCGGATTGCCCGCGAGTATCTCGTCGGCCCAGGCAAGCACGACCGACTTGACGCTGTCGAGCTTGAGCTGGCTTCCGCGAACGAGGTCCCTGATGTCGCGCGGCGCTCCAGCAACGGCGAGAACGGGACGGCCGGCGATGAGCCTGCCCGCCCTTCTCGCGCTCGTGACCGGGAGGAGCTCGATGCCAGCGGGCCCGGTAAGCTCGAGGACGGCTTCCGCGATCGCCACGGAGCTTTCGGGGTCCGATGTCAGGACGAGGAGCTGAGTTGCGCCCGCGGCCGGATCGACCCGTTCCAGAGGACCCGTGAGAAAACGGGGCACCGATGCCATCGATCGCGGCAGTGTGTGAACCACATTCTGGCTGCGTCCAGAGCCGCGCTCTTCTCTCTCTTCCGGTTCCACCGTTGGTGCTCCTGAATGCGCAATGGCGCAGCTTCCGCCGCGCCGATACTGTTATTATCCGTGAGGTAGCGGGAGTGTCCGCCTACCTGAAAGATAGCAGAATCGACGCCGCATCGCCGGGCGCGACTGCACGCTGCCGACCCCTTCCCAAGAGCCGATGATAACCGCAATCGTCCTCATCAAAGCCGAGCCGAGGTCAATCCAGGAATGCGCGCCGAGGCTGGCCGGCATCGAGGGTGTTGCGCACGTCTATTCGGTCTCCGGCGAGTGGGATCTTGTGGCGATCGTCGAGGTGACTGACTACGAAGGGGTTGCCACAGTCGTCACGGAGCACATCACGACGGTTCCCGGCATCCGCAGCACGCAGACGCTTACGGCCTTCAGGGCGTACTCGAAGAAGGACCTCGAGCAGGCGTGGGACATCGGGCTGGAGTGACGCCGGATCCGGTAACTGGCGGAAACGAGCGGGACTGGCCCGTCTCGACCCACGAGGCGACGCGGTTTATTCTCGATCGCCTTCGCGACAGCACTCCCCTCGATGGCGCGCCGACCGATGCCGGCAGGATTGCGCGCCAGGATGAACCAGCTGTCCTGCTGGCTCCGGAGGTTATCGAGGGCGACAGTCTCGCAGCCTTGCCCGTTTGCGATCCGGGCTCGGCCCGGGGGGTTTCCGGGTTCGGTGCGTTTCTCGACGGATCGCAGGACGTAAGGGTGGTGAACCAGGCGAATGGGATACCCGTCGTCTGGGCCACGGTATCGGCAACGGTCCGCGAACGCATCGACCGGCGGCTTGTTTCGTGGCAGGGCAGGCAGCCGCTTGTCAGCCGCCGCTATTACATACCATTCAGGTATGTCGAGGGAATGAGCGGGGAGCTGCGTGACGATTCGCGGGTCGTGGATACTGCTGCTGTCGCAGATTCGTCCGGTAATTTTCCATCGCCGCATCCCGCGGCGCTGCTGGAGGCAGCGGTGAAGCGGGTTCAGCGCGATCGGGACGATCTCGAGAAAGAACTGGCGGAGGCGTGGTGCTCGAGCGAGGATCGCGTTCTGTATGTTGACGGCGGAATAGCCGGGAGCGAAGCGGTCTCCGCCTCGCGCCTGGTGGTGGGCGTCGTCAAGAGTCATCGCCGGATCTACGCGACAGGCGACGCGTTCAGGATCCTCGTAAGACTCGAGCCCGGCTACCGGACTTCGATCTTCAAGGTGTCGTCGCGCTCCCGGAGCGCGGTCGCGAGCTGGTACCTTCGAATCCGCTCGGCTGCGGGTCGTGACGCGCTTTTCGGGCTCATAAGGGTGGAGGCTTCTCTCACGGAAGACATTGCTTCGCGCGCCGACGAGATTTCGCGGTGGCTGATCGCCGAGGGTTCACCGCTCGCGCTGCCTGACGGGAGATGGGACAAGATGGCGTATGGAATCCGTCACACCGAAGAATTTCTCCGGGCGGTCTCATGACGGCGCCACTCGGACGGGTGGTCGCGACCGAGCGGAAGCCCAACACGCCCCACGAGTTTCATTTCTGGACGTCGCTGGAGTCTGTCGTCGGGATCGGGACGATAGTGCGTGTGGATGGAGCGCATGCTGTTCAGGGCCAGATACCACACATCTACGGAATTGTCGTCGAGGGATTCAGCTATACCGACCTGCAGTCCCCGATGCACGACGTGCTTGGCCATGACGGCTCACCGGCCAACGCCGGATTTTCGGTTACAGAGCGCGCGGAAATCCGCCTCTACACCGCGGCGGTCCTGAGGCAGATTCCGGAAGAGCCGCTTCAGCCAGTCCCGATGGGCGAGGTGTTTCTCGCTGAGGAAGCTGATGTCGCGGCTGCGCTGCGGATGGACGGGTACCTTCGCGAGGGCGCGAACACCGGAATTCCCGTCGGCGTGTACCGCGCGGGCGCGACGGATTCCGTTGTCTATCTCGACGCGGATTTTCTGCTTGGGCCCGAGGCGGCGCACCTGAACATCTCCGGCATGTCAGGACTGGCAACAAAAACGAGCGCCGTCGAATGGCTGCTATCGTCGGTCTTCGCGCATTTCCCGGCCGAGAAGGGATCGATCGCCGCGGTATGCTTCAACGTAAAGGGCCCCGATCTCTGCTACCTGGATCAGCCCGCCGACCGGCTCGAGGAGTCGGACCGCGTTCTTTATGAAAAGATGGGAGTGAAGCCGGAGGCGTTCCAGAACGTCCGCTACTTCGCGCCCTATACCGCGAAGGGCTACGCGCTCAACACCCTTCGCTCGAACGAGGCCCTTCTGCACAACGTCACTCCGTTGACCTGGGGCCTGCGCGAAGTTCTGCAGTATGCGGAAGTTCTTCTCAACAAGGACGACATCGACGCCAAGGCCGACGCGCTGATCGATTTCATCACCGAGCGTGTTGTTGACCGCCGGATGGAGAAGGAAGGGCCCCTCTCGCGTGATCACACTGTTCAGTCGTTCGGCGATCTCGAAGCCTGGTTCAGGGACCTTCTCCAGGGGATGGAGAGATCGAACGCCGAGTCGTGGCGCACGCACCATATCGCCACGATACGGAAGGTTCGCAACCGGCTTTCAAACATTTCCACGCGATGCGCGGGACTCGTCACCGACACCGGAGACGTAAGCGACCTTCCTTTCGGGAGCTTCGAAGACCGTTCGGTGTACGTAGTCGATGTTGCATCGCTCGAGGAGGATGCGCAGGACCTGATATTCGCTCGCATCGTGTCGAAGCTTCGCGAGCATCTCGAGCGCCGCGACCTCGGCGTCAAGCATCTCATCGTTTTCGTCGACGAGCTTAACAAGTACGCGCCGGGTGACGGGCATGACACGTATGTCCGCAAGATGCTCCTCGACATTGCGGAGCGGGGAAGGTACCTCGGGCTCGTGCTCTTCAGCGCTCAGCAGTTCCGCTCGCAGGTTCACCGCCGCGTCGTGGGAAATTCCGGCACCGCGCTGTATGGCAGGATGGACTCCGACGAGCTTGCAACGCCGGGATATTCGGTGCTGAGTCTGGCGACCCGGACAAAGCTCGCGACGCTGGAAAAAGGACAGCTGATGGTTCGTCACCCGCATTTCACGCAGCCGATATTCGTCCGCTTCCCGCGGCCGGCAGTAATGCTTGGCAGGGATGGCGCCGAGCGTTATCCGCAGGCGACTGACGTGACGCTGGAGAATGCGCTCTACAGGTCGCTCCGCGGGCTCGATCCGGAGATCACGATGGCGTGGGTGCAGCAGCACACCGCCCTCTACGACGAGGAAGATCTCGTCAGGGCCCGGAACGCGACCCTGCTTGCAAGGCCTGCGAACGTGCGTGCCTTCTTTCAGTCGCGTCTGCGAACCATCGTTCCGCCGGAGCCGGTTACGGCTCAGGGCCGCCCTGCTGCCAAACCTCTGCGCCCGATTCCAATCGGGGATCCCTATGGCGATTAGCCGCCGCGTTCTCGCGTCGGCGCTCGTTCTCTCGGCATTCCCGCCCGGCGTCGCGTCAGCGCAGTCAGTACTGCTCCAGATACGCCCGCGCACCGGCGACACTCTTGCCGTCCGGATGGAGCAGAAGGTCGAGATGACCGGTGTGCCTGCGGGCTGCGCGACCGGTTATGCGGGTGCCAGGCGGGGGGAGAAGCCCGTCAGGCCGCGGCGCGACTGCACGGACTCGACGCGCCAGATGACGAGCGTGACGCAGGTCTTCAGCAAGGCGATCGTGTCCCGCGTTACGGGGAACGGCGTAGTGATACTCGCGGTCACCGACTCCGTGCGGTCGTCGCTCACTAGCGGGAGCGGTCCAGCCGCGCCTCCCAGAAAAGTGAGATCGAGCAGCGCCGGCATCGAGATGATCGTGGCGACTGACGGGGCCGCGGAGGTCTCGGACGCCGATGCGAGCGACGAGCTTCGCGCAGTTTTCGGCCAGATGCCACCGACCCTTTCGCGCAAGCCTGTCGCGGTAGGGGAGACGTGGGTGCGCCAGATGCGCATTCCAATCCCGAGAGAGGCGGGCGCGACGAGCCTCGTCAGCGCCACATTCCGCCTCGACTCGCTGGGGCGGAACGGCGACATTGCGCACATCTCGATGAAGGGAACTCTCTCACACGATCATAGTGACGGGAGCGATTCGGAGCTCGAGGGATGGCTGACCGGCACCATGCAGCTCGACCGGCGACTGGCCTGGATAACCGAAACGAGCGCAGTCATCGACGCCGAATCGATGGTCAGGCCGACCACCGGCGGTGATCCGATGCGGGTGCGCACGAGGATAACGCAGGCTCTCAGGTCGAATCCGCTCAGATGAAGCTCGTTCACCTCTCCGACCTCCACCTCGGCTTCAGGCAGTACCAGCGTCAGACCGACCGCGGGCTGAATCAGCGCGAGGCGGATGTCGCCAAGGCCTTTCAGAAGGCGATCGAGCGGATAATCGAGATAAAACCCGATGTGATTCTCATCGGCGGCGACGTGTTCCACGCCGTGCGTCCCACCAACCCGGCGATTCTTCACGCATACACGCAGTTTGCCCGTCTCGTGGAGTCTCTCCCCGATGCGGTGATCGTAATGGTGGCAGGGAATCACGACACGCCGCGGACGACCGAGACAGGATGGATACTGCGGCTGTTCAGCTCGCTGGGAATCACTGTCGTGGAGGAGGAGCCAAAGCACCTGCGGTTCGATGACCTGTCGGTTCTCGCGGTTCCAAGCTTTTCGGAAATAGATCCGCGGAATCTCGTCCCCGACGACAGTGCCCGGTACAAGGTTCTCCTGATGCACAATCTGCTGAACGAGATGGCGGAGAGGATCGGACCGCACGCGGTGTCGCCGCGGAATCTTTCGTTGTCGGTGCTCGGGCCGGAAAAGTGGGACTACGTGGCCATGGGGCATTATCACGTCTACGAAAGGCTTGCCCCGAACGCGTACTATTCAGGTTCCCTCGAATACACGAGCAGCAACATCTGGGGTGAGGTCGACGAGGAGCACCGGCGCGGCGTCGCGGGAAAGGGTTTTATCGAGCACGATCTCGCGACGGGCGCCCACAAGTTCCACGTGCTTCCACTCGCGCGGCGCGTGGTCGACATCCGGCAGATTGAAGGCGCGGGGATGACCGCCGCCGAGATGAGTGAGGCGATCTGCGCCGCGGTCGACGGATGCGAGGGAGGCATCGACGACAGGATCGTCAGGCTGATCGTGCGCGACGTGCCGCGGCACATCCTCAGGGACCTCGATCATCGAAAGCTCCGGGAGTTCAAGCGCCGCGCGCTGAATTTCCTGCTCGATGCACGGCGCCCGGGGCCGGTCCGGCTCGAGTCCGCCGGGGGAGCGGCAGGGAAAAGGGCGTCTCTCGCCGAGACTGTGAGGCAGATGCTCGAGTCGCGAACTGTCACTCCGGGAATCGATCGCAAGTCGCTGGTCGATCTTGGGCTGCATTACCTGAACGAGGTAGATCGCCTCGCGCCCGCCTCGTCGGGAGACGAAGCGTGAAGCTTCTCTCACTGAAGCTGACCAACTTCCGTCAACACGTCTCGACCGAGATCGGGTTCAGCTCGGGACTCACAGGGATCATCGGCCCTAACGGCGCCGGCAAGACGACGATCCTCGAATCCATAGCGTTCGCGCTCTATGCCTGGGGCAGGTCCAGCCGCGAGCAGATGCTGTCGATCGCGGCAACCGGGCGCCAGCAGATGAAGGTGGAGCTCGAGTTCGAACTGGGACGCCACCGCTACAGGGTAGAGCGCTCGAGGACCGCTGCGCAGCTCTTTCTCGATGGCGAAGAAGCACCGATCGCCAACTCGCCCAGCGCTGTATCGGAGCGGCTGCAGCGTCTGCTCGGGATGTCGCGCGAGGAATTCTTTCGCACCTATTTCACCGGGCAGAAAGAGCTCGCGCTGATGGCGGCGATGGTTTCCTCGGAGCGAGCGCGGTTTCTCTCGAAGGTGCTGGGCTACGAGAAGCTTCGCCTCGCCCAGGACATGATCGGCGAGAAGCGCAGAACGCTGATTGCCGAGATAAACGGACTTCGGGCCGGCATGCCCGATCCGGAGGCAGTGGAGCGCGGCCTTTCGGAAGCGCGGGAGCGTGTGAACGGCGCGACGGCGGCATCCCAGACTGCCGAGCACCGCTACGCGCTGGCCGGGCGCAATCTCAAGACTATCGCGCCGAAGTGGGAGCTCGCGCAGGCCAATCGGGACAAGGCGCAGGCGATAGCAGTCGAGATCGCATCGAATGAGCGCGAGGAGGCATCGCTTGCGCGGAACGTCGAGCGGGTCGGCGCCGAGCTGGCTATGATCGCCGAATCACGCGCCGAGCTCGGGCGGCTGCAGGCATCGCTCGAGCCGCTTGGCGACCTCCGTGAGGAGCTCGCGATTCTCGACGAGATGTATCGCGAGGAGGGCCGTCGCAAGACTCTCGTCGAAGCGGAGAATGCCCTCCGTGAGGAGATCGACCGCCTCAAGGCGCGGCACAAGCAGATAGAGTCCGCTCCCGCGCAGGAGGAGGAGGTGACTCTCGAGCTGGAGAAGAAGCGGAGCGAGCTCGAGGATGCGCAGGGCGAGCTCGAGGCGCGCAGGACCGAGTGGGTCCGCGACCGCCAGGATGCGGACACCAAGCTGCGTGACCTCAGAAAGCAGTTCGTCGAAGTCCAGGATCAGCGCGAGCGCGTTATCAGCCTCGGTGCCGACGGAGCGTGCCCGACCTGCAGCCGCACGCTCGGGGAGAATCTGGACAAGGTTGTCGAACACCTTACCGAAACTCTCGACACGCTCCGCGTCGACGGAGCCTACTACAACAAGCGGTTCGAGCAGCTCTCCGAAATGCCGGCGAACGTGCAGGAGCTCGACGAGCGCCGGAGAGCGCTCACCGCCGCAACCGGGTCGCTCGAGCGGAACCTGGCACGGGTGCAGCTTGCGGTGCAGGAGCTTGGCGGACTCGTCCGCGACATCACCGCGAAGGAGCGGCGAATGGAGCAGATGCGCCGTGACATCGAGGTGATAGCGCGGGGCTTTGACGCAGGCAGGTACGATTTTGTAAAGACCGAGATTGCGAAGCTCGTCCCGCTGGAATCCCGCGCTGCCCGCCTCGGCGCGCTTCTCGACCGTGAGCCGCAGCTGCTCGAGCAGCAGAAAGAACACGTCACCGCTGCCGGCCTCGTTCAGTCGCTTCTGGGAACGCTGAGGGTGAGGCACCGGCAGATGTCGTTCGCGTCGGCGGACTTCGAGCGGCTCAAGGCCGACTACGAGAGATGCTACGCCGAGGCGCGAGCGGCGGAGCTCGATGCGAACACGGCGGCGGGGAATCTCCGCAATGCGCGCGAGTCACTCGAAAGTGCGCTTGCTGCCAGCGAGGAATCCCGGGTCCGTCAGGCGACGGTGGCAAAGCGCGAGGAGGAGAGGCGGCTGCACGAGGAGCTCGATCGCGCGTTCAACGAGATGCGGGCGCAGCTCAACGCGCAGCTCAGGCCAGAGCTCTCGGAGCTCGCGACGACGTTCCTGCGCGAGCTTCTCGATTCGCGCACTGCGGAGATCGAGCTCGATGAGAAGTACAACATCATCGTCCTCGAGGACGGCGTCGCCAAGCCGGTTCTCTCGGGCGGTGAAGAGGATCTCGCGAATCTCGTGCTGCGGCTTGCCGTTTCGCAGATGATTGCGGAGCGGTCAGGGCAGTCGTTTTCGCTCCTCATCCTGGACGAGGTGTTCGGATCGCTCGATGAGACGCGGCGATTCAATGTCGTTGAGCTGCTCCGCGCCCTGGGCGACAGGTTCGAGCAGGTCATTCTCATCACGCATATCGAGGCAGTGCGTGAAGGTCTCGATCAGGTGATAACGGTGCGGTACGATCCGTCGCTCGCTGCCTCGGTTGTTAAGCAGGCATCAGGGACAGGAACGGCGTTCTCGGCCGGGACCTCTACCGAAGTAAGTGCAGGAGAGGGCGAGCTTGAGCTCGAGATCATGAGAGCAGGCTGATGCCGGCTGCCCGCACGTGGAGACAGCACCGCAAGCCTGGCGGAGCGCAGCAGATAGAGGAGTCCGACATACCAGAGCTTAACGAGGTGTTCAGCGAAGCGTTTACCGACAGATATCGCCGCGACGGGCTGGCCGGAGTGCGTGTCCCGCAGCTGAATCCGCCAGTGTGGCGTTTCGCGATCGCCGACGCGGGCGAAGGCGCGAAGCTGTGGCGGGATGACCGCGGGAAGTTGATCGCGTTCAATGTCGCGCACATGTCGGGAACCGAGGCATGGATGGGGCCGCTCGCTGTTCATCCGGACCATCAGGGTCGTGGTCTCGGAAAGGCCGTTGTCACCACCGGCGTCGAGTCGCTTCGGGAGCGCGGCGCGAAAGTGATAGGCCTCGAGACGATGCCGCGCACGATGGACAACATCGGATTCTACTCGTCACTGGGCATGAATCCGGGTTACCTCACCCTCACTCTCACTCTCGACGGTGCCTTCGCGGCGCCGATGACCGGA
The DNA here is from genome assembly GCA_051005175.1 of Gemmatimonadaceae bacterium. Classification (GTDB taxonomy): domain Bacteria; phylum Gemmatimonadota; class Gemmatimonadetes; order Gemmatimonadales; family Gemmatimonadaceae; genus UBA4720. The sequence continues at coordinate 3,166 of JBPCJP010000191.1, read as the reverse complement.
AGGACGTCGTCACTGAGGCTTGGCACGCTGCCGGCGGATGAGCTGGATAAAGCGGTAAGGGAATGCCGCGAGGTGACCGGCTCGATTCTGGACGGCTACGACTTCACGCGGGAGATACACCTCACCGAGGAACTCGCGCTCGGGGACACCCTGATGCTGATGGACGGAGACTCGATCGCGGGGTTCGCGCTCTGTCACTCGGTTCCTCTCGTTGAGGGCAGGGTCCGCGAGGAGCTGCGCGTGCTGAAGCTCGTCGTCAGGAGCGAAGACGACTTCGACGTCATGCTCACGATGCTCTCGGATCATGCGCGGCGCAGCGGAACGAGGCGCGTCGCGATAAGGGTTCAGGGACAGTATCCTGCCGCGTTCCGTCGACTTATCCGGCGCGGCGCGCGCGTGAGATGGTCAGACCTGAGGATGACGCTCGATGGCTATCACGAGTCGGGGCCCGAAAAGGGGATCGTTCTCTCCAACTGGGAGATCTGAGCGGGCCGTCAGGCTTTGTGGAAGAGCGATCCGATCGCCGCCGCCGCGGTAATCTTGCGGAGGTACGTCAGCTCTTCGGGCGCGAAGGGTACGGGATCGATCCCGAGCCGCTCCCTGAGATCGTTCGGCTCAATCACGTTGTCGATCTCGAGAAGGTCGAGAAGCCCGGTCGTGACGGGCGGATTGGGAAGGATCTTCTCGGCCAGCGCGACGAGTGGCCGGATGGCCGGGACCGGAACTCCGACAAGGGATCGTGATGTGCCCATCGCGATCAGAATTCGCTCCGTCATCTGGCGAAGGCTCAACGGCGCGGCGCCGCCTATTCCGTACTTGTGCCTGACAGTCGAGTCGTCGCCGAGCACCGTCACGACGGCACGCGCGACATCGGCGACAGCGACCGGCTGAAACAGCGCGGTGCCTCCGCCGGGAAGCGGGAATACGAGCGGAGAGAGCCTCACGAGTCGCGCGAGAACGTTGACGAACTCATCCTCCGGACCGAAGATGACGGAGGGGCGCAGCACCGTCCACCTGAGGCTGCTCTCCTGCACCATGTCCTGCGCGACGCCCTTGCTGCGGAGAAGCGAGTAGGGGGAGGCGCTGTCGGCTCCGTTCTGGGACATGTAGACGAGCCGCTCGACGCCTTCAGCCTTCGCGCCGTCGATCAGCACCCGGGTGGCGTCGGTGTTTACGTCGTGGTATGTCTGGCCGGGTTTCTCGATCGCGATGGCAGCCAGGTGTACGAGAGACCCCGCGCCGGAGAGGGCGCTCCGCATGTCGGCAACGTTCCGGATATCACCGGTTCTTATCTCGAGGGGGAGGTGTCCGAGTCGCTGCGCAGCCTTGCCGGTGTTTCGGACGATCGCCCTGACTTGCCATCCCTGCCGGGAGAGCTGTTCGCAGAGATGTGTGCCGACAAGTCCAGAGGCGCCGGTGACCACGACCGGCCTTTCGCGGAGCGAGCCAACCGGAAAAGGTTGTTCCGCGACTGCGACAGCGGCCCCGTCACGTTCGAAAGATGGTGCCGAATATCCGGAGGGTTGAGTCATTGCGCTCCGTTCGCTATGGCTTGCTCCTGCGACCCGGCCTGCGGCTCTTGTCCCTGGCCGATATCCGCCAGAAGAGGACGAAGAAACCAACCGTCAGCAGAAGGTGTACATATCCCGGTGCTTCGGTGGTGAATGTCAGCACCGCCCATACTCCAAGCATGATTACTGCTGCGACGATTCCAAGGTCCATTTCAATTTCGTTGACGGTAAGTTTGCCCGTCCGTAAATTATAGTCGGTCTGGAGATGCGATGTTGCATCTTCGCGGGACGGAGAGATTCACTTTTTGAGCCGATAAGTCCTCCGGGTGGGTCCGACAAGTCGTGCTGATGTCATGCCCCAGTGCGGGGAAGGCAGTAGGCAGCGGTGAGGGCCTCATACATTCGACAGGGCTTCAAAAACCCTCTTCGTTCCTGTAGTTCAGCTCCGCCGTCGCCGTTTTGTGTGACGGCGGAGCTTTTTTTCTTACCCGGGTCGCCATGCGGACAGTCACAGTCACGAGACGGATGAAATTCAACGCGGCCCACCGCGTTTACAACCCTTCGCTTTCCGACGACGAGAACGCGGCGACGTTCGGGAAGTGCAACAACCCGAACTGGCACGGTCACAACTACATCCTCGATGTTTCCGTCGAGGGCGAGATCGATGCGAGGACCGGATACGTCATAGACCTTGGATACCTGCGCGATGTCGTGAACAGGGAGCTGATCGACGCGGTCGATCACCGCAACTTCAATCTCGACGTACAGTTCATGCAGGGGGTAATACCGACGTCGGAGAACATCATTGTCGCATTCTGGGGCGTTCTCGATCCGGCAGTGAAGCCGGCAAGGCTGAAGCGCCTCGTGCTCTGGGAAACAGACAACAACTACGTCGAGTACAGCGGAGAATGACTTGAATACCGGGAGTCAGATGCCAGGCGATGACGAAGCAAGAGAGGACCTCGAAGAGCTCGTTCGCAGGCAGCTCGAGCTGATAGGTGAGGACCCGGACCGCGAGGGCCTTCTCAGGACCCCTGCGCGCGTCGCCGCATCGCTCAAGTGGCTGACGCGGGGATACGAACGTGACGCGCGGCAGGTGATAGGTGATGCGCTGTACGAGGAATCCCATGCGAACATGGTCATGGTGCGTGACATCGAGCTCTACTCGATGTGCGAGCATCACATGCTGCCTTTCTACGGGAAGGCGCACATCGCCTACATCCCTGATGGCCGCATCGTGGGGTTGTCCAAGCTGCCGCGCGTCGTCGATGTGTTCGCGCAGCGCCTTCAAGTCCAGGAGAGGCTTACCGAGCAGATCGCCGAAGCGCTGAGCGAAGTCCTCGAGCCCCTGGGCGTAGGGGTGGTGATCGAGGCGTTCCACCTATGCATAATGATGCGCGGCGTGCAGAAGCAGAACTCGAAGACAATAACATCGGCGCTTCGCGGAGTGTTCCGCGACGATCCGAAGACGCGGGACGACTCCCTCCATCTCGCTCACAACGGCCGCGGTTGATGGGCTGAATGTTCCTCGAACTCATCGACCTCCTGCGTTGCCCTGTCGATCACGAAGAAAGCTGGCTCGTCGCTGCGTTCACGCAGATGGACCAGCGCTTCGTCATCGAGGGGCAGCTCGGCTGCCCGGTCTGCTCGGCGAC
>JBPCJP010000190.1:0-3540 GCA_051005175.1 Gemmatimonadaceae bacterium | reverse complement strand
GCCGCGCCGGGCGTGACGGGCGCGATGCTGCCCGGCGCTTCGCGCACGGGACCGACGCGGCCGTCGCCGTTGATGGATCCGAGGGGGATGATAAGGAGGGCGGGAGGAGCCGTCCTGTCGGCACCGTCCGCTGATACTGCGAGCACGCAATGAGTCACGAGCACATTCACGTTCCGACAAGGGAAGAGATTCTCGCCGGCACGTCGAAGCCGATTCCTGGCTGGCTTATGACGACTTCGATAGTCCTCGGCGTGATCGGCGCGATTGTCTTCGTTGCCGGCGCGATACTGGGCGTCGACAGGGTCTGGCAGGCGCTGCTCGTGAACTGGCTCTACTTCACGACCATATCGTCTGCCGGCGTGATGTTCGTCGCTGTCCAGCGCATCACGACTGCGCGCTGGTCGCGGTCGATAATCAGGTTTCTCGAGGGGTATGTTGCGTTCCTCCCTGCGGCGTTCCTGCTGCTCGTCCTGATATTCATCGGGAAGAGCTCGATTTTCCCGTGGGCGCACGAGGAGATCCACGTTCCCGAGAAGGCTCTTTACCTCAATCCCCTCTTCCTGATTCCGCGGTCGCTGATCGCTTTCGGGATCATCACGGCGTTGAGTGTGTGGTACATCTGGACCACCGTGCGGCTCGACGTGGGGCATTCGCCAGAAGGCGGCGCGGCGTGGGCGAAGGGCTTGAGGGAGCGGATGCGTCGTGGTTTCCGGGATGAGCGCAGGGAGATTCATTCGACGCACTCGCTACAGGGCAGGCTCGCCGTGTTTCTCGCGTTTGCGTTCGCGTTCGGGTGGATGGTGCTCTCGTGGGATCTCTCCATGTCGCTCGATCTCCATTTCCAGAGCACGATGTATGGATGGTGGCTGTTCATGGGTGGCTGGGTCACGGCGCTCGCGGGCTTTACGATTCTCGTCATGGCGTGGCGGAAGCACCTTGACCGGTACGATCTCATCACCGAGAAGCACTTCCACGATCTTGGAAAGCTGTGCTTCGCGTTCACGGCGTTCTGGGGCTACCTGACGTTCGGCCAGTATCTCGTCATCTGGTACGCCAACCTTGCCGAGGAGACCCATTGGGCGCGCCTGAGGCTTATCCGGCCCTGGCTGCCGATCACGCTTGTGACGGTCGGGCTGATGTTCGGTCCGTTCTTCGGGCTCATGTCGCGGGCGGCGAAGGTTTATCTGCCGACGCTTGCGTTCTTCGCGATGTTCACGGTGATCGGGCTCTGGCTGCACCGTTATCTCGAGGTCTATCCGTCGCTTTACTACCAGCTTGCCGACGCGCCGCTTGGCCTGTGGGAGATCGGTGTCACGGCCGGCGTTCTGGGACTCTGGGGGTTCTGCTACATCTCTTTCATGAACGCGTTCCCGAGGATGAGGGTGACGCTCATGACTTCGCCGCACCGCGATGAGGTCCAGGTGCCGGTGAATCCCGAGACGATGGAGCCGCTTCCGGCGCACGAGTGATGTCGTTGTGACCGGGACTCTCCGCGGGCGCCCTGAGGGCGGCCGACGTCCCGCCGCTGCGCTTGTCGTTGGATGCCATCTGCCCGCCACAATTGTTGTCTTGCGACGCCCGAGCGAAGATCCCGGGCCATTCTGGATTCGCTGGTTTCACCGACGAAGGGGCGATTATATTGAAGTGTCGGGGCGTTAGCTCAGCTGGGAGAGCGCCTGGTTTGCAACCAGGAGGTCGCAGGTTCGATCCCTGTACGCTCCATTTGTCACCTGTTCGTGGTCGACGTATCGCGCAATACGCGCTCTGCCGGCAGTCGCTCCTCCGGTCCCCGCAGTGCATCGGCAACCAGGTCATGGCTCCCTGACCAAGTTGCAGCTCGCGATGCCGAAACCGTCAGCGCGGCAGTTTTTTTGTCGTGAGGCTGTGGGCGGCCGTGGCTGTCCAGCTCGACGGGGGCCCGCTCACAGCAGTGGCACTCACAGTCACGGCCTGCGACGCCGTGAATCCCTGCGCGAGGCCGTCGCCCGAGAAGTATGTCCCGAGACTCTCGGCTGCGTAGCTTTCCTGAATTGTGGCAAGCGTCCGGAGATCGGATTTCATCGTCGTGACGTAGGTCCTCTCCTTGCTCCTCGAGTACTTCGGAATCGTGATGGCACAGAGAATCCCGATTATCACTATCACGATCATCAGCTCGATCAGAGTGAACCCGTAACCGTTACGCCTCATGACATCCTCCGCGCGCGAATCAGCAGTCCCGCAGGCCCATCCGGCGACGATGCATGTGGCCATTGCATTCTGACGACCGAGCCATCTCCACGGATACCGTGGGCGCAACACCGCCCCCCACGGTGGTTATCCTGGCGCGCGGCCTCGGCACCAGAATGCGGAAATCAGATCCTGATGCTGTCGTCGGGAGGGAACAGGCCGCTGTAGCGGACGCCGGGGTGAAAGGAATGATCCCGATAGGAAGGCCGTTTCTCGATTACGTGCTCGGCGCGGTCGCCGATGCAGGATACGAGCGCGTCTGCCTGGTGATCGGCCCGGAGCACGAAGCAACCAGGACCCATTACACAGCTACGGCACCCCCGGCCCGGCTGGCTGTCGAGTTTGTTGTCCAGGAAAAACCGATAGGAACTGCCGATGCCGTTCTTGCCGCCGAGGAATTCACGGGCGGCAAGCCCTTCGTTGTTCTTAACTCAGACAACTATTACCCGGTCGAGGCGCTGGCGAGTCTCAGAACGACCGATCCTCCGGCCCTGATCGGCTTTTCCCGAAGTGCGCTCATCGAGCGCGGCAACGTCGCACCAGAGCGCGCCGGCCGCTTCGGTGCGCTGGAAATCGATGACAGCGGCAATCTTCTGAGCATCACCCCGCGGCAGGGAAGCGCAGTAGCTCCCGGGGAGATTTACGCCAGCATGAACTGCTGGCTCTTCGATTCGCGGATTTTCGATGCCTGCCGCACCGTTCCGGTGTCGCCCCGCGGCGAGCTCGAGCTTACAAGGGCAGTGCAGATGGCGGTCGATTCACTGGGGATGAAGATCGCGGTGATAAGGATGGACCTTCCGGTTCTCGACCTCTCATCGAGAGCTGACATCCCGGTTGTTGCGAAGCGACTCGAGGGGATTCCCGTCTCCTATTGAGGCGACGCGCCGTCGAGCAGCTCGGCCAGCATCTGGTACGGCATCGCGCCTGAGCGGCGGGCCACTTCCTTTCCGGCGACGAAGACTATGGTCGTCGGGATGCCCCGGATCCCAAACGGGCGCGTTGCCTCCTGCGCCAGGTCGGTGTTCACCTTGGCGACGATCGCCTTGCCCGCATAGTTCGCCGCGAGCTGGTCAACCGCGGGCGCCATCATTTTACACGGCCCACACCAGTCGGCGTAGAAGTCGACGAGCACGGGGACCTGGGCTTCGGCGATCGTCCGGGGGAAACTTTCGTCGTCGAGCAAGACGGGCCGGTCGAGGAGCATCGGCTTTGAGCAATTTCCACATTTCGGGCGGTCGGCGGCCCGTGTTACGTCGATCCGGTTCCATGTAAGGCAGAACTGACAGCGGAGCGTCGCCCCGGTTCCGGCGCCAG
>JBPCJP010000189.1:0-12757 GCA_051005175.1 Gemmatimonadaceae bacterium | reverse complement strand
CTCAGTCACCTCATAACCCGGGTGCCCGGCAAGGACCTGGGCGAGCGTGCTCTTCCCCGAGCCGTTGGGGCCCATTACGGCATGAATCTCACCAGCGTTAACGGTGAGATCGATTCCCCTGAGTATCTCTTTCTCGCCGATGCTGGCGCGAAGATTCCTGATCTCTAGCAATGTCGTATTTCCCTTTTATTTACCGCGGAGAACGCGAAGAACGCAAAGGTTCTTTTTGTTATCCGAATGATTTCCCGGCGATCAGGTACAACCGATCCAAAGTGGTGCGTAGTTCTCCGCGTTTCTTCGCGTTCTCCGCGGTAGATCAAGCAGTTAGCCGACCGACCCCTCGAGCGTAATACCGAGCAGCTGCTGCGCTTCGACCGCGAACTCCATCGGCAGCTCCTGAAAGACTTCACGGCAGAACCCCGATACGATCATCGACACCGCCTGCTCAGCGGAGAGTCCGCGCTGCCTGCAGTAGAAGATCTGGTCTTCCCCGATCTTCGACGTCGACGCCTCGTGCTCCAGCGTCGCTGTGTTGTTCTGGACCTCGATGTACGGGAACGTGTGCGCGCCGCACTCGTTTCCTATCAGCATCGAATCGCACTGCGTGTAGTTCCTCGCACCCTCGGCGCGGGGAAGAATCTTCACCTGCCCGCGGTACGAATTGTTTCCCTTTCCAGCCGAGATGCCCTTCGAGACGATGTTCGACTTCGTGTTCTTCCCGATGTGGATCATCTTCGTGCCGGTGTCAGCCTGCTGCCGGTTGTTGACCACGGCGACGGAGTAGAACTCGCCTGTCGAGTTGTCGCCCTGGAGTATCACGCTCGGATACTTCCAGGTTATGGCGGATCCTGTCTCGACCTGCGTCCATGAGATCTTCGAGTTCACGCCGGCGCACTTGCCGCGCTTCGTCACGAAGTTGTAGATGCCACCCTTCCCCTCCGAATCACCGGCATACCAGTTCTGGACCGTCGAGTACTTGATCGACGCGTTGTCGAGAGCGATCAGCTCGACGACAGCCGCGTGAAGCTGGTTCGTATCCCGCTTCGGAGCCGTGCAGCCCTCGAGGTAGCTCACCGAGGCGCCCTCGTCGGCAATTATCAGCGTGCGCTCGAACTGCCCCGTATCAGCGCTGTTGATGCGGAAATACGTCGAAAGCTCCATCGGGCACTTCACGCCCTTCGGCACGTACACGAATGAGCCGTCGCTGAAGACAGCTGCATTAAGCGCTGCGAAGAAATTGTCGCTGTGCGGGACGACAGTGCCAAGGTACTTCTCGATCAGCTCGGGATGGTTCTGGACCGCATCGCCGAACGAGCAGAAAATCACGCCATACTTCGAGAGCTCCTCCTTCATCGTCGTGCCGACGGAGACGCTGTCGAAGATCGCGTCGACTGCCACACCGGCCAGGTGCTTCTGCTCGGTCAGCGAGATGCCCAGCTTGTCGTAGGCGCGGAGAAGCTCGGGATCCACCTCGTCGAGGCTCTGAAGCGGCGTGACGCTCTTCGGGGCCGAGTAGTAAATGATGTTCTGGTAGTCGATCGGCTCATAATGAAGGTTGCCCCAGTGAGGCTCCTTCATCGTCAGCCAGCGGCGATATGCCTTCAGCCGCCACTCGAGCATGAACGCCGGCTCGTTCTTTTTTGACGAGATGATCCTGATCACATCCTCGCTCAACCCCCGCGGGATGCTGTCAGTCTCGACCTCTGTCACGAAGCCGTAGGGATACTCTCGATTGACCAGTGACTCGATTGCGCTACTCATCCCCTAACTCCTTGGCGTTACAGCACTTCGTGACATAGATTGAATCCTAAGTAAACTTGTCGGGATAGTCAAATTTTGACTCATGAAGGCTTCGAATTACTGGCGTCACTCGATGACATTCCCGCCGAGGGAGTGCTCGCCGTCACCAGGACGGATGGGCAGCGGATATGCCTTATCCGCAGCCGGAACCGGATATCGGCCGTAGCGAATACCTGCACTCATCAGGAGTTTGAGATGTCTCTGGGAGACGTGTTGCCCGACGGAACCATCCAGTGCGCCTGGCACGGTGCAAGGTTCGACTGTGCGACCGGCACCGTCGAACAGGGGCCGGCCGTTGACCCGCTCCCGGTATTCGAGGTGAAAATCGATGACCGCAAGGTCTTCGTGGGGGGCCGCAAATGAGCTTCCGGCCCGATTTTCCGCTTCTGGCGTCGAATCCTGACCTTCATTACCTGGATTCCGCGGCGACCGCCCAGAAGCCCGCCAGCGTTCTCGACGCCATCCGCGATTTCTATGAGACCAGCTACGCCAACCCTCACCGGGGCGCCTACGCACTCTCGGTCGCGGCGACAGATCGCTACGATGCCGCGAGACGCCGGGTGGCCGGGTTCATCGGCTTGGCCGACCCGGACTGCCTCATCTTCACCCGGGGAACCACGGAGGCGCTGAATCTCGTCGCCTACTCGTGGGGCCGGCAGAACGTGAAGGCCGGCGACGAGCTCGTCGTGACCGCCCTCGAGCACCACGCCAACTTCGTCCCGTGGCAGCAGCTTGCGATCGAAGCCGGCGCAAAGCTGAGGATCTGCGAGCTGACGCCCGACGGGGAGCTCGATCTCGACTGCCTTGGCGGGCTTCTCAACACCAGGACCCGAGCCGTTGCCATCAACCATGTTTCGAACGCGCTCGGGACGATAAATCCTGTCGCGGAAATCGTGCGGATGGTGCGCGATCGCTCGAGCGCGATCGTCGTCTGTGACGGCGCGCAGGGAGTTCCTCACCTGAAGGTGGGTTTCGACGACCTCGGCCCTGATTTCTATGCATTCAGCGGCCACAAGATGTGCGGTCCGATGGGGATCGGGGGTCTCGCCGGCAGGCGCGAGCTTCTCGAATCGATGCCTCCGTTCCAGACCGGCGGCGACATGGTCGAGTTCGTGTACGACCAGGAAACGACATGGAATGCGCTCCCCCACAAGTTCGAGGCGGGAACACCTAATGCCGCTGATGCAGTGGGGCTTGCCGCCGCTGTCGATTACCTCGAGTCGATCGGGATGGACGAAGTGCTCCGCCACGAGCGCGCACTCATGACTGAAGCATCTGACCGGATGGCGGAGATCGACGAAGTGAAGATCTACGGTCCCCCACCCGAGCGGCGAAGCGGCGTGCTGAGCTTCACCCTCGGCGATGTTCACCCTCATGATCTCGCGACGATTCTCGACGGCGAGGGGGTCTGCATAAGGGCCGGAAATCACTGCACCCAGCCGCTGATGCGCAGGCTCGACGTCAGCGCGACCGCCCGGGCGTCGTTCTATGTCTACAACGACAGGTCTGACATCGACGCGCTGATCGACGGGGTGAAGAAGGCAAAGGAGATATTCGGCCATGCCGCCGTCTGACCGCTCGGCGCAGATAAGCGCGCTGTACCAGGAGATGATCCTCGACCATTACCGGAAGCCGCGCAACAAGGGAGTGATGGAGAACGCCGACGTCTCGGTGCCGATGAAGAATCCCCTGTGCGGCGACGAGATCACGCTTCACGTGAGATTCGGCGAAGATGCCGTGGACGAACTTTCGTTCTCCGGACGCGGCTGCTCGATCTCGCAGGCCTCGGCGTCGATGATGACGCATCTCCTGAAGGGAAAGAACTTCGGCGACGTGGAGGTTCTCCGGAACCGTTTCCGCGACATGGTGATGGGCGACGATGCGGCGGCGCAGGATTCGTCGCTCGGGTCTTTGCGTGCGCTGAGCGGCGTTTCAAGGTTCCCTGCAAGGGTCAAATGCGCGCTCCTGGCGTGGAACGCCCTAGAAAGAGCGTTAGAGAAAGGGAGCGTCGCAAAAGAAATCGAGCACCCGGAACAAGAGGGCGCAGAGCCCTAATCACAGAGGCACAGAGCGCTGACACCACGCAGATGAGATACGAAAGCGCTTGGGTTTGGATTCTTGCAGGCATGTTGCTGTTACCAGGAATTGCTGGGGCGCAGCAGCGGGGAGACTCGGTCGCGGTGCGGAAAGCTGCGGAGAGGGCCCAGGTCCGGTTCGAGCGGATACGGAAGCTCAACCTTCCTCGACGGGATTCCGGGCCACGCGGCGAATGTGATGCGCGAATCGGGCGGTTCTGCCACTGGAATTCGGCAGACGATACCGTCGTCGCTCCCGAGCCCGCGAGCGTGCGCCGAGCAAAGCAGTCGCTGCTTGCCACTCTCGATACGCTCTCGCAAAGATCTTCACGTGACGGGTGGATAACGGGGCAGCGAATCCGTTACCTCATAGAATCGGGCGGCGACTCGACCGCAGTGTCGGTCGCTCGGGGATGCCGCGCCGAGCGGTGGTGGTGCGAGGGGCTGCTCGGGCTCACGCTGCACGAAGCCGGACAGGGGGCGGAGGCCGACAGCGCGTTTGCCCGCGCGCTGGCGGGGATGCCCGAACGTGAGCGGTGCCGGTGGACGGACATGACGCCGCTTCTCGATGCAGCGCAGAAGAAGCGGTACGGCAAGGTCGGCTGCGGGGAGAATGAGGAAGTAGCGGCGCGATTATGGTGGCTCGCTGATGCTTTCCACTCGATTTTCGGGAACGACAGGCAGGCAGAACACTTCTCGCGCCACGTGATGGCGAGGATTCTCGAGCCGGCGCGGATCGTCTACAGCGTTTCGTGGGGCAACGACATCCGCGAGATGATCGTCCGATATGGCTGGGCGCGGTACTGGACCCAGCGTACCGGAACGAGCATGGAACCATACGGCGGAGCAATCTCGGGGCACGAGGCGACGCCGAACTACCGCTTCATTCCTGTTTCGCTCGCACTCGACTCGCTGCACGATCTCGACTTCGATCTCGATAACGCGCGCTCAGCCGAACGGTATGCTCCGGTGGCCGCCAATCGCCTCACGGTCATCTCTCCGCAGGTCGCGCTCTTCAGGAGAGGTGACTCCGCGCATGTCGTTGTCGCTTACGACGTGAGCACCGCAAAGCCTTTCGATTCCGCGGAGATCCGGTCGACGCTGGTTCTCGCCGCGGATCCACAGTCGGCCGTCACATCGGCATCCGCCCGATCGAAGGGGTCGCTTGCTGCAAGCATCGATGACAGGCCGCACGTGCTCAGCCTCGAGCTGATCAGCCTCGACAAGCGTCATGCCGCGTGGAATCGCCAGGGTGTATGGCAGCCGGCGATGGAACCCGGCTCAGTGGAGATTTCAGACATCCTGCTTTTCGAGCCGGGCGAGAATCATGTCACCGAGCTGGAGGATGCTGTTTCCACCGCACTTCCAGGAACTGCGGTGCGACGCGGGAAGACCGGGTTCTACTGGGAGATATATGGGCTGGCAGCGGCGGACAGCGCTCTTCCGGTGTCGCTCACGCTCACACCAGCGGGACGGAGCGTGATCCGGAGAATCGGCGAATCGATCGGGCTTGCACGGCGGATCACGCCGCTGAACATCGCGTGGCGGGATTCACCAGCGATGGGTGGCGTATCCTCGCGGTCTGTCGTTCTCGATCTCTCGTTGGTGCCACCCGGGAAATACGTGCTGAGAGTCGAAGCGAGGCCGGAAGGGAAGCCGCAAGTCGGCTCGTCCAGAGCGATTGAATTACAATAGGTCCGGCCATCGGCTAAACCAGGGAGTCACGCGAATCATGCCGCCCCCGAAGCCGCCGGTGCCACCGGCGAATGTCGAGCTTGCAATATTGATCGACTCGCGCCTTCGGGCGCGCAGCCGATCTACAACTGGCGGGTTACGGTAGCGTTACCGCGATTTTCGGCATGAGCATGTTTCCAGAGCATGCTTCCGGAGGCTATCGCGAAGCTATGAGGATCAACGATGCCGGCTTGCCGGTTTCCGGGTTCACAGGCTCGCGCACCTCGTCGATTGAGAAACCGCTTTCGCGAACCAGGCGGACCCATGTACCGGTCGTCCGGAAATACCATGGCGCGGCCTCGGCGAAGCTGCCGCCGCATCCAGCCCATGAACCCTCCCGCCAGCCGTCGGCGTAGGGGGAGTCGGCAGATGCCATTACCGGATGCAGAGTCTGGATGATGAGCGATCCGGTTGTCCGTAGCAGCACCGGCGAGTAGCCAATCAGCGCGTCAACGGCCTCCTTGCCGATCAGTGCGAAGTTGGCGACGGCCACATCCACCTTGACCTGAACCTTGCCCGCTGCGATGTCCTCGTACGAGGCTACCCTGAAGTCACCTCCTCCTGCGCGTGTCGCCTCTTCGATCAGTGCCGGAATCGCATCGACGCCGATTCCCGTAACGCCGTGCCCGGCCAGCGCGCGAAGGAGCCAGCCCTCGCCGCATCCGATGTCCAGCACGTCTGCCGGCGAGCGGCTGAGCACGGCATCTATGATTGCCTGATTGGTCACGAGGTTGCGGCTCGCGATTCTCTTCTCGCGCACCGCGCTCGTCCACGGTTCTGCGTTTGCCTCCCACGCGCGAACGACTCTCTCGTCAGTCATCGTGCCTTCAGGTTGTGCCATCCGAGGTAGTGTCCATAGCGGCCTAGCGTGAGGAAGCGATCGATGACTTCCTTTGTCGCATCACAGCGAGGGTCGTTGCCATGACCTTGGTAACCGACGCAAGGTCGAACACGGAGTCCGCCTCTGCAATCCCATGCTTCAGGCTGGAGTGGTGCATCATGCCTGCTGCGCCGATCTCGCTGTTGCGAGTGCTTCCGGGAGTACCGGGCCTTCGGTACTCAGGCGGGAGTTCCCACGGGTAATACGGCGCGGGATCCGCGGCGGGCACCGAGTACTGGTGTCGCAATGACGCAAGCTTTATCTCGAGGTCGGCCCGGATTCCCGCGAACCCGGGATCGGCATAGACACTCGTGAGCTCCTCCGGGTCCCGCTCGAGATCGAACAGCTCCCACTCATCTACTTCATAGTAGTGGATGAGCTTGTAGCGGTCTGTCCGCACACCGTACTGGCGGCGCACCGCGTGCCAGCCGGGGTACTCGAAGTACTGGTAATAGATCGCGTCGCGCCAGTCTGCCGGCGTGTTACCCTTGAGCAGGGGAAGAATGCTCCGCCCCTGCATCTCGGCCGGCGCCTTCACGCCGGCCACATCGAGGAAAGTCTCGGCCAGATCGAGATTCATCACGAGATCATCGTTGGTGGTTCCCGCCCTGACCGATTCGGGCCAGCGGATGATAAGCGGGGTTCTCAGCGATTCCTCGTACATCCAGCGCTTGTCGAACCATCCGTGATCGCCGAGGAAGAAACCCTGGTCGGATGTGTAGACGACCATCGTGTTCTTCGTGAGACCCTTCTCGTCGAGGCGGGCGAGCACGCGACCAACCTGCTGGTCAAGCGCGGCGATCACGCGCATGTAGTCCGCGATGTAGCGCTGGTACTTCCATCGCGCGAGCTGTTCAGGTGTGAGTCCCTGCGCGGCGAGTGCTGCATTCTCGCGCACGTAGGCCGAGTCCCACATTGCGCGCTGGGCCGGCGTGAGATTGTTCGGCGGCTCGAGCTTGAGGTCGCGCGGTATGAGGTCGAGCGCGATCTTCATTTCCGGATCGCGTGCCGGCGATGCGCGGCCTTCGCCGCGGTCATTGAACGTCGGGGGTATTGCGAACGTCGTGTCGCGGTAGAGAGCGAGCTGATCGGGTCCCGGATCCCACCACCTGTGCGGGCCGTTGAACGCAAGAATCATCATGAACGGGTTTGCCGACGCGCTCGCACCGTCCATCCACTCGAGCGCGCGCGTGGTGGCGATGTCGAGCGTGTAGCCCGTGTGTCGCACGCTGTCCGTGCCGTCGTGCAACACCGGATTGTAGTAGGGGCCCTGCCCTGCGAGGATCTCATAGCGGTCGAAGCCCTGCGGCTGCGTGCGCAGGTGCCACTTGCCGAACATCCCCGTTGTGTATCCCGCGTTTCGCAGCAGCGATGGGAAAGTGACGGTGGTTGGATGCAGCGGCTCCGAGTTCGTCATCACGCCGTTGATGTGGCCGTACTGTCCGGTGAGGACAGTCGCGCGCGCCGGTGCGCAGATGGAGTTTGTGACGAAGGAGTTCACGAACAGCATGCCGTCCGAGGCGAGCCGGTCGAGGTTTGGCGTCTTCGGGAGCTGAACACCGTAGCGCAGGTGAGACTGATAGGCCGAGATCGCGTGAGCGGCGTGGTCGTCGGCGAAGAGGAAGACGATGTTGGGTCGCGGGTCGCCAGCTCGCTCGGCCGGGCGAGGTTGCGGTATGCCAATACACCCGGTGAGGCTAAGCGCGATCGCCCGCCTGACGATTGTCGTGACGTTTGAGGGCATGGCTGGTAATACTGTGCGCCGCGGGTGACCTGCACCAGTCGCGCCCGATGTTGCCGGCTCCGCGGGTCGACGAGTCACGAGTGTCCAGTAGTGAGTTTTCAGTTGCCAGTTTCTCCGTTCAACATTTCCGCTTGGAACTGAAAACTTATTACTGAACACTGGACACTGATAACTCGCGTGGACTTAACGCCTACTGTCGCGCCCTGGCGGAAGTCCACCATGCCACCAGCGTTCCGACGACCAGCGCGACCGCGTATCCATATGGCGCCCCCGCGGCAATAAGTCCGGTCACTACAACGACAAAGAATGATCCTCGATCCCCCGCCTGATCCCGGATCAGGGACATGAGAGCGACTCCCTCGAACAGGAGCAGTACGCCGAGCACCGGGAGCGGGAAGATCTGCACTACCTGCGAGAATCCATTCGCGAACAGCAGCCCGAGAATGAGAAAGAACGAGCCGTAGATCACCACGCTCCCGCCTGAGCGCGCGCCGAACATGTGGTGTCCGGCGAGTCCACCCGAGCCGTGACATGTCGGCACGCCGCCGAAGAACGGGTTGACGATGTTCATCAAGGCGTATGTGAGGCTCAGCCTGCCAACCGTTATCCCGCGTGCGGAAAACAGATCGTGCGCGAGCTGTCGCGTGGCGAGAATCGAGTTGCCCAGCGACAGCGGAATCTGCGGCAACGCCAGAATCACGAAGCCCGACACCACGGCGTCCCATGAGACCGGCCGAACTTCCGGGAGCGACAGGCCGAAAGCATTCCTGAAATCCGCGCCCGACAGCTTGAACACCATCGCATAAATGACGCCGAGTCCAATCACTGGAAGCGCCGCCGGGAGCCGGCGATTTCCGAGAAGCGCGATCACGATAATGAACGCGACAGCGGCGAGAATTACACCGCGTGCACCATCCGATGGCATGTAATCGCGGGTCGCGAGCAGCGCGAGCTGGATTCCGAGCCCGAGCTGAAGGCCGCGAACGACAGCGACCGGAACCGTTCGCGCGATCCACCCGATGGCCCCCGAGAGAGAGAGAGCCAGCATAACCAGCCCGACCGCCAGTCCCCCTCCGTACAGCATCTCGGGCGCGACCTGCTGCGTGATGACTATCACGGCGACCGCCTTGAGCGGCTGCACTGGCATCGGGATCCTGTACACGAATGCCGTCACCAGCTGCATCAACCCGAACATCACGAGCACGCTCGCGCTGTGAAGTCCCGCGGCGAGTATCATCCCCGCCACCAGCGGCAGGTCCGTCCCTATGTCCCCGAATGCGCCAGCGAGCTCGTTGCGGTCGAACCGCAAACCGCCGCGTCCCTCCGCCGCTTCAACCGATGGTTTCACATCTATATTGTACGACTACATCGGCACCCGGACTACATGACTGACTTCACCATAGAGATCGACAACGCATCGAAGCGCTACGCCGAGCATGTGGCAGTGCGCGATTTGTCGCTTCGCGTTCCGAGGGGTGCGGTATACGGACTTCTCGGGCCCAACGGTGCCGGCAAGACGACGACGATCCGGATGATCCTCAACATCATCGCGCCCGACTCGGGCTCGGTGCGAATACTCGGTCGGCCGTCGAGCGATCGCTCCCTCACCGACCACATCGGTTACCTGCCCGAGGAGCGCGGCCTCTATCGCAAGATGCAGGTCAAGCGGGTGCTGAGGTTCCTCGCTGAGCTGAAGGGACTAAAGCGGGATGTAGCAGATCGGCGAATCGATGAATGGCTCGTCCGGCTCGACCTCAAGACTCCCGAAAAAGACTGGGGCCTGTCGAAGATCGACGAGCTCTCCCGCGGAATGCAGCAGAAGGTGCAGTTCATCGGGACACTTCTCCACGACCCCGACCTGGTGATCCTCGACGAGCCGTTCAGCGGCCTCGATCCGATCAATGCGCAGGCCCTCAAGGACACCATGGTCGAGCTCAAGCAGCGCGGGAAGACGATAATCTTCAGCACGCATCTGATGGACAACGCCGAGAGGATGTGCGACTCGGTCTGCATCATCGCCCGTGGCGAAAAGGTTCTCGACGGACCGGTCGCCGACATAAAGACCGGACATGGCTCGCGTAACGTTGCGCTCGGCCTGAACGGAACGCCGTCTACAGCCGTCGGTGCCGTGCTCTCGGACAGGTCGCTGGTGCATCGGGTCGACGATTCCAACCGCTACTTCGAGATAGAGATGGCGAATGATGCAGATCCACAGGCGCTCCTCCATCGCATCATGGCGACTGGTGCGTCGATAAACAGGTTCGAGATAGTTCATCCGTCGTTACACCAGATATTCCTCGAGAGAGTCGGTGCCACAGGCGTGGAAGTGGGGATGACCGGACATGGCTAAGCTCTGGGCGATAATCAAGCGCGAGTACCTGGAGCGGGTGCGCACGAAGTGGTTCATCTTCGCGACGATCTTCGGGCCGCTTTTCTTCGGGGCGATAATAATCATTCCGGCGGTGCTGGCGAAGCGTGGGCAGGCGACGGCGGAGTTCAGCAACACGCGCATCCTCGATGCGACACAGAGCGGCGTCGGCCAGCGAATCGCCGAGGGAATCGCCCGCACGCGACCTCCGGGGTCGAGCGCACCGGAGGTCATTCTCGTCCCTCCGAGCGCGCTGTCGCAGGCGGAGAGCACTGCGACCAGGCAGGTGATGGCAAAGCAGTTGAGCGGATACCTTGTCGTCAACGTGCAGACTCTCGACGGCGAAGGAGTCAAGTACGCCGGGCGCAACGCGACATCCCTCGGCGACATGGAGCGGATGCGGACTGTCGTCAGGGATGCGCTGCTCAGCAGGCGGCTCGAGGCGGCGGGGATCGACTCGAGCAGGGTGCGCGACCTGACGTTTCTCCCGTTGCGGCTGAATACCGAGCGAATAACCGACAAGGGCCGCGGCGGCTCTGGAACCGTGAGCATCATATTCGCCGGCGCTATCGCCTTCCTTCTTTACATGTCGATCGTGCTCTATGGGCAGAACGTGTTGAGGGGCGTGCTGGAGGAGAAGACGACCCGCGTCGCGGAAGTTGTCGTCTCGAGCGTTTCACCGGAGACGCTGCTGGCGGGGAAGATTCTTGGCGTCGGTGCGGTGGGTCTCACCCAGCAGATCCTCTGGGTGATGACGACAGTCATCATGTTCAAGCTTCGAGGTCCGCTGCTGGCGAAGTTCGGGATCAGCACGATGCCTTTCGCGCTTCCCGAGATCTCGTTCGGCCTCGCGCTGCTGCTTCTCCTGTTCTTCGTGCTGGGATTCATTCTCTATTCGTCGCTCTACGCGGCGGTGGGCGCGTCGGTCAACAGCGAGCAGGAGGCTCAGCAGGCTGTTCAGCCGATGCTGATCCTGCTGGTGGCGACGGCGATTTTCATAAATCCGATCCTGATGAACCCGACGTCGAAGCTGGCTGTGGTGATGTCGCTGCTGCCGTTTTCCGCCCCGATCATCATGCCGCTGCGGCTCGCACTCGGCAGCGTTCCGTGGTACGAGCTGGCGGGGTCGTTGATCGGGGTCGCTCTCGCGTGCTGGGGCGCGACCTGGCTGGCGGCGCGGATCTACCGGGTGGGGCTGCTCATGTACGGCAAGCGGCCCACTCTGAGGGAGATGGGCCGCTGGCTTTCCTACAGTCGTTGAATTAGTAGCGTGCCGCTACTAATTCGCGCAATATCTGTCGAACGCGCCGACGAGGTCCTGGGCGATCTCGACGGATGTACGTCCCTCGATCTGATGCCGCTCTAGCATGAAGACAAGCTTGCCGTCCTTGAGCAGTCCTATCTGCGGCGATGAAGGCGGGTAGCCGGTGAAATAGCTGCGGGCCCGCTGGACCGCCGGAACTTCCATCCCTGCGAAAACTGTCGTGAGATTGTCGGGCTTGACCGTATGCTCGAGGGCCTTTGCAACTGCCGGGCGCGCGTTGCGGGCGGCGCATCCGCAAATCGAGTTGACGACCACGAGGGTCGTTCCCTTCGAGTCCTTCAGCTTCTCATCGACCTGCTCGGGTGTGAGAAGTTCTTCGACGCCGAGCCTGGTGAGCTCTTCGCGCATCGGCGCTACCATTCGTGGATCGTACATCGTTCTCCCTGCTGTTGTTTGGTGCACTAAGTGTAGCTGAAAGATAATCGCGCGCGAGCCTCCCTAACGGCGGCGGCGCTCGACGAAATCCTCACCGGGCATTCCCGACCTCACTGTTCCCTCGCTCCAGGCGGCGTGCTCGCGGCGGAGGAGCAGGTAGCGGACCCATTTTACGACGGCCGCGAGAAGCAGCGCGAAGATCGAGATCACGACGATCCGCCATCCCATGGTTCGCACGAACATCATCGGCCAGTCGTGGAAGTGGGCGGCGCCGGTTCCAAGCGGCTCGCGAGCCAGGGCGATGAGCACCGCGCTCACGAACATCTCTGCTGCGCCTTCAGTCGCGGCGAACACCGGGGCCCGCCAGAGCCAGTCCTGCAGTGGAAACCGGCTCAGGTGAATCGACGCCATCGCGAGGAGGAAGACAGCCCCTACCGTCAGGGTGACAGCGATGTAC
>JBPCJP010000188.1:0-6606 GCA_051005175.1 Gemmatimonadaceae bacterium | reverse complement strand
AAAGCGCTCTTTGACTTCGCCATAGCGCACCCTCTCCTTTCGATTCATGTCGCGTGCGGCAAGCACTCGAACCCGGGTGCCTCGCAAGGTGAAAACCAGAAATAGCCAGCGATCTTCGAAGCTATGCCCTAGCGCCCGCCAGCGCCGCTCGCGGGTGGAATGAGCTGCATCGAAGCTGGCCAGGAACGGTTTATTGAATCCAGCAACGTTAGAAGCTCTGACGGCGAGCGAGCCTTGGCGGGGCTCTTTCTGTATTCCCGCTCATTTCTTGTCGCTACAAAGTCTGCCCCAACCTTCGCCGCCGCGGCCGCTTGAACCGCGTCCTCGAAGTCACTCATCCCCAGGACCAGTGCCTGCGCGAAATCCGGCGTGCCAATCGGTACGATCTCCACGATCCGCAGCAGGTCGGTCACGGCAGTGGCCGCCTTCCGTGCGCTGGTGTTGCGCGTAACTATATAATAGGCGGTGGTGATCGTGTGCCCTGCGACATAAGCGGTAAACTTGCCGCGCTCCGCTACATCGAGCAGCAGCGCCGAGTCGGCGGCCCAGGGTTTCCGGGCAAGAATGACGTCAAGTATCACGTTGACGTCGATAAGGATTTTCACTTCGAGTGCTTTTTCTCGAGGTACTTCCTGTAGGCCACGTCATCGGCCTGTCCGCTTCCAACACCCAGCAGCCTTCCAACCGCAGGCGAGAGAGGCTCGGCCTCGCTCTCCTCCGGAAGTCGAGAGAGCAGGTCGCTTACAAGCTGGGAGACGCTGGTACCCTTCGCCTTGCTGTACCGCTCGCCCTTCCGAGCCGCCTCGACGTCGAGAGTGAGGTTTTTCACAACTTTCGCCATAACGTCCCTATGCGCATGAGTCTGAATATATTATGCGCATATTTCGATCGTATGTCAACTCGATGTCGCACCAGGGACTTTGCCTTCCCCACCGGAGCTGTATTCGGCAGACTTTAGCCCATGACCCCTACGAGAATGCTGACGATGACATTCCGCGCCGCCATCTGGTCCCCGGTGCTTGCAGTCGGACTCGGTTGCAGCGGACCGCGTTCAGGCACCGCCGTGCCCAAACCCCGGATCATTCCTCACAGCGAGTGGGAGGTCACTCCTCCGCTAGGCTACACCGCCGATGCGTTACGGCGGAACAAGCGCGCGGGCGATTCACTCGCGTTCCACGACATAAAGGTCAGCGTGCTCAGCGTCGCCGTCGACTCGACGGCAGCCAAGCCGGTGGATATAGTGCGGCTCCGCATGGACCTCGGCGACACAAGCGAGGAGCGAACCGCCCGCGAAGGCTCGGCATTCAACTGGAACGGATATCACGTCGCGGTAGTGGCGATCTACGGACAAGGTGAGCTCGGTGCCGGGCTCGTTGCACTCGAGGTTGCAACGCTCGAGTCGCTGCCGCCTCTGATCAGGAACTCGGAGATAGCCGGCGGCGCCGAGATGCGGCTGCGCATTCCACACAAGATCACGCACGTCACGCTGCACCACACGGGAGATTCGAGGCCGTTGCTTCATGCCGATTCGGCGGTCTTCAGGCTGCGCGGCATTCAGCGGTGGGGCGCATCGGATCGCAACTGGTGGGACGTGCCGTATCACTTCCTGCTCGGCCTCGATGGCGAGATTTTCGAGGGCCGCGACTACCGCTTCATGGGAGAGACGAACACGACGTACGACCCTGCCGGGCACTTCCTCATCAGCGTGATCGGCAACTACAGCGCGCAGGAGCCAACTCCGGCTCAACTCAATTCAATCGCCGACCTGATGGCATGGGCGCTTGACGAGTTCGACCTGCCTCTCGAGAAGATCGGTGGGCACTACAATTACGCAGATACGGGGTGTCCCGGAACCAACCTCCGCAAGCATCTGGAAGATGGAACGTTCCGGAGAATGGTGGCTGAGAGACTGAGAGCGAACCGGGGTTAATCCTCGGCGGTTTGCGCCGCCAGAATTCGAGTCGCCGTCTCGAGCGTACTTGCGAATAAGCCCTCGAGGTCCGGGTTGACGCTCCCGATCGCCGCTACAACCCGCGCCGCCCAGGCGAAGTACTCCCGCCTGCGCTCGATCGTCCAGGCCGGAGGATCGACGCCGATCTCACGCACGTTGCTGATCTTGTCAGCAAGCTTGATGACCTTCGCCCCCGCAGTGAGGTTCGGAGCGTGAGCGACCTGCGCATCCTTTCGCGCCGCCGAATCGAGCGTCTTGTCATCCGTGACCTCGGCCACGATGTCATCGATGACCTGACCGAACTCCTCCCTCAACTCCTCGCGCGTCGTGTCGGTATCCTCGACGGTGTCGTGAAGCAGCGCGGCAGCAAGGACGTTCGCATCCTCAACCTTGCCGACATCGGCGACGAGGCGGGCAACCTCGATGCAGTGTCCGATGTACGGGCGCTGGCTCGCTCCCTTCCTGCGCTGATTTCGGTGCTTGTGCGCCGCGAACTCTGCAGCCCTGAGAACTAACGCGATATCTGAAATAAACGCCTCCGTGTGAGGGGCCTCACCGGGGCACCGGTTGCCCCGGCACATTCATTATATACGGAACGTCTGACAACCTGGAGGGAGGCAGGGGCTCGCATCCGGGTCATCTTGTCTGATGCATGATAACGTTATATGTTATCATCATGCGGACAATAATCGACATCCCTTCAGGCCTCCTCGACGCCCTCGACGCCCTCGCCGAGCGCGACAAGGTCTCACGCGCCGAAGCAGTCCGCCGGGCAATGGCTGAATACCTCGAAAAGCGCCGCGTTTCGCGCCCCGATACTGCGTTCGGGATCTGGAAATCAAGAGAGGTTGATTCGCTCGCCTTCGAGGATTCACTGCGCGACGAGTGGCGCAGATGAAGGCGGTAATGGATACGAACATCCTCATCGATTACCTGAGCGGTTCCTCGAAGGCGAAGCGTGAGATGGATTCCTTCGAGGAGATCTACATAAGCCTCGTCACATGGATGGAGATTCTCGTGGGCGCGGCCGAGGGCACTGAAGAATCCGAGATCAGGGAATTCCTGCGTCGCTTTCGCGTGCATCCCGTCGACGAAGGTGTCGCTGAACGCGCCGTCGACATTCGAAGGAACCAGAAGCTCCGCCTTCCCGATGCCATCATCTGGGCCACGGCCCAGCAGCTCGGCATCCTTCTCGTGACGCGCAACACCAGGGACTTTCCAGCCAGGCATCCTGGAATCCGGGTCCCATATCGGATCTGACCGATACAGGTTGGCCAGGCCTATTTTCGGACCGGCTTGAAATAGCGCTCGACAGCAAGCTTCCCGACCTTCACTCCGACATCCCGGCCGGTATTTGCCGAGAAGCGGTAATGCACGCCGACCAGAATCCGCGATTCGGTCACGTCGTCGATGTACTCCTGCGCGCTGTGGTACCTGCGCAGCAGGGCTTTGTCCACGTCGAGCACGATCTGAGGGAAGTTCTTTCCGAACTCTGCGTCTATGACCGCGCCGACCGCGCCGGCAGACAGGCAATGGCCGCATGGATATTCCGGATGCGACGGCGTGTTAACCATGGGATCCCACACTGCATCTGCGAGCACTGAATCGCCCGGGACCATCCCCGCGTTCCTTAATCGCGCGCAATGCTGTCTTTCACCAGCGACAGGGATGTTTTCAGCGCTCCATCGTACGCCGACGCCTGGTCAGGGCACACCTTTACAAGCACATCGTGCGCTGCCTGTGCAACCGCAGCATCCATCGAGCTGCCCTTCGCGGCGGTGATACCAGCACAGTGGCGATGGCTATGCGCAGGGTGCGCCGGCGGCGGATGACGGACATGCTGGCCTTCCTGTAGTGTAGGGAACCGTGTTGTACTGGAATACTGAATTGAGCGGCTAAACGTTAAGCTCGTCCGCCTTGAAGGGCCAGTAACGCTTCAAGCGGTGCCCTTTGAGCCGCCCTGCCCTAGTCCGGCGCGAGCCGCTCCCGGATCCATGTGGCGAGCTTCTTTCGCGACAACTCGCCATCAGCAAGCGCGACCATAGTGAGCATCACTTCCTCTTCCGAGGCGGTCACCGTCCTCCCGTTCATTTCCAGAAAGGCGACAATTGCCAGGAACGCGACCCTGGTATTTCCGTCCCGGAACGGACGGTCTGTCGCGATGGCGTGAGCATACAGAGCGGCAAGCCGGGCCAGGTCCGGCTTGTCCCCCTCCTCCTCCCAGCGCCTTTGCGGCCGGGCGAGCGCTACCTCGAGGGCCGGCTCATTCCTCATCCCGCGCATCCCGCCGTGCTCCCGCATCTGGTCGAGGTGAATCGCGTCGATCGCGACGCGGGTTATCCACTTCGGGGCGGCCACTATTTCGCCAGCTCCTTCAGCGCGTGCCGGTAGCGACGCGCCGCCTTCGCAGCCAGAGCCAGCGCCTCGGCAGTAGTCGGATCGTAGGGGGTGAGAAGGATCCCCTTGTCGGTTTCGACCACGAGAATCCGGTCACCTGCCTTCAGGTGAAGCCTGTCGGCCATGTCCTTTGGAAGAGTGGCGGCGACGGAGCCGCCGGCTTTTCGGAGGTTGACGTCCCTTACCATAAGAGCCTCGGTAGCATGAATGTACCGCAATATAGCATAATAATGCTACCGAGCTGGTATAGCATGCGCTTCATAGGGCGCGCCGCGTTCAGCGCTCGCAGGGACGGAGAGATGGCTCTCGCCAATTCACCCTCTGCACAAGTTTATGCAATCGATCATGCGGTTCGTCTCGGATTCATTCATCTCCGGATAGGCGGGGAGGAAAACAGCGCGGGACATTGCCTCACGGATCTCTGAAGGCTCGAATTCCGGGTACTCGCAAGGGGCGACGATTGGTCCGATCGTGGTCGCCCCTTGAGTGGCATCGAACCCGGCCTCACGCAATCTCCGGATCAACGTCTGGGGTCGTTCGACCGCAATCGCGAAGAGCCAGTGTGTCCGTCGGGGCTGATTTTTGCCCAGTACCATTCCCGCGCCCGCAAGCCGCTCACGCAAAAACTCACCCCGGGATGCACGCGCCTCCAGGCGCCCGGGGTCGAATGCCTCGAGACGCCTCCGCAGCAGAGCCACCTGCGCTGGCGACGGTCGTTGCCTGAGTTTTCGCAACAGTTCATCTGAGGAGCGGGCTGGAAAACCCTTCACAGTGCGGCTGATGAAGCCGTCGAGCCCACCCTTCGCATGCGAGGCGACACTGGCGACCGCACCGTAGACGACGGGCGACCGAAATCCCTGGACGGCGAGATACCTTGCTGCTTTCCCCGCGAAGCGACGGCAATCCTGGATAGGTCGGGTCCGGTGTACCTGCCGCATCCGCTCGAGGACCCCGCTGTTTCTCACAACCGCTACTCCGGCGCCGAGTGAGGTCGAGGTCTTGATGGATCCGAAGCTGAAGAAGGACGCCAGGGTGCTGTCGCTGCCCCACCAATCCGGGCCGCGATATGCCTGCGCGCAGTCTTCCACCAGCGGTACACCGCGCCGTGCTGCCACCTCGGCGTATGGTCTGGGATCGAAAGCGCCTCCCATGAGATGAGCGAGCAGCACGAGTCGGGTCTGCGGCCGGAATGCGTTCTGGTACAGGTCGAGCCGGGGCATCATCGTTTCGGGATCGATATCCACCGGAATTACGACGAGACCATGAGCTTCCGCGATTCGCGGCATGTCGGGAATCGTGACGGCCGACATTATCACTTCTGACCCCGGCGGCAGGTTCAGTGTGTAGAGAAGGAGGTCCCATGCGGAGCGGACGGAGAAAGTGATCAGGGCTTTCGGCCCCAGCTCCGCCTCGAGCGATACCAGCTCCCGCTCACCGTCCTGCCTGTTGCCGAAACCGCGCGCGCCGAACAGCAGGTCGGTTGTCGAGATGTCGAGGTAGTGACGAGAGTGCAGTTGTGTCATGTGGGACATTGTGCTGCTCAAAGGAAACGGATAACTGACAACTGGAAACTCAATACGCGGCAGTCCCCCGAATCACCTGACCTGCCTGACCACCCCTATTGTCTCCAGCGCCAACAGAAATTCGACGACGTACTCAATCGGCACCGGACCATATATCGCCGACACATCGTTCCTTATGTCGATCGCGCGCCTGCCCGACCCGGCGAGATTCAGCACCTCGTATGCGTACTCTCCCCCGCTTCCGCGGAGCCCGCTGTAGCCCATGAGCTTCAACGCTCCAGCACGCCCGGCACCAAGCTTGTCAATCAGGTAGTCGTACCCGAACACGCTCATCGGTCCGCGCAATTCAGGGTTCCGCGCGAAGACGAGTGCACTGTCACCGCTGCCCTGGGGGGCGCTCAGCCGAACAGGCATCCCGCCGGCCGAGTGGCGCGGTGGTGGCACAAACCGGTCAACCGACGCCGCCACACTCTGCTCGTAGAACCGGCTGAACTCCCTTAGGTTCTCCGCCTCATCGGGGGGAAGCCCGTCGAGTCGCTCATGCACCCTCGCCGCTCTCCGAAATGCTCCAGCCTCGATCACCCGTTTTACCCCGGGAACATCGCCAGGCCCCATTGACGCGAGGAAATATCCGCTGGCCGCGCCAATGAACGCAGCACGTTTCAGCTTGGTGGGATCCATCCGGTCAGGCGTGTCGCTCGTCGTATGGATGTACCTGTCGGGCCAGTCGTGAAG
>JBPCJP010000187.1:0-13300 GCA_051005175.1 Gemmatimonadaceae bacterium | reverse complement strand
GTGGCATCCTGGCGAGAATGTGGCCGAACGTGGCACGTGCAGTGGCGTTCATGGATTCGTTGCGCGTGTCACGCCAGACCGCGGAGTTCCAGAGCGGCGAAAAGCGTGTGTTCTATGGACTCATGCCTCAATCAATCAGCCACGAGGGCTACTCGGCGAAACCGATGCACTCGTACTGGGACGACTTCTTTGCTTTGCGCGGTTTCAAGGATGCGACGGAGATCGCGCGGATCCTGGGCAAGCCGGAAGCTGCCCGATACTCGGCGATTCGGGACGAGTTCCGCAGGGACTTCTACGCATCGATCCAGCTTTCGATGAAGCAGCACGGCATCGACTACATCCCGGGCGCAGCGGAGCTCGGCGATTTCGACGCTACGTCAACGACTGTCGGCGTGAGCCCGGCAGGTGAGCTCGCGCGGCTGCCTCAACCCGCGCTCTCCCGTACCTTTGAGAAATACCTCGAGAACTTCCGGAACAGGCGCGACAGCGCAACGTGGGAGATCTACACGCCGTACGAATGGCGAGTCGTCGGGACGCTCGTGCAGATGGGACAGAAGGCAGATGCTCACGAGGTCGCCGACTTCTTCTTCGAGCACCAGAGGCCAGCGGCCTGGCATCACTGGGCCGAGGTTGTATGGCGCGACCCGCTGACGCCGAAGTTCATCGGGGACATGCCGCACACCTGGGTTGGATCCGATTTCATCCGTTCCACGCTCGACATGTTCGCCTTCGAGCGGGAGTCGGATTCCTCGCTCGTGATCGGTGCGGGAATTCCGGAAAACTGGCTGCGAGACGACGGTGTCGCGATTCGCGGACTTTCGACGCACTACGGCCGTCTCGATTACTCAATGCGACGCGCAGGCAGCGCGCTCGAGGTGAAGATCGGTGAAGGCGTGCGCATACCGCCGGGCGGTCTCGTGGTTCGTTCAGCGTTCGACAATGCGCCCACCGGCGCGGAAGTGAACGGCGTGGCGGCAGAAAGGGCCGGCGAGGTGATCGTCAGGTCACTGCCGGCGATCGTAAGGTTCCGGTACTGATTCTTGACAGCGCCAGCCCGCTTACTCGTCCAGCGACGCTCCATTGCTTCGGGCAATCCGCGAGTAGAACGCCCCACTCGATTTTACAGTGCGGGTCTGCGTCGAATAATCGACATGGACGATTCCGAAACGCTTCGAGAAGCCATGGCTCCACTCGAAGTTGTCGAGCAGGGACCACGCGAAATACCCCTTGACCGGAACACCCTGCCGCATCGC
Source organism: Gemmatimonadaceae bacterium (assembly GCA_051005175.1). Lineage (GTDB taxonomy): Bacteria > Gemmatimonadota > Gemmatimonadetes > Gemmatimonadales > Gemmatimonadaceae > UBA4720. Next base: position 12,047 of record JBPCJP010000187.1, on the reverse strand, counting down.
CTCACGAACGGCCGCGATGTGGCCGCGGAAGTACGCGACACGGAGCGGGTCTGCGACAGCGCCGTCGATCGCCGTGGGTGCATCGTAGAACGCGGCCCCGTTCTCGGTGATGTAGAGCGGCAGTCCGCCACAGATCTCGTGTGTCCAGAGGAGGACCCGCGTGAGCGCGTCGGGATACACCTCCCATCCAGTCTCCGTGTGGATGCTCTGAGTCTGCGGCACGCCGCTCGCCCGAACCGGAAGGCATTCATCATCATTGCGGCTGACACTTCGCGTGTAGTAGTTGACCCCGACAAAGTCGATCTTTTCGCTGATCAGCTTCATGTCATCGTCAGACCACTCCTGCCACGCATCTCCCCAGATCTCCGCCATCTCGGCCGGATATTTCCCGAGGATCACCGGCTCGAGGTACTGCCTGTTCATGTAGGCGTCGGCCCGGGTTGTCGCCGCGATGTCCCCTGCCGAGGCGGAGGCGGCGTACTTCGGCTCGAGGTTCACGACGATTCCCACGTTTCCGCTGCGCGCGGCACTGCTGGCGCGGAACGCCTGCACTCCCATGCCGTGCGCGCGAAGGACGTTGTGGGAGACGATCGGGGCTTCATAGATGTTGCGATGACCGGGCGCGAGCTTCCCGAAGAGATATCCGCCGTCCATTATCACCCACGGCTCGTTGATCGTCGCCCACATCTGGACACGATCGCCGAGCTTTTCGAAAAGGACGCTTGCATAGTCGGCGAACCAGTCTGCGATGTCGCGATTGAGCCACCCTCCCCTGTCGTCGAGCGCAGCCGGAAGATCCCAGTGATAGAGAGTCGCGTTCGGAGCGATTCCCTTCTCGAGAAGACTGTCGGCGAGCCTGGAGTAGAAATCGAGACCCTTTTCGTTGACACGGCCCGTGCCTTCAGGAATGACACGGCTCCAGGAAATGCTGAACCTGTAGGCATTGAGCCCAAGCCCTGCCATCAGGTCGACGTCGGATCGGTACTGGCGGTAATGGTCGCAGGCCACGTCCCCCGTGTCGCCGTTGGCGGTCATACCCGGAGTGTGCGCGAAGCGGTGCCAGTTGCTCGGCCCCGCGCCATCCGCCAGGGGCGAGCCTTCTATCTGATACGCAGAGGTGGCCGCGCCCCACAGGAATCCATCGGGAAATCTCACCGAATCACTCATTTCGCTGCCGAGGAAAAATGGCGCGCGTAAGGCTCGAAGGCATTCGTAAAATCTATCCCGGCCAGACTGCGCATGTTGCGGTTCACGGAGTCAATCTCGACGTTGGCGACGGCGAGCTCGTCGTGCTTGTCGGTCCTTCAGGCTGTGGGAAGAGCACCACGCTGCGGATGATCGCCGGCCTCGAGTCGATAAGCGCGGGAAATCTCTTCATCGACGACCGGCAGGTGAACGATGTCCCCCCCAAGGATCGTGACATCGCGATGGTCTTCCAGAGTTATGCGCTCTACCCTCACATGACAGTTCGCGAGAACCTCGCGTTTGCCTTGAAGCTTCGCGGCACGACGAAGGATGAGATCGGGCGGAGAGTGAACCTTGCAGCGACGACTCTGGGAATCGAAGGCTTTCTCGACCGCACGCCGCGCCAGCTCTCCGGAGGCCAACGCCAGCGTGTCGCTCTGGGCCGCGCGATAGTGAGGGAGCCGAAGGTGTTTCTCTTCGACGAGCCGCTCTCGAACCTCGACGCCCAGCTCCGCGTTCAGATGCGGCGCGAGATCGCGCGCCTTCACCAGGATCTTGGCGCGACGATGATCTACGTTACGCACGATCAGGTCGAGGCGATGACGCTTGGCGACAGGATCGTCGTCATGAACCAGGGACATGTGCAGCAGATCGACACGCCGATGCGGCTTTACGATCATCCCGCGAACAGGTTTGTCGCGGGCTTCATCGGCAGTCCCGCCATGAATTTCGTGAAGGGAGCTATCGGCACCGCCGATCCACTCGAGTTCATCGCGGATGAGAACGCTTTCACCCTGAAGATTCCGCAAAGTCTCGCCGATCGCGTGATCGAGCTGCGGGGGAGGACCGTGACGATGGGGATCCGACCCGAGGATGTGTCTGTCGCTCCGGCGTCGGGCCCCGCCCTGTTCGCCGGTGAATCGACGATCGTCGATCCTCCTGTCCTTGCTCCTGCGCGTCTCGACATAGTCGAGGCACTCGGCAACGAGATCTTCGTTTACGCGACGGTCGGGAATTTTGCGCTGACGGCCCGGGTCAGCCCGCAACCGCTCCCCAAACCCGGTGAGCCTGTGACTCTCGCTTTTGACCTGGCGAAAGCTCATTTCTTCGATCCGGAAGGCGGGCACCGGGTCGGGAAGGGCTGAGCGCTCGATGGTCGTCCGCGCTCAGGCTGGCGTATGTAACGCAAGTGAGTACATTGTATTACATGAAGACAGAGGCGCTCACCCTTCGTCTATCGGCCAGTCTGGCGAACAGTCTCCGGAAGATCGCGAAGCAGAAGGGAGTCCCTAAGTCCCAGGTCGTGAGGGAAGCGGTGGCAAAATACCTCACGCCGCCGGCCGGGGATTCTCCCGTTCGCGAAGTTTCTGCGCGAGCGCTCGCGGCATCGTGGAAGACAATTCCCCGGCTCTCGCTTGATGAGGCAACCGATCTCGGGCGGGAGATCGCCGGTGCCAGGGAGGGACTGGTTCTCCCGCCATCGCCGTGGGAGTGATTCTCGACACTTCCGTCCTGATTGCGGCGGAGCGCCAGTCGATTCGGTTCGATGCTCTCCTCGAAAAACTTGGGGACGAGCCGGTAGCGATCTCGTCAATCACCGCATCCGAGCTGCTCCACGGATGCTACAGGGCTGCCGATGCCGGCATCCGCGAGCGGCGGTCGGCATTTGTCGACGCGCTCGTCGATCTCATTCCGGTGTTGTCGTTCGGGCTCCCGGAGGCGAGGAGGCATGCCGCCCTCTGGGCGGGGCTGGTTCGCGGAGGAGGCACGGTGGGGCCGCACGACCTGATCATCGGCGCGACGGCGATCGCGCGTGGTTTCTCGCTCGCGACGCTCAACAGTCGCGAGTTCGCGCGAATCCCCGGACTGCGGCTCGTGGATCTCGACCCGTTCGTCCTCTGACTCATGAAGGCTGGTGCTGCAAGACAGTTCTCGAGTCCTCTCGTCCGCGCCCTCCCGTTGAGGCCCGTGACGTGCGATTTTCCTGATCCCATGGCCGCTCCCGCAACACAACCGCTCATGCTCGATCCCGGCGAGCTCGAGGTCACCCGCATCCGCGCGCTTCGTGGCCCCAACTACTGGCGGCTCGCGCCGGTTATCGCGTGCGATGTGCGACTTGGCGCCCTCGAGAGCGTAACCTCGACCGACGTACCGGGCCTGATCGACAAGCTGATCGAGGCGATGCCCTCGCTTCACACGCACAAGTGCTCGCGGAACAAGCCGGGCGGATTCGTCGAACGGCTGCGTGAAGGGACTCACATCCCTCACATGCTCGAGCATCTCGCGCTCGAGCTTCAGTCCCTCATCGGAAATGAAGTCTCATACGGGCGTGTCGTGCCGTCTGGTGACGAAGGCGTGTGGTGGCTGATCGTCGAATACCAGGAAGAGCAGGTTGGAATTCGCGCGATGAAGGACGCGGTTCGCATAATGCGCGCATGCATTGCCGGCGATGAGTTCGACCTCGACCCGATAATCGACGATCTCCTTTCCCTCTTCGAGTCATCCCGGCTCGGGCCGTCGACTGGAGCGATAGTCGAGGAGGCGCGGCGCCGCGGAATTCCTGTCCGCCGCCTCAACAACTACTCCCTCGTCCAGCTCGGGCTTGGCCGCAACCTTCACCGCATCCAGGCGACTCTCACCGATCGAACCAGCGCGATAGGAGTCGAGATCGCGCAGGACAAGGACGACACGAAGCGGGTTCTCGAGAACATCGGCCTTCCCGTCCCGAAGGGAGATGTCGTAAGAACCGTCGACGGCGCGGTCGAAGTCGCCGGGGAAATCGGCTATCCGGTCATCCTCAAGCCGATAGCCGCGAACCACGGCCGCGGAATATCGGGACGCGTCGGCGACGAGTCACAGCTCCGCGAGGCATGGGAGCATTCGTCATCCTATGGAAGCCGCATCGTCGTCGAGCAGTTCGCCGAGGGTCGCGATCACCGCGTGCTTGTCGTCAACGGGAAGGTTGTCGCGGCTGCGGAACGTGTGCCGGCTCACGTTACGGGCGATGGAAAGCGGACTATTCGCGAACTGGTGGATGTCGGAAACCGTGACCTGCGCAGGGGAGTCGGCCATACCAGGATCCTCACACGCCTTCCAGCCGATCGCGCGACCGCTGAATACCTCGCAAAGAGCGGTCGCACTCTCGATACCGTCCCACCGAAGGGTGAGTTCGTGGCCCTCAGGCAGACCGCCAATCTCTCGACCGGCGGGACGTCGATCGACCGGACCGACGAGATGCATCCCGACAACATCACCGCCTGCGAGATGGCGGCTGGTGTAGTCGGGCTCGACATCGCGGGGATCGACATCGTCACCCCCGACATCTCGGTGCCGTTCCGCGAGAACAAAAGTGTGATAATCGAGGTGAACGCAGGGCCCGGCATCAGGATGCACACCCACCCGGCTGAAGGTGAGCCGAGGAATGTGGCGGCGCCGATTCTCGACATGCTGTATCCGGCGGGGACGGATGCGACAATTCCCGTCATCGCCGTAACGGGAACCAATGGGAAGACGACTACCACCCGCCTCATTGCCCACCTTTTCAGGGTCAGCGAGAACGTCGTCGGATTCACGACGACGGACGGCACGTACCTCGGCAACCGCATGGTCATCGAAGGCGATATGACGGGGCCGTTCTCCGCCAACATCATCCTCTCGAATCCCACAGTCGACATAGCTGTTCTCGAGACAGCGCGGGGAGGGATTCTTCGCGCCGGACTCGGCTTCGATGAAGTCGACGTCGGAATTGTCCTCAATGTGACCGCCGACCATCTGGGTCTTCGCGGGATAAACACTGTCGAGCAACTCGCCGATGTGAAGAGCGTGATAGCCGCGGTCGTGAAACGGGAGGGACACTGCATCCTCAACGCTGACGATCCGCTCGTCTACGCCATGAAGGACAAGACTCCCGGGGACCTTGTCCTGTTCTCGACTAAGCCGGAGGGGCAGAGTCCGGAGTTTGAGCGGCATCTTTCGCGGAACGGGATCGGGGCCCGGTTGGAAAAAGACACATTTGTCATCAGGCGGGGGAAGCTGCGGATTCCCATCGCGACTGAGAGAGACGTTCCACTGATGATGGGTGGCGCGGCGAAGTTCCAGCGGGAGAACATTCTCGCGGGAATACTTGCCGCGTACGTCCAGGGGATGCGATACGACGACATTCGCGCAGGCCTGCTCTCGTTCTTCCCGTCGCCTTCCCTGACGCCGGGCAGGCTGAACCTTATTCGGGTCGGTAACGGCCGGATTCTCGTCGATTATGCTCACAATCCGGCGGCGATTGCCGGCCTGATGGAATTCGTCTCCGGTCTCGACGCAAACCGGCGTATCGGGATCATCACCGCTCCCGGCGATCGCCGCGATGAGGATCTGCTGACTGTCGGGCGGCTCGCGGCGAAGCTCGATCATGTGATCGTTCGCGACGACAAGTACCGCCGGGGCCGGGCGCCGGGCGAAATCTCGCGACTCATCGCGCAGGGCCTCAGGGAAGGAGGAATGCGCGAGGACCAGATCGACATCGTGCACGACGAGGTGCAGGCCCTGGAGCACGCCATGGCGGTGATGCAGGACAACGATCTGGTGTTCGTGCTGGCTGATGAAGTGCCTGTTGTCCTGGAGCAGGTGCGCCAGCTTTCGACAGAGCGCGCCGCAACCCGATGAGCGCTGACCGTCCGGATCCTGCGAGGGAGATCCGAATGACTACGCTCCACGCGACGCGGGGGGCGAACTTCTGGTCGACCCGGCCGGTAATGCGCATGGACCTGGCCGTCGGTGCCTACGAGGACATATCCTCCGCCGACGTCCCGGGTTTCACGGATTCACTGATGTCGGCAATGCCGGGGCTGATCGAGCACAGGTGCAGCATCGGCGAACGCGGAGGTTTTCTCATCAGGCTCCGCGATGGCACCTATGCTGCGCATATAGTCGAGCATGTCGCTCTAGAGCTCCAGGCCATGATCGGCCATGACGTGGGCTACGGGAAGACGCGTGGCGGTGACATCGACGGCGAATACACGCTGGTTTTCGAGCACATGCACGAGGCCGTCGGACTTCGCGCGGCGGCGCTAGCGCTCGAGACGGTGCAGCACGCTTTTGCCGGCAATCTGTCGAATGTCGACCATGCCGTCGCCGAGCTTGCGGCGCTGGCGTCGACGCCGGACGTGCCGGCGGTCAAGCAGCACGTGCTCTGCGGCATCACCGGGGGATCGGGGCGGGCTGCCACCCGTGACGAGATTGTCCGGCGCGGCTTCGGAAGCGATGAGCTGATAGTGGCCATATCGCCTGTATTCCTCCTTCAGGCCGGCTTGCCATACTCGCGCTCCGACATCGCAATAGTCACTGACATCTCACTGACCGATGTTCCGGAGAGGTATCGCGAGGAGGAGAGGGCGCAGCAACTGGTGGCGACAGTCGCCGATGCGGTGGACCGGGGCGGCATCGTCATCGTCCCGGCCAAGGAATGGGAAGTTCAGGACAGGGTGCGCGAGTCCGGTTGCCGGGTGGCTATATTCGCACCCGACTCGAACGTTACGCGTCGTGACCGGAAGGTGGCGCGCGCCGTCGCGCTCATCGTCAATGATCGCATAGTCATCGATTCGCGCGGGGAGCGGACAGATCACGGGCCTCTTCGCGCGGGTGCCCCGCCGGGGGCGCAGGCGGCCGGTGCGCTTGCCGCGTTTACGTTGAACGAGCTTCAGCCGCAGCTGGCGGGTGTAGCCGCAAGCCATTCACAGGTCTGACCAATTTCGAGCAAGAAGCCGCACGACCCGCCGCCGATAAGATCGTCTTTCGATTCGGGTGATCACGACGAGCTGCCGCCAACGATTCGCGCCGGAACGCTGGTGATGATCGGCGGATCGTGCAAGGCGGATGGCGAAGCTCTTGGATCGTTCATAAGTCTCGCCGCAGGCAGGGAAGGCGGGCCGATCGTCGCGATCACTTCCGCGTCGCGCGACGTGAGGGGAAGCGCCAGGCACTGGAAAACCGACCTCAGGACCGCCCGTGCCGGCGATGCTGTTTTCCCGATCATCGAAACGCGCGAGGATGCGTGCCGGCGCGACCTCGCGAAAACCGTCGCCAACGCTCGCGGAATATTCCTCGGCGGCGGCAACCAGGTGAAGTTGATCACCACATTGAGCGGCACTCCGGTGGGCGACGCGATCTGGGACAACTACGTCAGCGGGGGAGTTGTCTGCGGAACGAGCGCCGGCGCTGCTGCACTCACCGAGCTCACTCTCGCCGGCAATGAGGTCGACGAGGAAGGCAATCTCGTCGAGCAGTACATCGGGCCCGGCCTGGGGCTGCTCAGCTACAAGACACTCATCGACACCCATTTCTCCCAGCGCCGCCGGCTGTACCGCCTGTTCGTGGCAATTGCCGGATACCCCGACATCATGGGACTCGGTATCGACGAGGACACGGCGATGATCGTGAGGGGGGAGGTAGGAAAGGTGGTGGGAAGCGGAGGCGTCACCTTTGTCGACGGGCGCACCGTGAGGTTCGACAATGCCGAGGAGGTGACGAAGGGGCGTCAGCTCACCTTGAGCTCGCTCAGGGTGGGAATCGTCGGCACCGGGTACACGTTCAATCTGCGCGAGCGCGAGCTCGAGGCGCTGCTCACCTAGTGGCTGACAATGTAAATGCAGGGCCCGTATCCCCTCGTGCGACTATCGCGCCCCCGAGCGGGTCGCTGAGGCGCGCAGTTCCCACGTTCCTCGCGATACTGGCGCTCGCGCTCCTCATTCGGGCAGCGGTGATCTTTCATCCGGGACACATGCAGGATGTGGGACTCTTCGAGCGGTGGGCGAGCGAGGGAGTTCGCTTCGGGATAACGAGCATCTATGATCGCCAGCTGCAGCTCATCACCCCCGACTATCCGCCTCTTCTCCTGTATGTCTATACAGCGATAGGACATGTAGTCTACGGCATTCAGGGAAGCTTCGCGCACACGCCGCTGTTCGTTGCCGCGCTGAAGCTTCCGGCAATAATCGCCGATGCACTCGTGGCCAGCCTGCTTCTCGTTCTCGGAAGCCGGCTCGGGTACACCCAACGCGGATTGATTGCCGCCGGCGTCTACCTGATCATGCCTGCGAGCTGGCTCGATTCAGCGGTGTGGGGCCAGACAGATGCCTTTTATTCCCTGCTCCTTCTTGCGACGTTTGCGGCAATCGGCTTTGGGCGGGGAGTGCTCGCCGGCGTTTTTGTCGGCCTGGCGGTCAGCGCAAAGTTTCAGGTGGTCGCCTTCCTACCGCTGATCGCCGTACTGGCGGCATCGATAGACTGGCGGATGTTCGCGAAAGGCCTCGCGGCATGCATCGTGACAGTGCTCGCCGTGTTCACGCCGTTCATCATGGCGGGGAAGATAGACAACGTCATGAGGGAGTACTCGCAGGCGCTTGGATCGTATCAGCTTCTCTCCATAAACGCGTTCAATGTCTGGCGGCTTTTGTTCGGCGACGCCGCCCGCACGACATCCAACCTCGGCTCGTTCGGCGGGCTGACATTCCGCACATGGGGGATCGCCGCTTTCCTCGTCGCTCTCGCGGCGATCCTCGTCATCGCCTCACGCGCAGTGCGGCGCGCGGTCGATCATGGCACCCGGGTCGAGGCAGTGTTATCCGCAGCGGCAATGATATCTCTCGCGTTCTTCCTTTTCCCGACCGAGATCCACGAGCGGTACCTTTTTCCGTTCCTCGTGCTTGCGGCGCTGTGGGGCACGAGCGGCCGGCGGGAAATGGCCGTCTTCCTGGTGCTCTCGCTGGCTGTGGGACTGAACATCGCCCATTCGCTTCCGATATCTGTGACCGATGTGTTCTTCCGCGTCGTGCCCGCCGCCGACCGACTGGTGTCACTCGCTGTCGTCGTCGCCGGCTTCGCCGCCTCGGCGATGATGATCAGGCGGCTGCGCCAGAAAATAGAGTTTCTCCGGCCAGTATGAAACGCTGTCGACTGCCTGCATGCCGCTGAGAAGATCGGGGGAAACGACGAGATACCGCAGCCCAGCCGCCCGAGCCTCGCTCATGGCTGCCGGCAGGTCCGGGGCCGGCACGAAATGGTACTTGCCAAGCGTCGTGAATGCGTCCATCCCTGTCGAATAGAAGTTCTTCGGCGCCTGCTGGAACTCCCTTGGCGTCATCGGCGAGTAGCTCGCGATGTAGATGTATGGCTGGGTCCCGAATCGCTCCAGGATGATGCGATCGTAATTTTCCTCGTATGAGCCAAGCTTCCTCGACATGTCGACGAGGATCTGCTGGAAGTAGGCTTCCCGGTAGACCGGGCTCTTGATGTACCAGCTGATCAACGCCCCGGCGCTGAGAACCACCGCAGCCGCAGCGATGGGATAGTAAACCTTCCTCCTCACGCGGTCACTGCTGACCAGCGACGCCAGGAGGACCATTCCTGCAGCCGACAAAAACGGAGAAACCACGGCGAATCCGGACGCGCGAAGTGTGTTCGGATTACCCGTCGTGATCGCAGCGGGAAGGATCGAGATAACGAGAGCGAGGAACATGAAGTATCGCGAGCGTCTCTCCACTCCCCTCAGCAGGAACAGTCCGGCAATCCCCACATAGAAGAAGAGCACCTCGACGGGAAGCAGGCGGGTGACCGTCAGGTCGAAAATCTCCCCTGGCCAGAACAGATATCGCGGCTCAAGGTTTAGCCAGTAGTTCCTCAGAACCTCGGCCACGTATCCGAACGGGCCGTCGGCTGTCACCGACAATATCTTCGCCCGCGCGAAAAACCTGTCGGTTTCGCGGAAAAGAGCGATGATCTGCGGGAGTGCCCCGGCAAAGGCCGCAACGGAGAACACGATGATCTTGCGAACACGTGGCGCCGCATGTCTCGCAATGTCCACGATCATGAAAGCCGCGAAGACGAACGCGGTGAGCTTGGTCGCCTGATACGCGTTCGACGAGAAGCCGGTGGCGAAGCCCAGCGCCGCGAGCACGCGGTCCCGGTAACCGTCAAGGGCAGCCTTCTGCCACAGATAAAGAGAGACGATGACGAAGAACGCCGGGAGTATCGCCCCCTCGTGCGCCAGCCTCGAATACTGGATGTGCAGCGGCGAAAAGGTCGCGAACAGGAGCACCGCGAAGGCGTAAGTGGTGCCGGCCATCCGCCGGGCGAAGCCAAACATCAGCACGAGGGAGACAATGCCCATGAGCGCCGAGGGAAAGCGCCCGGCCGCAATCGAGAATCCGGCGACCGCCTGTGGCAGCACCGTCAGCCAGGGATAGAGCGCCGGCCGATAGTCGTTCTCGCCGAATCCGCGGACGATGACAGGATACCGCGCGCCGAAACGGTCCGCGCCGGTGGTGAGGATCGAGTAGCCGTCGTAAACATCGGATAGCTCGTCCTGTTGAGCGCCAAGAGGATACTTGTCGAGACTGGCAATTCTAAGCCAGCCGCCGATGATGAGCAGAAAAACAAGGCCCGCCACCTTCAGCTTACGTGACTCAGTCATCGGCTTGACTCATTTTGTTGGGTCACGTGAGGCGGCTCGCGATCCTAGTATGGCATGAACCATCGCCAAACACTATGACCGCCGGTTCACGGCGCTCCTACCTGCCGACTGACGCGTGCTCGCGATGGAGGCGGCTGTGGATGGTGCCTGACTCGACCTTCTCGAGAAAGTCTGCCAGTGCCGCGCGGTTTCCCCGGTAGAGTTGAGGATGCGATTCCCTGAAGGTCCTGAGTCGCGTAGCAGGGTCGAATGAGTCCCGCGCTGCGCGGATCTCGCCGACGAGGTCGTCGACAGTGTTCTCGTAGACCACGAAGTTCGACGAATGTTCGCCCGGGCCCGGCACCATGTCATCCCCCTTGAGCCAGTGCGCCCCCGCCCACTCGGAGCGCGGCGTGAAAACCTGTCCTCCACTCGCCTGAATCTCGCAGATGGGCAGTCCGAAGCTCTCGCGGTGTGAAAGCATCAACGCGGCCGACTTCCGGTACTTCGCCCTGATCTCCTCGCGCGTGTAGCGGCCGTCGAGAACCTCGTACGAAACGCCTGAGCGCTCGAGCGCGTCGATCTGGACCTCGCGGTAAGCGGGATAGTCCTTCCGCCGCTGCTCGAAGTCGACGAGAACATGAAAGTCGCCGCCCTGCTCCGGATACAGGCTTCCGTCATCGAGATCGATTCCGATATGTGAAAAAGGCCGTCGCCCTGTGTGCATCGGTATCTCGCTGACCGGTGACGCCACCAGATACCAGTCATACCGCTCCAGGCCGAACGGTTTCGGCCGCAGCAGGCCAATCTCCTCCCTGGAAATATCAGACAGGTCACCCTTCAGCATCGCCTCTCCCCATTTCTGCACGGTCGGCAGGTAAACGAGGTCGTAATTCACGATCGGGGTTTCCGGGAGGCGCTTGCGAAGGAGTTCCAGGTTTCCGAGGGCCCTTCTCGAGAGACTACCGGGAACATGCGCGACGACGACTATGACGTCGGCCGATTTCAGGCGCTCGGCCAGGCGCGCGAACCGCTTCCGGTATTTCGGTGACTTGAACGCCAAGCGCGCGACGCCGCGCGGCGTGGGATTCTGCAGCGTGAGTGGCAGCGACAGAGTTTCGAGCCCGTCGTAATGGATCTCCGCAACGGCATCACAAGCTGCGCACATCCGGGCGAGCCCTTCAGCCAGCGGGCGAACGAAGCTGTCCTTCTCGTTCGCCAGAATCGCAATCTTCAATATCTATTCGTAAAGAGTTTCGAGGTCTGCCGCATCGAGGTCCACCAGGTATGATGCGATGCGCTGCGTCACCGCGTCGAGAAACTTCTCTCCCTTCCCGGGCAGCGCCTGAGCGGGATCCCCACTGCCGGTGTCCTCAGTTACCTGCGTCCACTTTCGCGGAGCCCATGCAATGCCGTCCCTGAG
>JBPCJP010000186.1:0-2521 GCA_051005175.1 Gemmatimonadaceae bacterium | reverse complement strand
GCTTCTTGATCTTCTGAGCGGCGGGAGTCGACGGACGGAAATCCGCCGGCGCTGCCGCCATGACGAGAAGGTCGGCTTCAGCGAGCGCCTCTCTGACAGCGTCCCGCATCGACTCGACAGTGCCGGCCGCGACGATCCGCACGGGGGCGCCGACGGGCACCTCGAGATGCCCCGCGACGAGAGTCACGTCAGCTCCGCGCCGCCATGCGGCTTCAGCGATCGCCACTCCCATTTTCCCGGTACTGTGGTTCGAGATGAATCTCACGGGATCTATCGCTTCACGCGTGGCGCCGGCCGTAACAACGACTGACTTGCCGGCGAGGGAGCGGTTCTCGAGAATACGGCCGATGTGCGCCAGGATGGTTTCGGGCTCGGGCATTCTTCCAGGGCCCTGACCCTCCCCGGCCGCGAGCGGCCCGTCTTCAGGTTCGATCACGTTGTGCCCGAGCTCTCGGAGGTGAGCGACGTTGCGCGCTGTCTGCGTGTTCGCCCACATCCGGTCGTTCATTGCGGGGACAAGAAGCACGGGCGCTACGGTGGCGAGCAGGCAGGCGCTCAGCAGGTCGTCGGCGTGGCCGTGTGCGGCGCGAGCGAGGAAGTCCGCGGTGGCAGGTGCGACGACGAATACCGATGCGTCACGCGCCAGCCTTATGTGGTCGAGCGCATTGCCCGGGCCGAATATTCCGGAGTACGTCCGCCGGCCGGTGACGGCCTCGAATGTGATCGCGCCCACGAACTCCAGGGCGCCGCGGGTCATTACGACATCGACTTCAGCGCCCGCCTGCGTGAGCAGCCTGGCGAGCATCACCGACTTGTAGCTTGCGATTCCCCCCGTAACGCCGAGGAGAATGCGGCGGCCGTCGAATGGCCGCACGGGTTCTACTCGGAGCGGCGGCGCGGAACTACGCGATACTGGATCTCGCCTTCGGTGAGATCCTCGAGCGCGCGCGTGGTGAGCTTCTTCTCACCGGGGGCCGAGCGGTCGCGGGGGAACTCGTTCAGGACGCGGGCAAACTTCGCGGCCACGAGAACGCCCAGGTACTTGTTTGTCGCGTTTCTGGCGACGTCGTTCGGGATGAAAACCTGCATCTATCAACCGCTCCTTTTCATTTCTTCGATTTTACTCTCCAGACCGGTTACGAGCATGTCGATCCGCTCGCGATCTCCCGATCCGCGATAGAGCCGCAATTCTTCCGAGTCGATGATCCCGGAAATGGCCTTGACTGCCGCCCCGAGATCGTCATTCACTACAAGATAACCATATATGTCCACCGACCGAAGCTCCAGGATGGCACTTTTAAGGCGGCGACCGAGCGATTCATCGCTTTCGCTACCTCTCGCGGCAAGCCGCCGGAGCATCGTTTCGGCGTCCGGAGGCAGAATGAATATGAGAACTGACGCGGGATAGGCGGCGATAAACTGCCGGGCACCCTGGACGTCTATGTCCATTATGACGTGCCGTTCCGAGGCAAGAACCCGGTCAACCTCCCGGCGGAGGGTTCCGTAGAGCCGCCCATGGACCTCCGCCGATTCGGCGAACTCTCCCCGCGCGCGAGCTCCGGCAAACTCCTCCTGGCTTGCGAAGAAATAGTCCTTTCCGTGTTCTTCGCCCGCCCGGGCCGCCCGGGTCGTGCATGAGACGGAGTAGCCGAGGTCGCTGCGGCTGCGAAGAAGCTCGTGGGCGATCGTTGTCTTGCCACCGCCCGAGGGCGACGACAGGATCACCGGGAACGGGCTCACTCGATGTTCTCGACCTGTTCGCGAATCCGCTCGAGCTCTTCCTTGATCAGGACGACGTTACCGAGGACTGCCGCGTCGCTCGCCTTGCTGCCTGTGGTGTTCGCTTCGCGGACCATCTCCTGGAGAAGAAACCCGAGGCGCTTTCCGACTGCATCATTTCCTGTCGCGTTCACCGTCTGCCGGAAGGCGCTCACGTGTGCGTCGAACCTGTCGAGCTCCTCGGATATGTCGAGCTTGTCACCCAGGATCGCGATTTCCTGGGCGAGCCGCTGCTGATCTACATTCGCCGCGGCAGCCAGTTCCTTGACCGAGCGTTTCATTCTGGTGACCTGTTCGGCAAGACGCACCGGTGCCCGGTCACGAATCCTGCCGACAGCGTCTTCAACCAGTTGAATGCGGTCGAGAAGAAATCCGGCGAGGCGCGCTCCTTCCTCCCGCCGCATCTCTCGAAGCGCCGCGACTGCCTGATCGACGATGGATACGAGCTCATGCACCGTGCCGCCGTCGTCGTCCTGCGCCTGCGAGTCTATCACGTCGGGAAGCACAAGGATTGTCGCGGCATCGAGCGTATCGCTGAGGCCATGACGCGCCTGAAGGTCGCGAATAGCGGCGACATAGCTGGCGAATCGATCCTCGTTGATGCCCGAGCCGCGCGTGCCTTCGCGCTCGATTCGCGCAGCAACTGTCACATGACCGCGGGCGATGCGCTGGCGAAGTAGCTCGCGCACATCTCCCTCCCACTTTCCGAAGATCGCGGGAAGCTTGATGCTGGGATTAAAAA
>JBPCJP010000185.1:0-3030 GCA_051005175.1 Gemmatimonadaceae bacterium | reverse complement strand
GCTTTCCGCTCGGCACGTACACCGGCGGCATGGCCGCGAGCATTGATGCCGTCGCGGACGAGCTCGGCACGGAAGCGGCGAACGCGATGAAGCTTGATCCGGTCCGGACGACCGCAGACATCGTGGCGCGCGTCCCCGAGGCCGTGGCGCTGGCGCCGCGCTACCGTGCCGAGCTCGCAAGGGTGGCGCGCGAGAGGTACGACTGGTCGAAGGTGGCGGGCATACTCGCGCGCGAGCTGGAGAGTATGCGCGGGGAAGCGACGCTGTCCGTCCGGGGCGGTGGCTGAGCACATTGATCGCCGACAGTCGATCAGGTCGGGTGGGTCGCCTGAGGTTCATCCAGCCCCGAACGGAGCTCCTGCGTACATAGGTGCAGGGTCATCGCAGTGGTCGCATTTTTGTGTGACAATCATATAACCCACTGCTCCTCCGATGATGGCCCCGAGGAGGGCAGGTACAATAATTGGTCGTTGTTTACGCGGCGAAGTACCCTCAAAAATTATTGGGGCTTCGAAAGTCGTCTTCGATCCCACGACCATTACGCCGGTAGCCAAAGGGACTTGCGCTGGCACGCGCGGTGTCAGGGTCAGCGACAAAGTGAGTGCGGTTATGAAAAAACGCGATCCTTTCATTTTGTCGAAAGATGGGGTAATGATATGTCAGCTACTTCGCATTGCTCCTACGTGACTCGAACAGGACTCTTCTGATCCAGTGTCAACGTGATTCCAGTTACACGAAGCGGGATGGGACACAGTTCGTTTCAACCCTCATCCTAGCGGCTCAAGGCCTACTGCTGCAAATGGGCCGGCATAAAGTCTTTTCACTTTGCACCGCGTCCTGCGCTCTAATAGCGTGCTCGATGCCCCAACCGCATTACTCCGACCCAGGGTATGACCGTCGCATCGATAGCGTCGAAGGCCTGCGGATGGGAGGAAAGAGCGCGATAAACCGCAGCGACTCTGGCAGCGTGCTGAGAGTCCGCGTCACCATTTACAACGTGAGTCCGGTTCTCCAACCAATAACCTATGGCACCGAGCCAATCAGAATCGTCGTGTACCCGGCCGGGTCGGCTAAGGCAGCCTGGGACGAGCGGACTTATGAACTACAGAAATCTCACCGTGGCGGCCCGTCGGTTTTCTACCCGAGCATCGCGTTGCGTGCCGACATTCCCCGAGGCGACTCAGTGACGAGACCCCAATTCGCGACGACAATCCCGATTGCGGAAATTCTGGGTGATTCGATCGGTGAAGGAAACTTCGCGATTGTCGCCCGTGTCAGGTTGAACCGTCACGAACTCCAGGTGCCCGCCGGTATCGTTCATCTTTCCCGGACTGGTACCTAGCTCAAGGGTGAACAAGGAGGGTTCTCGCCCTATCCCTGCTTGCCGCCCGTGTTTTTCCCGTGTCACCTTACCATTTCATGACCCGATTTCTTTCGTTTTTGTCCGCTCTTGCCCTCGGCGCGTGCGCGACCTCGCCCCTGCCGGCCCCGGCATCGATCTCTGACCAACCGATCGACCCAGCCCTCGCCGTCGCGACATTCGATTCGGCATGGAGCACGATCAACAGGACGTACTACGACTCCACCTTCCGCGGGATCGACTGGAACGGCGTGCGCGCGGAGCTCCGGCCGCGAGCTGCTGCTTCCCGCACCGTCGGCGAGCTGCGCGCGACGATCAGATCGATGCTCGGACGCATGGGCGAATCGCATTTCGGATTGATCCCGGGCGAGATCGCGACCGCTACCGCCGATGACGATGATTCGGACGGCTCTGGCGGCGACGTCGGCATCGAAGTGCGCGTCGTCGATGGAGCGCCTATGGTGTGGCGCATCGATTCGTCCGGTCCCGCCTTCGCGGCCGGCGTTCGTACCGGCTGGATCATCAACGAAGTCGATGGCTTCACCGCCGCGCCCGCGCTCGCCGCTGCCATGGCGCTTCCCGATCCGCGCGACCGCAACGAGGCGCTTCGACTGGCCGGCGCTCGGGTGCGCGTTCGATTCGACGGGGATTCAGGCTCCACGGTGAATGCCGAGTTCCTGGACGGCAGCGGGCAGGCGGGGCGGCTCCAGCTCACCCGCCGCCGGGAGCCGGGAGAGATCGTCCGTTTCGGCAATCTTCCTCCACTCAACGTCCGCCTTGCCCACAGCCGCATGCCCATCGCGGGCGGGTGCGTAGGCTACATCAACTTCAACGTCTGGCTCACCCCGGTCAGCGCCGCGTTCGACCGGGCGATGGAGTCATTGGCCGGCTGCCGGGGGATCGTGCTCGACCTGCGCGGCAACCCGGGCGGTATCGCGGGGATGTCCATGGGCGTCGCCGGCTACTTCGTGGATTCCATAATTCCGCTGGGGCTGCTGAAGACCCGCGGCACGGAGCTCCGGCTGGTCACGAATCCGAGGCGGGTCTCGTTCAGCGGACGTCCATTGACGATCCATGGCGGCCCACTGGCGATCCTCGTGGATGGGGAATCCGTCAGCACCAGCGAGATATTCGCCGCCGGGATGCAATACCTCGAGCGGGCGAGGGTGTTCGGCTCCGACACGCCCGGCCAGGCGCTTCCGGCCCTCATGAGGCGTCTTCCCAACGATGACGTTCTGATGCATGTATTCTCGGATTACACGCTCCCCGACGGAACCCGACTGGAGGTGCGGGGTGTCATCCCCGACGACGCTCAGCCAGTGACGCGCGGCGACCTTCTGGCCGGCCGTGACGCGGCGCTTTTGGCCGCGCTCAGATGGATAGAAGAACAACAGTGACTGGTGACTACTAGCACTAAGCACCAATCACTAATCACATCCCTCAGGAGATACACTTAATGTCTGCCTCAGTCCGGACCGCGCGGATCTTCGCCGCTGCAATCGCTTTCGTGCCGTCTGTCGCTTTCGCCCAGGCGCTTCCCGCTGCGAAGGATCTGGTCGCGAAGCACGTGGCGGCTATCGGTGGCCGCGATGCGGTTCTTCGCCATCCTTTCTTCCGCGCCAAGGGCACGTTTTCGATGCCCGCCGCTGGAATGACCGGTGAGCTCGACA
>JBPCJP010000184.1:0-3310 GCA_051005175.1 Gemmatimonadaceae bacterium | reverse complement strand
CCTTTACATCGACCGCGCGAGCTTTTTCTATCTGCTTTTTCTCACCCTCACTGAGGATGACGCGCAACGCCTTGACGATCGCCTGGGAGATGTCGTCCTGGATCGCGAACACGTCCTCCATCTCGCGGTCGTACCTCTCCGACCAGAGCTGGTAGGTGTCGGCGACGTTGATGAGCTGCGCAGTGATGCGGAGCTTGTTGCCCATCTTCCTGACGCTTCCCTCGAGAACCGTCGAGACCTTCAGCTTCTTGCCGATCTCCCCGATGTCTTCGTTCTTGCCCTTGAACGCGAACGACGAAGTTCGCGAAGCCACCCGGAGCGACTGGATCTTGGAGAGCGCATTGATGATCTCTTCCGCCATTCCATCGGTGAAATACTCGTTCTCCGCGTCGGCGCTCATGTTGGCGAAGGGGAGAACCGCAACGGACTTTGCTGCCGAGATGACGGCGACCGGCACTGTCTCGGTGTTCGTGGGTGTGACGAGATTGCCTGAAGCGAGTGCCTGGCCGAACTGCGCCGTAGTCGAATAACGCGCCGTCGCCTCAGTTGACATCGCGCGGGCGACCGCCTTCTCCACGCTTTCCGGCACTGCGGCGCGAAGCTCTCGAAGCAGCCGCGGCGCTTCGGTGAACCGTTTTGCCATTATTGCCTGCGGGGTCCCGCCGGCGAAGGGCCGTTCTCCGGTGATCATCTCGTAAACCACGCAGGCAAGGCTGTACTGATCGCTCTTGCCATCGAGATTTATTTCGCCGGCGGCCTGCTCCGGGCTCACGTAGGCCGGAGTTCCGATCATCATCCCGGTCTGGGTGAGGGTCTCGGTACCCGCGGCGCTCACCGCCTTTGCGATTCCGAAGTCCATCACCATCGCTTCGCCCTCGTACAGCATCACGTTCTCTGGCTTGATGTCACGGTGGACAACGTTCTGCCGATGCGCGTAGTCGAGTGCGGAGGCGATCGCGCGGCCGTGATGAACGGCTTCCTCGATGGGGAGCTGCGTCTCGCGGTCCAGTCGCTCGCGCAGCGACTCTCCCTCCACGTAGGGCATTACATAGTAAAGAAGACCGCTGGCATCACCCGAATCGAAAAGCGGCAGGATGTGCGGGTGGTTGAGCCGCGCGGCAAGCTTTATCTCCCTCAGGAACCGTTCGGGCCCGAGGGAGGCGGCGAGATCCGGATGCAGCACTTTCAGGGCGACGACCCGGTCGTGCTTTACATCCTGCGCGAGAAAAACGGTCGCCATCCCGCCGCGGCCGAGCTCCCTGTCTATCGTATATGACTGCCCGAGGGCGTCGCGGAGACGCTCTATGGGGAGGGCCGTAGTATGCATGTAGTGGTGCCGGCGACTTGTGTGATGACAATTTTACAGCAAAGTGCAGGGGGCGGATACCATCGCCACGGGTCCGAGGGTCGGAATTACGCCTCTCCGACCATTCCCTGACTACGGGAAGTCCACGCGAGTCGCGGGTTTCCAGTAATGAGTGTTCGGTCTTCAGTAGAGCTTGGTCGTTACAGACCCGTAGCTTCCGCGTCGACTCTGAAAACTGTCAACTGAGTGACTGGAAACTCACGACTCGCATGGACTTCCCGTGGTCAAGGGCTGATAATCTCCGCGTATAGCTCCTCCAGCATGGCAGCCGGATCCTCACACAATCCCTCATGGACCGGCCCCGACTGTATCACGTCAGATCGCGGAGCAGTGAGCCAGTGGAACCGCTCGGAGGGCGGCGCCAGCGCGATCGGCCCGGCTGTCATCTCCCCTGCACAGATCGCGGCACACGACTCGAGGTAGAGGCCGAGGAGATCGACGTCCGCATCAGGCACACGTACCCGAAGCTCGTCGCGGTCGGTGATCACCCGTGCCCCGATGAACTCGGTGGTGCGCGCGTGGAGAACGATTCCGACAGGCACGAACGCCCCGATGTGCACGTGCGGGACCGCCCGAAGCACGGCGAAGTTGTAGGAGATCCAGTCGCTGAGGGGAACGCCGCTCATCGCCTCGCCTTTACCCGCAACGCCGGCATGCGCGCCACCCTTGCCCGTGCCTCGACGGCGTCTTCGACGAACGCGCGGGGCGCGCTGATCCGCGTGAGCAGGTAGCCGATGTACCGCGCTCGAGCCGCATCCGCGCTGGTGAAATCGACGGCGAGCGCGGGCGCCTCGAACAGCAAGTCGGGCACCGCTTCGACCGCCGCGCGGATGACCGGCTCGCCAAGCGAGGGAACCATGGAGTCATCTGCTTCCGCGAGATCCGCGCTCAGCTCGAGAAGCACGTGCTTCTCTATCATCCTGAATGGCGCCCGAGTCCGCGCTTCGTCGACAGAGGGCCAGTCGTGCTGCGCGTAGATGGCAGCGCCGTGATCGATCAGGTATGGAAGTCTTCCGCAAACCATGAGGTTCGGATTGCGGTGGGTCCTGTCGGGATTCGAGACGAACGCGTCGAACCAGACAATGCGCGAGGCGAGCTCCGGCGAAACCAGGTCGGATGCTGCGTTCGCGTCGAAGTTGAACGCGCCATCGAGATATCGGGCACCGAAGTTGGTTCCGTGACTGGCACGCAGCAGATCCTGGATCTCCGGGTCGGGCTCGGACCTCCCGAATGAATCGGGAACCTCGATGAGGGCGATCTCCGGAGTGGGGAGCCCGGCGGCATGCGCAAGTTGCCCCACAATCAGCTCGGCGATCAGCGCCTTAACGCCCTGCCCCGCCCCGCGGAACTTCACAACGAACATCCCGCCGCCATGCGTATCGACAACGGCCGGCAGCGACCCCCCTTCCCTCAGGGGTTGCACATACCGGGTGGCTGTGAAAATCGGGAGAGACATGATGTCAGGAGATGACAGCCGTTGCCTCTATCTCAACCCTTGCTCGCAGCTCGAGCAGGCCGGCGACAACGACGAGTGTCATCGGCGGATAATGCTGGCCGATTATCTCGCGGTACGCCTCACCGACAACACGTCGCGCAGCGTTGTACTCGTTCCTGTCAACTACATACCACGTCAACCGGACAAGATCGTGAGGCCTCGCACCCGACTCGAGCAACAGAGTCACGACGTTGTGCAGCGCCTGCCTCGTCTGCTCGGCGAAATCGTCAGTCTCGAACTTGTGCGTCGCCGGATTCCAGCCGACCTGCCCGGCAAGGGTCACGATCTTCCCCGACGATACCATCGCGTCGCTGAACCCCCTCGGAATCGCCCACCCCCCGGGATGAATGACGGTCCCGCCAGTGCCCCGCTCCTTCGCCTTGGGCAACTCGAATTCGCTCATTGTCTCAACCTGTAGCGCTGAAGCTTCCCTGTCGATGTCCGGGGCA
>JBPCJP010000183.1:0-10236 GCA_051005175.1 Gemmatimonadaceae bacterium | reverse complement strand
TATCGGAGAGCGGGTCTCAAGGGCACGGTTCCATTCCTCGATCGTCTCAAGGAATTCGGTTTCCGCAACGCTACTCGCGGTGGAATCTCGATCGGAATCGAGGACCTTCACATTCCCGCCGAGAAGGAAACGTTGCTGCAGGAAGCATCGGAGCGCGTCGAGCGGTTCCAGAAGGCGTGGATGACCGGTAACATCACCAACGGTGAGCGTTACAATAAGGTCATCGATACGTGGACGCACGCCAACTCCGACATTGCGGACGCCATGGTGCGCGCGATGGCGAAGTCGAACGATGGCTTCAACCCGGTGTTCATGATGTTCGACTCCGGCTCGCGTGGATCGCGCGATCAGATCCGCCAGCTCGCCGGTATGCGCGGCCTGATGGCGAAGCCACAGAAGAAACTCACCGGTGGTATCGGTGAGATCATCGAGAGCCCGATCAAATCCAATTTCCGTGAAGGACTGTCGGTGCTCGAATACTTCATCTCGACCCACGGCGCGCGTAAGGGTCTGGCTGACACCGCGCTCAAGACGGCCGATGCCGGTTATCTGACGCGGCGGCGCGTGGACGTTGCACAGGATGTAACGATCACCGAGGAGGATTGCGGCACGATCCTCGGCCTCGAAGTCGGAGCGTTGAAGGAAGGAGAGGATATCATCGAGCCGCTGGCCGAGCGGATTGTCGGTACAGTTGCGGCCGAGGATATCGAGGATCCGCATGAAACCAACCAGGGCCGTCCGACGCTGATGGCCGAGGCTGGCCAGCTCATCGACGAGGACATGGCGCGGACCATCGAGGATTCAGGAATCGAGACCGTTCGGATCCGCTCGGTGCTCACCTGTGAGGCCAAACGTGGACTCTGCCAGATGTGCTACGGTCGGAATCTCGCGACGATGTCGATGGTCGATAAGGGTGAGGCGGTTGGTATCATCGCCGCTCAGTCCATCGGAGAGCCGGGTACGCAGCTCACGCTGCGAACGTTCCACATCGGTGGAACAGCTGCCCGTATCGCCGAGCAGACCGCGCGCAAGTCGAAGGTCGATGGTGTCATCGAGTACGGTGATCGCCTCATCAGCGTCACCAACGCGGATGGTCTTCAGATCGTCACGTCGTACGAAGGCGATTTGCAGATTCGCGCGGCGAACGATAGCAACAAGATCGGCGCGCGGCTGCAGGTACCGCTTGGCGCGACGCTGATGGTGAAGAACGGCGAAGAGGCGAAGAAGGATCAGGTGATCTTCACCTGGGATCCGTATTCGAATCCCATCATCTCGGATGTGGAAGGAATCATCCGGTTCGAGGATCTGAAGGAAGAGGAGTCGGTGTCCGAAGAGCTGGACGAGCTGACCGGTATGCGTCAGAC
Organism: Gemmatimonadaceae bacterium; assembly: GCA_051005175.1. Lineage (GTDB taxonomy): Bacteria > Gemmatimonadota > Gemmatimonadetes > Gemmatimonadales > Gemmatimonadaceae > UBA4720. The sequence continues at coordinate 8,872 of JBPCJP010000183.1, read as the reverse complement.
CGTCGTCATTGAGGACCGCGAGAAGAAGCTTCACCCGCACATCGAGATCTGGGAGATCAAGGGTGCAAAGGAGAAGCGTCTGCGTGACTTCGTGATGCCGGTGGGCGCCCAGCTTGCCGTCAAGGATGGAGATCGCATCACCGCCGGAACCATCCTGGCGAAGGTTAGCCGTGAGGCGTACAAGACCCGCGACATCACCGGTGGTCTGCCGCGTGTTGCCGAACTCTTCGAAGCGCGGAAGCCGAAGGATCCGGCGACGGTGTCGGAGATCGACGGCGTGGTGAGGTTTGGTGACATCAAGCGCGGCAAGCGCGAGATCTTCGTGCGGCCGACGACGATGATCGAAGGCTCGGCCGGGATGGTCGCTGTTCCTGACGACCAGTCCGAGGAGCACACCTACGAGGTTGGCGCCGGCAAGCACTTGAGAGTCCACGAGGGCGACCGGGTGCGCGCGGGTGATCGTCTGTCCGAGGGTCCGGTGAACCCGCACGATATTCTCCGGATCAAGGGGCCGCGGGCGGTGCAGGAGTATCTGCTCAACGAAGTGCAGGAGGTTTACCGCCTGCAGGGCGTGAAGATCAACGACAAGCACATCGGCGTTATCGTGAGGCAGATGCTTCAGAAGGTGCGCGTTCTCGAGTCAGGCGATACAGCGTTCCTCGAGGGCGAGCACGTGGACAAGCAGGCGTTCCGCGACTCCAACGAGAAGGCTCGCAAGAAGAAGGACGAGCCGGCGTCGGCGGAGCCGCTGCTGCTTGGAATCACCAAGGCAAGTCTCACGACTCAGTCGTTCATCTCGGCTGCATCGTTCCAGGAGACCACGCGGGTACTTACTGACGCGGCTATCCGTGGGGCGAGGGATGAGCTGATGGGCCTCAAGGAGAACATCATCATCGGTCACCTCATTCCTGCGGGAACGGGCATGTACCGCTACCAGGAAGTGGATATCGAGGGAGCGCCGGTTCCGCCGGAGCCCGAGATATTCGCTGAGCCGTCGATCGCGGAGATTCTCGCGGAGCCGGATCTCGAGGACGACCTGCTTCCGAAGGCGGGAGCGTTGCCGAGGGGATTCAGAGATGACGAAGAGTAGGAGCTTCGGAGTAAGGGAAAAAAGGGGGGAGAGCGAAAGCTCTCCTCCCTTTTGCTGGGTGTGCCACATGACCATTCACGTGGACGTGTAAGTCCTGTGGGGAGTTGACCTTAGCGCCCTGGCGAACCAAGGCGACGACCGTGACGAAGTTGCTGCGAGTAGACGGCATCATTGCCGGTTTCCCCTTCGGGTGCTACTGAATCAATTCCCGCCAGGTGACCGAGGTTCGCCCATCGGTTGTGTCAGCGATTGCGAAGCGCGCCCGATGCTGGCCGATTGGCCGCTCTGCAGCCTTCAGCTCCAGCCACCCAAAAAGCTTTCCGCTGCTATCGGCCATCAGCCATGTCGCGGAGTCTTTGCGTATTCGGCTGGTCCTGACCCAGAAGCCGCGTGGGGCGAACGAGACGATGTCTGTGACGGGAGGCCGAATTCGCGGCGACCGGCGGCCGACCTCGTGGGCGTGCCGCACGAGAACGCAATTCTTGTTCGGCTCGCTCGCCCCGGGTGGGGGGACGTCGAGGCTGCATGATCCAGGTTGGGGCATTGGCTCGCCTTTTATCGTCTCATAGTAGATCTCCTTGAGCCGGCCGAGCTCCGCTTCCGTTACAATCTCGCTGGGAAATGGCATGTCACCCACGACGAGCATCTCCGGCCGACCCGAGCGATCGTAGAATTCGATTCGGAGAACCGTATCGGGCGGCACGTACACAAGGGTCCCATCCAGTCCCATTCCCCAGATCGGATTTGGCCAGTGCAAGTTGGGAATGGGTGCCCGCGCCTTCAATCGTTTGCTTGTCGTCGCGAGCGCCGTGACAGCTGCGAGCGGATTCGAGAATTTGCCATTGGAATTGAGCGTCATGATTGTTCCCGCCACCCTGTCACCAGCGAATCTCGAAGGAGGAACTGCCAATGCCACTGCGAACGTGTCGGAGATAAGGACACTTTCGACCCGCCCGTCCTTCACCCACGCAGCTCGAGGAGGCTCGTTGAGTTTCAGGACTGTGAGGCGATCGAGAAACGGGTCCCAGAACGTGAACGTTCCTGCGGCGTTTGATCCAAGTGCAGTCACACGGCGATAGGACCCTGGTTCCGTGCCCAGGCTGCCAATATGTGCCACGTAGCGCCCAACGGAATCGAATGCAACAAGCCCGGCTCTCTGGTCAAAAAAAACAACATGCCCATTTGCAATGAGGAATGCGTCGGTCGGCCGTCCATTCTCGAGATCCACGCAGCCGCTGTTGCTTGACGGCTTCTCGCAATAGGTCATCGTCACCCGGAGGGCACGTTGCGGCGGGCGATCCTGGCCCCATACAACCCTCTCTTGAAACTCGCTATCGGCAGTCGGCGCGGGGTGTTCGCTTCCCCTGCACGACGTGACTGCCAGGAGAGAAAGGAACGCAGCGCGGAAGCGATACCTCATCACTCTCTCGCCGGATCGGTCTCGTTCAAATACGCGGCCTGCATCGCTTCGATCTTGGAAACCTGCGGCGTCGTGAGGCCGACCGGATCGCGGCGGAAACTCCTGGCGCTGTCCGCGTGAGGCGATTCATGCAACCTCCGACACTGGCGATCCCAGGCAAGCGAGTACGCGCGCAATGCTCATATACGATGTGCGGCGATCGGTGCGGCAATCGCCTTGCTCCCAACTATCCGCATGATATGGTGATTCGAGTCTTTTGTAAATGCCCGTGTCTCTACAGTTTAAGGCAAGTCTCAGGACTCAGTCGTTCATCTCGGCTGCATCGTTCCAGGAGACCACGCGGGTACTTACGGACGCGGCTATCCGTGGGCGAGGGATGAGCTGATGGGCCTCAAGGAGAACATCAAGCTGGTCAATGAACACTTCTTCCGCCGGGCCGATCCATGGCATACGTTCTGTCGTGCTGAGCCGTCCTGTTCTCTTTCTCATAGACGTCGAGCCCGACGACCGAAAAACCCGTTCCGATGGGGGAGGGTGGGAATCCTCGGAGCTGGCCTTTGACCGGCTCGAGTCGCTTCGCTTCAGCCTCGCGGAAGCCACAGGCCGCAGCGTCCGGTTCAACTGGTTCTTTCGCTGCGATCCCCAGATTGCTGAAACGTTCGGCAGCGCGGATCATGTGGCCGCTGCCTGCCCGCGCATCGTCAGGAAAGCCGGGGACGGAAACGATGCAGCCGGCATACATGTCCATCTCTGGAGATGGAGCGAAGCCCTCGATGCGTGGTACAACGACCTGCGCGACAGGCAGTGGACCCGCCACTGTGTCGCTACCTCGGTGGTGGCTTTCCAGGGAATTTTCGGACATGCTCCGATGATGTCCCGATTCGGTGATCGCTGGTTGAGCCAGGATGCCCTTGATGCCGCTCGTGAATCGGGAATCCGGTATGACCTGACCGTGGAGCCCGGACTGCCGGGGGAGCGGATTCACGACGATCCTAATGCCACCGGCTCGCTCCCCGATTTCCGGAACGCCCTTCGCGAGCCGTATCGGCCGCGAACCGGCAACTATCTCGCGGCTCGCGATGATGCGCATGGCTCGACTGACCTGTGGGAAATTCCAGTGACGACAACCCGGCCAGGATGGCGACCCGTCCGGCGATCGCCATGGCTGATGCGCGCCAGCCGGTCGCCGAACCTTGCCCTGGCCTCGCGCCACGTATGGCCACACCTGCGCTCGGAGCTCGACCGTCCCTCGAGCAGTCCGCTTGTCATCGTGTTCCGCAGCGGCGACCTGGCGCAACCTCGTTTCCTCGGGAACTTCGAGCGTACGACTGGATTGCTCGCAAGACATCCTGCGCTCGCATGGTGCGAATTCACGACGCCTGCCGACGTCATCGAACGACTGGCCGCTTCGCCGAAATGATCCCGGACGTTTCGGTGAGCGTCGTCACCCACAACAACGAAGGATGCGCCGACGCCCTGATCCGCGACCTCCAGACGCAGGAAGGTGTCGCGTGGGAAGTGTTCGTGTTCGACAATGCGAGCAGCGACACCACTCGCGATATCCTCTGCCGCTCAGGCTCTGTCTCGGTGTTCGAATGCGCCGAGAATCTCGGCTACAGCAAGGGTCACAACAGGAACATCCGACAGTCGACAGGCCGCTACGTCCTGCTCCTCAACCCGGATGTGCGCTTTTCTCCGGGGATGATGAGCGGCCTCGTTGGCTATCTCGACCGACATCCCGACGTGGCATTGGCAGGTCCGCGAATTCTCGAGGGAGGTGACAGGCGCCACTTTGCCCCTCGCCGTTTTTATCCGGGCGAGGGAATGGTAGCTCTCGAGCCGGGCCTTCGACGGTCCGCCATTGCGTGGCTCAACGGCTGCTGCATTCTCGCGCGACGCAGCACACTTTGCGAACTCGGCGGATTCGATGAGGATTATTTCCTCTATCAGGGAGAGACTGACCTCTGCCTGCGGGCGCGGCGTCTGGGATTCACCCTGGGGTGGGTTCCAGAGGTCGTGGTTCATCACATCCACCGCCAGAGCCAGCGCGACATCTCGGACTACGAATACTCCCGCCGGCTGTTCGAAGGGAGCGCAGTCTTCTGGCGAAAGCATTACGCTCCCGCCGACATGCTCGGCATGGCGCAATTTCAGATGGGATCCAGCCGACTGCTTTCACTTGCGGGGCAGGCGCTCGACCGCGTGAGTCGTCGTCCTCCCGAGCTGAATCCCGAACGACTCAGGGCAAGGCGCGATGTCTGTCGCGAGTTGATTGCCTCAAACCCTCCGGATGGCAAGGCGACGGGAGCCGTCGCTCGAATCGCGCTTCGCCAGGTGCGCCTGGCGGCAGAATCGATCCGGCAGGGCCGCTTCCCACTGGACGATTATTGAGTGAGGCAGTCCGGGTTCGTGCGCAGTCCGGGTCCGGAGTAGTCTGAAATCTCCTGTCCGCAGTACGTCCGCAGTCCGCAGTCAGTGAAACTCCACCGGCGTCCCGGGTTCCACGAGATCGGAAAGCTGGAGTGCATTCCAGTTGGTAAGGCGCACGCATCCGTGAGATTGCGCATATCCTATCGTCTCAGGGGAAGAGGTTCCGTGGATTCCGTAATGCTTTCGCGACAGAGACATCCACACCCGCCCGACCGGCGAGTTAGGTCCCGGGGGCAGCATTGCGTTCGGCTGCGTGTTTGGAACTTCGTAGAACAGCTTCGGCTGGTAGTGAAACGCCGGATCGCGCGCGACGTGCGTGACTGTCAGCTTCCCAGTCGGCGATGGATCATACCCACTTCCCAGTGTTGACGGGTAATGCGCGAGAATTGTCCCGTTGGCGTCAACGGCGTGAGTCCAGAATCCCGTCTTGGAGATGATCAGGCGGGCGACGATCACTGTATCCATCCCCGAGGCAACGTTTTCCTGCAGTACATTCGGCACAAGAAGCTGCACACCGGCCCTCAGTCGCTGCAAGTCGACTTTCGGGTTCAGCTGCGCCAGCAGCTTCTCGGATGTATGGAACCGCTCGGCCAGGGCCTCTGCAGGTGACGAGTAGCATAGGCACTTGAGCTTCGCCTGGTCGTACACGAGCTTCGGAATCTGGGTGAATGGTCCGGCAAGATCGGCGGCGGTGAGAGTGTATCGCCTGAGAAGCGGCCGGTCTCCGGCTGCGCGGCGAAGCCGAGCATAGGTGTTCCTGTCGATCGTAGCGAGAGGAGGCGGTGTCCGGCCGGTGAGCCGGGCGTTGCCTCCGGGATCTGCAAAGAAGGCGAGTGCCTTTCCCGCGTTTGCGCCCCACGCGCCGTCGATTATTCCCGGCGAAAAGTAGGCGCGGTCGAGAAGTGTCTGAACGTGAAGGGCGGTGGGGCCGATGCCCGGAATCCGCGCGGGAAAGCTCGTGAGCTCCGCCTCGGCACGGGAGAAATCGACTGCGCCCGCTGGCCGTGACTGGGCGCTCGCTGAGGCTGTGAAGACAGCAAGAGAAAGCGCTGTCGCAACACGCGTCCGGGTGAATCGTCTCATGGGCATGGGCCATCCGGATTCAAGAACGGGGCCGGGCAGGAAACTCCTTTCGTCGAGCGACCCGCGGCGGTACTATCTCCCGAGCGCTCGACAATATACTCCCGACGTAATCCTTCCCGCATGGCGTTCGACTTCCTGAAAAGAAGAGTGAATCAGAGCGCCATCCGGTCATTCCGGAGGCGCGGGGCGAAGCTCGACCGATTCAAGCTTACCGCGAAGGCCCGCATACGAGACACCCTGCTGGCCGATCCAGTGATCGCCGGTGCTGTCGCCATCCACGCCAGAGAGCACGACGAGGATCCGGCTGTCGTCTGGCGCACCGTCCGCCGATACATAGATGAAATAGTCCCGTTCTTCAATATCCTCGCGTATTACCGGTTTGGCTACTTCGTGAGCCGGGCGCTGCTCAACCTTTTCTATAAGGTGTCGGTTCACCAGCAGGGCGAGAGTGACGCGTCGTCGCTCCCGAAAGACGCGATAGTCGTATACCTGATGAACCACCGCTCGAACGCGGACTACGTGCTGGTGGGCTATGTCCTCACGGGTCGGGTGGCGATCTCATACGCCGTCGGAGAATGGGCCAGGGCGTTTCCGCTCGAGTACCTCTTCAAGAGCTTCGGATCGTACTTCGTGAGGCGGAAATTTCGCGAGCCTCTCTATCACACTGTTCTCGAGCGTTACGTCCAGCTCATCACGAGGAACGGGGTGACTCAGGGCATCTTCCCGGAGGGCGGGCTCAGCCGGGACGGCAAGCTCAAGGCCGGGAAGATCGGGTTGCTCGATTACATAATCGGCGTCGCCCGGGAGCCCGAATATCGCAACCGGATTTACCTGGTCCCGGTTGCCATAAACTACGATCGCGTGCTGGAGGACAGGTCGCTGCTGCGGGAGCTCGCCGTAACCCGTGGACAGCGCACGCCGGCCCGGTCCGCCCAGTTTACCGAGGTTTCCCGGTATGTCTGGTGGAACGCCGGCCGGCTCCTCGCCCGGCGGTGGAAGCGATACGGCCGCGCCGCCGTGACGATCGGCGAGCCGGTCGGCCTCGAGCCGTGGTTCAACGAGCAGGTCGCGACTGGCGAAGACCTGTTCGACCTCCCCCGCCACGAGCGTCTGGCCAGGGTCCAGCTCCTGTGTGACGAGATGATGGGCCGGATCGGCGCGATAATCCCCGTGACCCCGGTGAGCCTCGCCTGCGCGGCGATCCAGTCGCTTGACAGCGATTTCATCCCTCGGGCGGTCCTCCTGGAGCGGATGACGGACATGCGGGAGGTCCTGACGGAACTCAACGCCGAGGCCATCATGGCCGAGGGGACCACTGAGGGGATTTTCGACCGCGCCTGGAAGATGCTGAGCATGCGGCGGATGCTGGTCGATGCCGGCGACGGATACGCGGTTCTGCCCAGGAACCGGAGCCTGATAAGCTATTATGCAAACAGCGTCGCCCACCTCCTCGGCCCCTTCGAGGAGGGAGTTCGAAAAAGGGATACTCTCCCCCTCATGAAGGGCTGGAAGGGTTGACTGCATCGCCTGTAATGAGTTAATCTTACAGGCTACCCCGCACTCACCACGCAGGGACTTTTCAGAACCTCAGTAGCCTTAATGCCGACTATCAATCAGCTCGTCCGCCAGAGTCGCCGGGACGTCAAGAAGAAAGAGAAAGCGCCTGCGCTTCAGGCCAATCCCCAGCGCCGTGGAGTCTGCACGCGCGTGTACACGACGACCCCCAAAAAGCCGAACTCGGCACTCCGGAAGGTCGCTCGCGTGCGCCTCACGAACCAGTTCGAGGTTACGGCGTACATCCCGGGTGAGGGTCACAACCTGCAGGAGCACTCGATCGTGCTGATCAGAGGCGGCCGCGTGAAGGATCTTCCCGGTGTCCGCTACCATATCGTTCGCGGCTCGCTCGACGCGTCGGGTGTCACCGGCCGCAACAAAAGCCGCTCGAAGTATGGAACGAAGAAGCCCAAGGCCGGCGCACCGGCCGGAGGAAAGAAGTAAATGAGCCGCCGGAAGAAGTCAGTAAAGCGCCCGATCCTGCCCGATGCGCGCTACGACAGTCAGACTGTCTCGAAGTTCATCAACGCAATCATGTACGAAGGAAAGAAGTCGACGGCCGAGCGCATCTTCTACGATGCGATGGATCTCGTCGAGTCGCGCACCTCGCAGAGCGGCGTGACGATCTTCAAGCAGGCGTTGACGAACCTCAAGCCCGCCGTCGAAGTGAAGTCCCGCCGTGTCGGTGGCGCAACGTACCAGGTTCCGGTGGAAGTCCGTCCGGACCGTCGTACCGCGCTCGCGATGCGCTGGCTCATCACTTTCTCACGCAACCGCGGCGAGAAGTCGATGGCCGAGAAGCTCGCCGCCGAGGTGATCTCTGCTTCAAAGGGCGAAGGCAACGCGATAAAGAAGAAGGAAGACACGCACCGCATGGCCGAAGCGAACAAGGCGTTCGCGCACTATCGCTGGTAGGTCAGTTCCTCAGCCGCACCAACGCCCCGTCGCCCGCGCGACGGGGCGTTTTGCTAACTTCCCACCCCGTTACCCTATATCGGAGAAATTCTGATGCGGCCTCTGCCCATCCTCGCCTCGACAATTCTCGTACTTGCCATCGGCTGCGCGCGAGGCGCGCCGGTGACGCCAGCTGGAAGCGAGACCTACGATGTCATCATCCGCGGTGGAACCGTCTACAACGGATCGGGATCACCCGGGCGTGTCGCTGACGTGGCGGTCGACGGTGACCGGATAGTGCGGGTCGGGAACCTCAGCGGTGCCCGGGCGAATTCCGAGATAGACGCGCGCGGCCTCGCTGTAGCGCCCGGTTTCATCAACATGCTGAGCTGGGCGACGGA
>JBPCJP010000182.1:0-6665 GCA_051005175.1 Gemmatimonadaceae bacterium | reverse complement strand
GAGGGTGACAGAATTTAGAGAAAAAAGGTGACAGAATTTAGAGAACGCACAAGTTCAAGCAGGAGGTCGTCTTTCCAACGGCCGTCCTGGCTCATACTGATATACACAATCCCGTCAAAGTCCGAGGGAGTCCCTAGTGCAGGAGTCACCAAGCACACACTCGATGTTTGCTAAGGTGTAAAGAAGTAGCCGAGCTCGAGGATTACGTTTGACGAGCACGAGACTGCGAGGCTGGAGACAGAACCCCACCTATGTCATCGCCGGTCATGAGGATTATTGCGAAGGTAACTAGTTCTACCCCCTCAGTCTGCTGGGGAGCTCCAGCGAACTTCCGTCCAGCGGGGGGATATTCTTCTGGAACATTACGCGTGTGAATCATGCCGGTTTCGGCCTAGATGATAGCGGTGCGCCGGTTTTCGCTGGCAATGGATCACCATATTGCGCTCCTGGCCTGCAGGTTGCGGGAACAGGCATGACAACTACTGATACCATGATCAGCACCTACGGTACGAACTGCGCCCTCCATATTAATCGGTGGGATGAAATCCAAAACTAGCTCCAAATGGGCGAACTGAATCTGAGCACTAGTCAATGCAGAGCTGGGGAAGCTTCCGCAGCAAGCTGACAGTAACCGGCCTGCCGTTGTTGTTGGCTTGCGCCTCCGGGCCGGAAGTGTCAACAAAGCCTCCGGATCTAAGAATGGAGGATGAATTAGTTACCGCACGCATTGTCGAAGACACGGTGCGGCTTTCTACAACCTCCAACGGGCTAGCTATCAGGGCAACCGCAATAATTACAAATCGGGCCAACCGGCCGCTGTTTAAGGGAGGTCGGTGTGAACCTGACGCTCAGCTGCAAACTGGTCAAGGCTGGGAGTCGGTGGTTTCTCCTATCTGCGTTGGGCCGGCCGCTGTTCAACGGATTGAAGCGGGCTATTCGCTGACTGTCCCGGTCACTATATATGGATTTACTGCGACCGGGATGGAACCGCAGATCGATCGGCGAAAGGCAAGTGGAACCTTTCGCATTGTGTTTGCTGTGACTTTCGAAGTGCCAATGGGGAATTCACCCGCGTATTCAGTACTGCCCTCCTCTAGTTTCGTTGTAGTCGATCCTGCGAACGACGCCCCGCGAAATCGCGCACGGGCTCGTTAGGCTCACCGTGTCGCTTCACGATCCAAAAGCTTCTCGAGACCCACCCAGTCGCTCCGCTCCATCGCCGCCTCTGCCTCGAGGCTCGCCTTTTCACGACCGGTAGCAGCGACAGCGAGAATCTTTCCGCCCGACCTGTAGCCAACGAGGCAGCTTCCCTCCTCGAGGCTTCCCGCGATCACGACTTCGTCCCATCGCTCCGCATGACCGACATATGTGATCGCGGTGTCGTAATGATTGCTCCAGAAGAACGGCACGGATACGAACTTTTCCTTCATCCCCAGAAGATTGTGCGCTGCGGTCTGGCCCTGCCGCTCGGCAACAACCCAATGCTCGATCCGCACTGGCTCGCCGCTTCGATGATCAGGGTATCTCGCGATGTCACCAGCCGCGTAAACGCCGGGAATCGACGTTTCGAGAAATTCGTCGACCACCACTCCCTTGTCGATCGCTGCGCCGGCTTGTTCCGCGAGGGAGACGCGCGGCCGCACGCCGACGCCGACGACCACCAGATCAGCCGGCAGCCGCGTGTCATCATCGAGCGTCACCGAGCCCGCATCGATCTCGCGCGACGTCCGGCCGAGGTGGAAGCGCACCCCTTTCTCTTCGTGCTTGCTGCGGATGAACTCGCCAAGCTCGGGGCCGAGAACGCGCTCCAGCGGAACGGACTCCGGAGCGACGACGTCAACCTCGAGACCCCGCTTCCTCAGCGAAGCGGCGACCTCGAGACCGATGAAGCTCGCTCCGATGACTACCGCTTTCTCTGAAGTTTTCGCAGCCTCGATGATCCGCCGGCTGTCCGCCAGCGATCTCAGATAGTGGACGTGGCCGAGGTCTGCGCCAGGTATTGGCAGTCGCACCGGCTCGGCGCCTGTTGCGAGAAGGAGTTTGTCGAAGTGAACTGATTCACCGGCCGAAAGCTCAACTCTTCGCTCGCGGACATCGAGCGATGTAACGGTTACTCCCTTCCGCAGCTCAATGTCGTGCTCCGCGTAGAATTCCGCCGGCCGCAGCGGAATCCACTCTTCGGGTGCGTCTCCCGCGAGATAGTCCTTGGAGAGGTTCGGCCGGTCGTAGGGCGCCGCATCATCTGCACCTATCATCGTGAGCTTTCCGCCGTATCCAAGCCGGCGCAGCATTTCGGCGGCAGCGTTTCCGGCGGCTCCGGTCCCGACTATCACAATCGACCGCGGGTCCTCACCGGATGGGCGCCCTGACGCGACAGGGGTAGCGCCGTCCGACGCGGGAGTTTCCCTCACCACCTTGACGAGCGCTCCGTCTCGAATCGTCTCCCATACCGCTACGGGTTTGAGCGCCGGCGCGCGGATGGCAACTCCAGTACGCAAATCGAAGCACGCGTGGTGCCATGGGCAGCGGATTGTGTTTCCCACTACGAGGCCGTGCCCAAGTGGCGCGCCATAGTGGGTGCACACCCCACCGATGGCGAAAACTTCGTCGCCGTTGCGCGAAAGAATGACGGATTGCCCATCCGCATGTCCGGCGAACAGTCCTCCATCTGGAATTGACTCCAGCGGAATCCCGCTGCTGAGATCCGGCCCAGTGAGGGCTGGCGCGTCATCACTCATGGCTCCTCCTTACGCTTGTGCGTGCCTTCACGAATGCACGAGGGGTCAATCCCCTCGAGCGTCGGAACCACCGGGTCATATGACTTTGATCGGAAAACCCCGCCCCCAGCGCGACCTCCACTATTGGCGCACCCCGGCGGAGCCGCTCGGCTGACCAGTCAAGTCTGAGCTCGCGAACGAATGAGCCCACAGAACGCCGAAAGTATGAACGAAATGTGCGGGCCAGATGTGAACGGTGGACGCCAGCATCGCGAGCAAGGTCGCCGAGAGCCGGCGGTTTCAGATACTCATCCCGCAGCCGCTCTTCGACTTCACGCAGCCAGCCCGGGATATCGGGGCCCGCGCTTCCGCTGACAGCGCCGAGTACGGCCACCTCCGCGGCGAGCGATTCGATCACGGCTGGCGACGTAGCATCAGCGTCTGCTATTTCAGATGCCAGCTCCACCGAAAGTCGGCGTGCCGCCCGCCCGCTTGACATTGCCAGCACGCCAAAACAAGGCACGAGCACAGGATCAATCCAGGTGAGATTGACGAGTTTCGTATCACGCGTCCCGAACCGGTTTGCATGCCGCTCTCCGGGCTCGTGAAACACAACGCTGCCCGCTGTGCAGGTATGTGACGACTTCGCCGTCTTCTCCTCGTATCCACCCTCTATCACAACTGTGGCGTATGGCAGCGCGTGACTGTGCCTGCCAATCCGAGCCCCAGCCACGTGCCTGTTCTCTGTCAGCCGAAGCCCGTCGAGGTCGACGGTTCGCCATGTATGCCCGTGATACCTCGGAAGCGTCTCCGCATTGACTGATCTCATATACCTCTCATACGGATGACCGCTGGATCGGTTCCGGTTGCAACTTCCGTTCTATACCCGAGCGGCGTCAGGCTGGAATAATTAGCATGACAAAATTCGAAGGAACGATGAAAACATATTGCTCTTCCATTGCTGCCGCTTTCATCCTCGCGGCCTGCGTCGCGGGGACGCCAACGCTTCAGCCAGCGTCTTTCCACGAGGAAGACGTTCTCTACGCAAGCGGTGACATCCAGCTGGCGGCCGCGCTCCTGATTCCCGATGGACGCGGTCCCTTTCCCGCCGCCGTGATCATTCAGGGGTCGGGCGACAGTGACAGATCCAACGGGTGGGCGCGGGCGTGGGCGGAGGCACTTGCACGCCGCGGTATTGCAGCGCTTCTCACCGATAAGCGAGGGTCGGGAAAATCGGGCGGAGACTGGAAGACAGTTGGGTTTGAAACACTCGCTGCGGACGCTGTGGCAGGGGTCGAGTACCTCCGGAGCCACCGGTCTGTTCGACGCCGCGACGTCGGAGTCGTCGGATTGAGCCAGGGCGGACACATCGCGCCCGTTGCTGGAACGTCATCAGATCACGTGGCATTCGTTGTGAACATCTCCGGATCTTCGACTCTGCCGGTCGAACAGGTAAACCACGAGATGCGGAATACATTCAGGCAGGCCGGACTCGACAAAGCGGGCGTCGATGCCGGCATGAGGATTCAGGCGCTTGCCGAACGTTACCTGAAGACCGGAGACTGGGACTCTTACCGCAGCGCGCTCACTGCAGCACTAAACACGCCGTTGAAGCCGGTTGCCGAGGGATTCCCGCAGACACCCGACTCGTGGGTGTGGGGGTGGTGGCGACTGGTCGGAGATTTCGACCCCATCGCACATTGGAGAGCGCTGAAAGTGGCCGGGCTCGTCATCTACGGAGAGCTGGACGAGCAGGACAACGTTCCAGTCGCCGAGAGCGTTCGCCGCCTGAAGGCGGTGACCGGGAAAGACCTCACCGTACGTGTCGTCGAAGGCACCGGCCACGCCCTGCGCGATCAGAACGCTTCAGATCGGCAATTGCGAGCGGATGCCGTAAGCCTCCTCGCCAGCTGGATTCACGAAAAGGTCAACTGAGGATTCCTTGTGCGACCCAGCCTGGTGCTTGCCCGTGGTCTGGCCGCGCTATGAGCCGGTCCGCAGCCAGATAAAAATCGCCGCACAGGCATCTCCCTTTGCCTCTGCGGGGACCTGGGCGGCGCCCTGATAGATCTCCATCGCTTCGATCTGGCCTGGGTGGATGTTGCTCAACGAGGCGATATCCCGCACCCGGATGCCATCCACAAACAGCATCGGCTGCTGCTTCGTATCCGGCCCTGCCGACTGACCAGCAAGCGCCGCCGGGTCAAGGCCCGGAATACTGCTCCCCGGACACCGTTTCGATTGGATCGTCGGATGCGACCCTGACACGCTCACCAGCATGCCAGGGATTCCGCGGAGCAGGTCGTGAACCATGTTCATCCCTGATTTCTCGATGTCGGCCCGTGTCAGAAATCGTCCGAATCCGAGCTTCTTTCGCCGCAAGAACTCGTCATACTTCGCCGGATTTCCCGGGGGCGCGTCAACAATTGACTTGCCGACGACGATAACGGTGCCAAGGGTCGTCGGGACAAGTGAGAGCGGAATATCGAGCTCGACTGTCGCACCGGGATGCAGGGAAATGGCAGATGTCTCTACCATCGGGGATCCGGATCGACCGTGGACCCTGAGGCGGTATGAACCCGGATATCGTGCAAGGATGGAATAACGTCCGAACGAGTCGGCGAGCGCTGCCGTCGCGGGGCGCCCCATCGAGTCAAGCAGTATCACCCCCGCGCCGCGTGCGGCGAGTTGGGTGCCGCCGACTGTTATTCTACCAGTGACTGTCTGCGCGTTGGATTGAGCAACAGCGAGAACCATGGCAACGCATACGGCGGCTCCCGCCTCAATCAGCTTTCTCGATGTGCACAAGGTACGCCTCGACCATCAGCAGGTTCTTCTCGCCTGACTGCTTGATGACCCCCAGCAGCCGTTCCATCTTCACCACTTCCTCGAGCTGCTCGTCAATGAACCACTGAAGGAAACTCTGCGCCAGATAGTCGTTCTGCCCCACCGCGAGATCCATCAGCGCCGTGATCTGCCGGGTGACCCCCTTCTCCCAGTCCAGCGCCGCCTGAACCGCATCCTCGGCCGACGAAAAGCCGGGCTTTGGAGCCGGAATGGCCGGAATGGCGAGGCCGCCCTTCGTATCCATCAGGTAGCGCACGAATTTCATCGCGTGCTCCTTCTCCTCCTCGGCCTGCTGGGTGAAAAGCTTGCAGAGCAGCGTCAGGTGACGCTCCTGGAAATACGCCGCGATGCTGAGGTACTGCATGCTCGCACCGAATTCATTCCCGATCTGCCCATTGAGGGCCTCAGCCAGCTCGCGACTTATTAGCACTTTTCTATCTCCCGTGACTTCAGATTCGTGGTTGCCTGATCCTGAAGGTAATTTACCTCATGCCTGAAGAACGTCCCCGGATCGCCGCCATTGTCCTCGCAGCGGGTGGATCCTCCCGCTTCGGCGAGCCGAAACAGCTCATCGAGCATGGAGGCCAGCCACTCGTCCGCCGCGCGGCAGCAGCGGCGCAGGAAGCGGGCGCGTCTCCGGTAATCGTCGTCCTCGGCGCCGACGTGGATCAGATACTACCCGCGCTCGTTGGCCTGCCCGACGTGAGAGTCGCGCTCAACGCCCGCTGGGAATCAGGGCTCGCAACCTCCCTCTCGGCGGGCCTGATGGCGCTTGGCGAGAATGACAATGTCGAAGGTGCGCTGGTGGTCCTCGCCGATCAGCCGTTCGTCGATTCGCACAGCCTGAAAAGCCTGATAGATGCGTTCGGCGCGTCCCGCCTCGTCGCGTCATCGTACGGGGGTACGATCGGCGTCCCCGCGGTGATCGGCGCCGAGTTCTTCGCTGAACTTTCACAGCTCGAGGGAGATCGCGGCGCGGGGCCGTGGCTAAGGAAGCGATCGGAGGAAGTGACGGCGATTCCCCTCCCCGCGTCGCCGCTCGATATTGATACTCCTGAGGATATGGCCCTTCTGAGACAACTCGACTAGCTGTCAATTAGG
>JBPCJP010000181.1:0-6302 GCA_051005175.1 Gemmatimonadaceae bacterium | reverse complement strand
TTTGGCGCCTGCCGCCTTGCGGAGAAAATCCCGAAAAGGCATTTTACCGCCACGAATTCCGAGCTTGTGAAAATCTTCACAAAGCCGACCATTTGACTCGCCTTTTCGATCGCTGATGAAACCCAAGAGGAAATGGCTCGCCATCCCCGGCTTCCTCGCTCTTGCCGCGGCAGCCGCCATGCTTTCGGCGTACGCTGGGGCAAGCTCCTCGCAGCGAAACAGCCCGGTGCAGCCAGTCGCGTTTCCTCACACGCTTCACGCCGCCGGCAATCTCAAGATGAACTGCGTCTACTGCCACTACTCGGCGACGAAGTCACCTGATCCTGGACTCCCCGCTGTAGCGACGTGCATGGGATGTCACACCACTGCTGCCACCGACCGGCCGGAGGTGCAGAAGCTCGCGGGCTTCTGGCAGCGCAAGGAGCCGGTTCCGTGGGTGCGGATCCACAAGCTTCCTGAATACGTGCGCTTTCCGCACATGCGCCACGTGAACGCCGGAGTTTCGTGTCAGGAATGCCACGGTCAGGTTCAGGAGATGGAGCAGGTCTACCAGCAGAACTCGCTGAACATGGGCTGGTGCGTCAACTGTCACATCGGCCGCTCGAATCCCGAGTTCAGGGCGCGATACGATTGCGCTACATGCCACTATTGATGCCCATATGACCACTGTCAAACGGCGCGAGTTCCTCAAGGTCGTAGGCGCAACGACTGCCGCGACGACCGCTATCGGATGCACGTCCGAGAGCGTGGAGAAGCTCATCCCGTACCTGGTTTCGCCGGACGAGACTGTCCCCGGAGTCTCCACTTACTACTCGACGACCTGCCGCGAATGTTCTGCAGCGTGCGGAGTGGTCGCGGAAACCCGCGATGGGAGAGCGATAAAGCTCGAGGGGAATCCGGAGCACCCGCTGAATCGTGGAGCGCTGTGCGCACGCGGACAGTCGGCTCTGCAGGGACTCTACAACCCCGATCGCTATCGCGGCCCGATGATTCGCCGCAACGGCCGGCTGGAGCGGGCGACGTGGGATGACGCGCTCACGCTTTTCCGCGAGAAGCTCACCGAGGCCGAGGGTGCGGCCGCGAACGCTGTATTCATCAACAGGCATGAGTCGGGATACTTTCCCGCTTTCCTCAACGGCTGGCTCGCGACGCAGGGAATGCCTGGCGCGCTGAGCATCGACCCCGATGTGGACTACGCGGCGATCACCGCAAACCGCCAGTCATACGGCGTAGCGTGGCCGCGCTATGACTTCTCGGCAGTGCGCCTCATCGTCTCGTTCGGTGCGGACTTTCTCGACGGCTGGGGCGCAGGCGTGCCGCAGCAGCTCGACTTCGCCGATGCCCGCGCCCAGCTCGCGACTGCGCCGCGTTTCATATACGTGGGGCCGCGCCGCTCTCTTACCGGCCTCAACGCCGACCAGTGGATAAACGCGCGGCCAGGGTCTGAGCTCGCCATCGTGCAGATGCTCAGCGGAGGCGCGACACCGCAGCAGGCTGCACAGGAGAGTGGTGTAGAGGTGGGTGTACTGACTGAGCTGCAGCGTGAGTTCGCGGCTGCTGGCCCGACTCTCGTGCTGGCCAGTGGGTCTACGCCGCGCGGCATTGAACTTTGCGTCGCCGCGAATTCGCTCAATCAGTCAGCGGGCGGAACGGCGGCGATAAGAACTGCGGACGCGATAAACAGCTTCGAGGGAATAGATTCGCCGGCGCAGCTTCGAGTCGTTGCTCAGCGAATGCAGGCCGGCGCGGTGCCGATCCTGATGACCCGCGGCGTCAATCCTGTCTACACGATGCCGGCAGCTTCAGGGTTCGCTGGCGCCATGACGAAGGTCCCGTGCAAGGTGAGCTTCTCATCGATACCAGACGAGACCAGCGCGCTGGCGGATCTCGTGCTTCCGGACAATCACTCGCTTGAAAGCTGGGGTGATGCCGAGCCGGTGCGCGGGACGCTTTCGCTGCAGCAGCCAGT
Organism: Gemmatimonadaceae bacterium; assembly: GCA_051005175.1. Classification (GTDB taxonomy): domain Bacteria; phylum Gemmatimonadota; class Gemmatimonadetes; order Gemmatimonadales; family Gemmatimonadaceae; genus UBA4720. The sequence continues at coordinate 4,333 of JBPCJP010000181.1, read as the reverse complement.
GATGGATCCGGTGTTCGATACGCGCGCGACAGCGGACGTCCTTCTCTCGCTCACCGATCCCGCGGGAAACTACAGGAACACGATGATCGGGCGGTTCCCCGGAGGCGCGAGCGCTCTTGCCGCGGCACTGCCTCGCGGTGTCACATCCGGATCCGCTCCTGTGACGACTCCGCGCGCCGTGCCGGCTCCGGTAGTCTCACCACCCGGCGACGGTGACTTCTTTCTAATGGTGTATCCGCATCCGCTGCTCGGCACCGGCGATGGCGCAAACAAGCCATGGCTTCAGGAGCTTCCCGATCCCGTCACGAAGATCGCGTGGCAGACCGTAGCCGAAATCCACCCCTCGACTGCCAAGCGACTCGGTGTCGAGAACGGTGACCATGTTACCGTTCAGACATCCGCCGGCCGGCTTACGCTTCCCGTTTACGCCTACCTCGGCATCAGGCCGGATACAGTGGCGGTCGCCGCCGGGCGCGGACACTCGGAGGCGGCAGGCAGGTATGCAAAGGCGGGGCACAACGCGTTCGACCTGCTTCCTTATTCGGAGGACAGGTCGGGAGCGATAGCATATGGCTCTGCCAGGGCGACGCTGACGAAGGACGGCGGATCTTCGCGCCTCGTGACGACCGAAGGATCAGCGAGGCAGCACGGGCGCGGAATCGGAAGAGCGATGACCGTCGCTGACCTGACTTCCCAGGAAGAGATTCACGACGCCGGCCACCACGGACCGTTCCCGGGAGATGCGAGCCACGAGTTCCTCCCCGGGCTGCGGTCGCCGACGGCCAACGATGCGCAGGGTGAGCTTGGCGGGCCTCCCCTCAAGTCAAAAGAGAAGGGGATGTACGATCCGGAGCACTGGAGCGGAATGGCGAAGCACCGCTGGGCGATGACAGTCGATCTCGCCCGCTGCACCGGCTGCTCGGCCTGCGTCACAGCGTGTTACGCGGAGAACAACATCCCGACAGTCGGCGCCGACTGGCAGAATGCGAAGGTTCTGCCCGACCGGACCGGGTTCGGGGCTAACATCACGCGTGGCCGCGAGATGGCGTGGATCCGGCTCGAGCGGTATTTCGAGGGAGGCGAGGACGGAAGCGCCGAGTTCGATACGCGTTTCGTTCCGATGCTCTGCCAGCACTGCGGCAATGCGCCGTGCGAGCCGGTCTGCCCCGTTTACGCCACGTATCACGCACCTGACGGTCTCAACGTGCAGGTCTATAATCGCTGCGTCGGAACCCGTTACTGCTCCAACAACTGTCCCTACAAGGTCCGCTACTTCAACTGGTTCGGTTACGGTGAGCCGGCCCGCGCGCAGTACGCGTTTCCTGAGCCACTGAACTGGCAGCTCAATCCTGACGTGACTGTGCGCGGCAAGGGCGTGATGGAGAAGTGCTCGTTCTGCGTTCAGCGGATTCGCGACGCGGAAAACCGCGCATCTCTCGAGAAGCGCGGGCTCGAGCCTGACGAGTTCACTTCGGCGTGCGCCGAAGCGTGTCCGTCGCGCGCGATAACGTTCGGCGACGCGGCTGACGAGCGATGGACAGTTGCGTCTCTCGTTCACGACAGGCGCGCTTATCATGTGTTCGAGGAGCTCAATACTTACACCGCGGTGGTCTACCTGCGGAAGGTGAATCACCCGTCTGCGGCGCAGGCTGCCGCGGCTGCTGCCGCCGCTGCTGCTGACGGAGGGGCTCACTGATGGCGACGATGTTGAAGCCGGTCAACGAGCCACGCCGCCCGAATATCGCCACGGCTGACATCCAGCTTCCCGCGGTAAAGGATTACGAGCAGGTAGACCGCGAGATAATCGCGACGCTGCATCCGACGACCGCGTGGTTCATCGGACTCGGCGTCGCGATCTTCTTCCTCGTTCTCGGCGCTGCTGCATGGATCTACCAGATCTACGCCGGACTTGGAGTGGCGGGCTACAGTCCGCCGGTGATGTGGGGCGTTTACATCATCACCTTCGTGTTCTGGGTAGGTATCGGCCACGCGGGCACGCTTATCTCGGCGATTCTCTACCTGTTCAGGGCAGGCTTCCGGACGACGATCTACAGGTGCGCGGAAGCGATGACGGTGTTCGCCGTCATGACGGCCGGACTTTTCCCGATTCTCCACCTTGGCCGGCCATGGAAGTTCTTCTGGCTGATTCCGTATCCCAACTGGCGCTACCTCTGGCCGCAGTTCAAGAGCCCGCTGGTGTGGGACGTTTTCGCGATTCTGACATACCTCACGGTTTCGTCAACCTTCCTCTACATCGGCCTCATTCCTGACATCGCTGTTCTCCGCGACAAGGAAAAGAACCCAGTCAGGAAGAGAATTCTCAGCATATTGTCGCTCGGCTGGCGGAACTCCGATCGGGAGTGGAGACACTTCGCGCGCGCGTACCTGTTCCTTGCCGCGTTCTCGACTCCGCTCGTGCTGTCGGTGCACTCTGTCGTCTCGTTCGACTTTGCGATGTCACTGACGCCGGGATGGCACACCACGATCTTCCCGCCGTACTTCGTGGCAGGCGCGATCTTCTCGGGCATCGGAATGGTCTTCACGATCATCATCCCGATGCGGAAGTGGTTCAACCTCCAGCATTACGTAACGATCAACCACCTCGACGCTGCGGCGAAGCTGTGTCTCTTCACCTCGCTCGTGGTCGGCTGCGCGTATATGTCCGAGTGGTTTGTCGCGTGGTACTCGGGGCTCGAGTTCGAGAAGGCGTTCTTCGCGAACCGTATCTGGGGCCAGTGGTGGTGGAGTTCGGTGATTCTCTACACGTGCAACATGGTCCTGCCGCTCACCCTGTTCAAGCAGAGCTGGCGGCGCAGTCCCACCTGGCTCTTCATCCTCTCGTTCTTCATAAACATCGGAATGTGGTTCGAGCGGTTCGTCATCGTCGTGCCATCACTCTCGCACGAATTCGAGCCGTGGCAGTGGGGGAGCTACGCACCCACGTGGGTCGACTTCGCGATCCTCGCCGGAAGCTTCGGCTGGTTCTCGATGTGGTTCCTGCTCTTCATTAAACAGCTGCCTGTGATAGCGATCTCCGAGGTAAAGGAGATTATTCCGCCGAAGCTGCGGAAGCGCCATGATCACGGGATCGATCCTGCCGGCCGGCACCTCGAGTACGAGCCTTCCACTCCGGGGGAGACCGCCTGATGCCGGGAGTGATTGGTGCGTTCCGTGAGCTCGATTCGACTGTCGAAGCGATCGAGGAGCTGAAGCGGGAGAAAATGGGAGAGGTGACGGTTTATTCGCCGACACCGCGGCATGAGCTCGAGGATGCGGTTGGTGCTCCGCCGAGTCCCGTGCGCAGGTACACGCTGATCGGCGGCGTGCTCGGTGCTTCGTTCGGTTACTGGATAGCCATCTGGGCATCGGACTACTGGCCGCTCGTTGTCGGCGGTAAGCCAGTAGCCTCGTGGGTTCCTTATACGATTTTCGGTTTCGAGGTGATGGTGCTTTTCGGCGCTCTCGCGACCGTTCTGGGACTGTTCATCAACTCGCGCATTCCCCGCCTCACGATGACCGTCGGCTACGATCCGAGGTTCAGCGGTGGGGATTACGGCGTGTGGGTGGAGTGTCCGCCCGAGCGCACTGCTGAGGCGCAATCGCTGCTCAAGCGGCACGGTGCCGTGGAGGTGCGCAGTGAGTCCTAGTCTGGGTTTGCGCCGGGTCCGCAACCTCTGCGCCCTCGTCTTTGTTCTCTGCGTCTCTGTTTCCTGTGAGTGGTTCACCGACTTCAAGCGGACGCCGATGATAACGACGTGGGAGTCTGCCAAGGATTCGCTGACGCCTCCGCGTGGGAGTCCCATGTATTCCGTTCCGGTTACGGGAATGGCGGTGGCCGGCTTCGAGGTTTCGTATTCGCCATTGCCGGCGACTATCGACTCGATGGCGTCACTGGCGAACCCGACGCCAATTAGCGCCGCGTCGCTTGCGAACGGGCGTATGCATTATCAGATCAACTGTGCCGTCTGTCACGGCGACGCGGGCGGCGGTGACGGTCCCGCGGCGACTCTTGGCGTCCCGGGGATAAGCCTCGTCACCGACATCACGAAAGGACGCACGGACGGTTACCTGTTCGGCATGATAAGGAACGGGCGTGGGCTCATGCCTTCGTACAACAGGATCGAGGATCCTGATCGCTGGGACGTTGTCAATTATCTGCGCGGGCTTCAGGGAACCGCGGGTCGGCAGGTCGAGACCGGTCCGCTCGCCGCGCCGGGCGTGACGGGCGCGATGCTGCCCGGCGCTTCGCGCACGGGACCGACGCGGCCGTCGCCGTTGATGGATCCGAGGGGGATGATAAGGAGGGCGGGAGGAGCCGTCCTGTCGGCACCGT
>JBPCJP010000180.1:0-10484 GCA_051005175.1 Gemmatimonadaceae bacterium | reverse complement strand
CGCCCGCCGCCGCTGCAGCAGCGTTGCGAGCTGCTTCCTCACGGGCCATAGAATCGAGGCGCGCCTGCTCGCGCAGGAGACTGTCCGTGTTGACGCGAGTCGGCACCTGTCTCGAGGAAGACCGGCGGGAGCATCCCGCTGCAACAACTGAGAGAGCGACTGCGAGTGCGACTACCCGGGGAATTGAGAGCATTTTCCTGGCGTTGAAGTGAGTGTCGATGCTACTGGGTCACGTTGCTGCTTATCATCGGGGACCACGCCGACAGCCTGGCGCCTGCATTGCGAGTGAGCTGGCGGAACCTGCCGGATTCGGTGTCGAGAATCCAGATCTGCTTCGATCCTCCTCTCGTCGAGGAAATAGCGATGTGTCTCCCGTCGGGTGCCCACGACGGTCCTTCGTTTTCTCCGACGCTTGTAAGCTGCCTCATCTGCCTGTCCCGCACAGTGATCATCCACACCTGAAAGTCGCCCATTTGCTGCTCGAACGCGACTGCCCTTCCATCAGGTGACCAATCCGGGGCCGCGCGATAGCTCCTCACGCCAGGCGTAAACGGCGTAAGGAGCTGCAGGTTGGTGCCGTCCGAATCCATTGTATAAATCTGCGGGAAGCGGGAGCGCGACGAGAAGAACGCGATCTGGCGCCCGTCGGGGCTGAAAGACGGCGACCCGTTGTCGCTGCCGCGCCCGAACGTCAGCCGCTGGACGTTCGACGGATTCTCCAGACTTGCCATCATCAGCTCGGTCCCGGACTCGGATCCGCTCGCGTAGACGATGCTGCGGCCGTCCTGCGAATAGGCGGGAGTTATGTTCAGGCCCCTGCCACTGATCGTCCGGGTGCGGCCGCTCGCAAGCTCGAATTCCTCGAGCTGGGTCCCTGCCCCGCCTTCGAGAAATTTCGAGTAGACGATCCTGTCGCCACGAGGGTGCCACGCCGGAGAGAGCGAGAGGCCGCGTTGCGTCACGGGACGGTCGTTTGCGCCATCCGAATCGACGAGGCGTATGAGACCGCTGTGAACGTACGCGATTCGCGTCGCGGCGATTCCCTGGCGCCCGGTTATCCAGCGCTCAACCTCGTCGCTTATCCTGTGAATATTGAGTCGCTGCGCATCGAGCGCGGACATTCTGACAACCGAGTCCTGCCGCGTCAGCCGCTGCGCGTTTCGGGTGATCGAGAGCGCGACCGAATCGCGGCGATCCTCGTCCCACCGCGCCACGTTGCGCTCCAGATAAGCTGTCGCTGCCGAGTCGCGGCGGATCGAATCCCTCACTATGAACCGGCGGTCCCTGTTGTCGGTCGCCAGCGGTGGCCGGCGCATCAGCTCGGCGCGGCGCCTGAACGAGGCGTGGACAGAGTCCCGGAGCGTCCGCTCCCTTGCCGTAGTCGCGGAGGTCACCGAATCGACGAGTCTCGAGTCACGGTTCTGGGGCACCCCCGGCATCAGGAACTCGCGCGATTGAAGCACGCGTCCCACGCTGACGTCGTGGAGCGACACCATGTATCCACCCGCTGTCCGTCTCGCCTGAACAATCGCCGCGACGCCGAGATTCGCAAAAAGCGAATAGTTATAATTCTGCCCGGCCGCGGGGGTGAGGCCCATCAGCGTCATCCCGTCGAGAACGAGCGGTGTGACGCGATTGCTGTAGTCGAGGTCGCGCTGGATGATGGTGCGCACAGAGTCCCCCGGCGTCGAGTCGATCGGCATTACGACGAGCTTGGGCGTCGTTCCGCGCGGGTAGTTGATCCCAAGCCTTACACCAGGATTTGCGGGGTCCTGGGCACGGGCGACTGAGGCGGAGCCGGCCGCCGCGAGAAACACGATGGCCGCGGCTGTGATCTGGCGAGATATCATCTGATGATACGTGGGTCGAAGCTGAAGACTACGGGTAACGCGTCATCGCGAAATCCTTCAGGAAGCGCCCCGAACTGCTTAGCAGCGGCTTCCACGGCTCCCTGCGCTTCCAGGTCGAACGCGTAATTCCCGGAGCGCGTGATGAAACCGATTCCGATGACCGACCCATCGCGGCGAATTACGAATCTAACCTCCGCGCGCAGGCCTGATCCGGTATCGTTTGGATTGAAGCGAAGAGCGATCTGGCGAACGATGTTGTTTAGATACCCAGGGAAGGGGAAATCGATTCCCTCGGTTTGAACTGTTGCGACGTCGGTTCCAGGCCCGCCGATGGGCCCGCCCCCGGCACGGGGAGCGGCCTTCGTGGCCGCGCGTGCAGGAGTCTCAGTCGGGGTGGCACGGCGTGACTGAGTTTGCGGAGCGGCCTTCGTGGTGGGCACAGCCGACTGTGTCGCCGGCAGCGGCGGAGGCGCGGGCGGAGCCGCTGCAGGTGGAACAACAGGCGGAGTGATCGCGGGCTCGGGCTGAACGACCCCGATCGCGCGCGGTCCCGCCGGGGCAGCGACAATGTTCACCTTGTAGACCGGCGGAAGCACGATGTCCTCTCCCTTCCGCGTGCCGAGCATCACCAGAACGACAAGCGTGAGGTGCAGCCCCAGCGACACCCCCATCGGTCCCTTCAGGTGCGCGTTCTCGCTGCGCCGCACTTCTACCTCTCCTCCTCCGGCTCGGCCACAAGGCCGACATCGGCGGTCCCGCTGGCCCGCATCACCGCGAGCACTCTTACAACCGAGCCATACGGAACTCCGGCATCCGCCCTGAGATAAACACCCTCCTGGCCCCTGTTGGCGGCGAGCGCGCTGAATGTCGTTCGGAATTCGTTGAAGGTCAGCACGGTTTCGTCGACGTGGATCGCTCCCGACTTGTCGATCGACACCACGAGGCCGCTCTTCGGATCAAGCGGCCGCGCCTCGGCCCGGGGCAGCGATATGTCGACGCCGCCCTGCATCATCGGTGCGGTGATCATGAAGATCACCATCAGGAGCATCATCACGTCGATGAGCGGAACGACGTTGATATCCGCGTTGAACTCCATCCGCTGCCGGCGTTTTCTCACCTAGATGCGTCCCTCGCGAACCATGATCGCGATGAGCTCCGAGCCGAACCCGTCGAGCTCGCCGTCGAAGCGATTCAGCCTGTGGGCGAAGATGTTGTACCCGAACACCGCAGGAATTGCCACGCAGAGCGCTACGGCCGTCGCGACGAGCGCTTCGGCAACGCCGGGAGCAACAGCCGCGAGATTGCCTGAGCCCTTCGTCGCTATCCCGATGAACGCCTCGATGATTCCGAGCACGGTGCCGAGAAGTCCGATCAGCGGGCTTGCGGAGCCAATGGTTGCCAGGGTCGCAACGAAGCGGCCGAGGACATCGCGTACGGCGCCGTTCGCGGAGTCAAGTACCTGCCGGAGGGCCTCGACCTGCGAGGCGCTGAGCCGCGCCCGCCGGTCACCCGACGCGGCGAGAGCCGGTGTCGTCTCATTGATGAAGCGAAGAGCGCGCGTGAGAACACGCTTCTGCGGGCTGTCGGGCGCGTGACGCGCGATTTCCGCAGCCTCGTCGAGCGAGTGGGCGCGCTCGAACTGGACCGTGAACGCGCGCCCATGAATCTCAGCCCGCCTGAACTCGCGCCACTTCGCCACCATGATCATCCAGCTGATCAGCGAGAGGGTGACGAGAATGAGGAGCACGACCTTCGTCGGCGTACTCGAGTACGTCACGAGCTCCCACGGCGTGGATGGAAGCGCGGTACCTATCTGGAGCATCAATTGATGGATCATGCGCGATGTGCCGCCCCGCTCAGCTCCGCCCAGGCGAAGGTTTCAGCAAGGCCTTCGCTAAGCGACACCCCTGGCTGCCATCCGAGTACCTCGCGCGCCTTCGACGCATCGAGGAAACTCTCCTGCTGCTCGCCCGGCCGCTTCGGCTCAAAGGCAATATCGACACTGCTCTTCGCCGCTTCCTGAAGCAGGCGGGCCAGCTCCACCACCGAGGTCCCTGTTCCCGTCCCGATGTTGAACGCCCGCGCATCGACACGGCCGGGCGCTGGAAGATCGCGAGTGGCGCCGAGAAACACGGCGCGTGCGACGTCGCCGACGTATACGTAGTCGCGGGTCTGCAGCCCGTCTCCAAAAATTGTCAGCGGTTTTCCCTCGATTATGCGATTGCAGAAGATTGCCACTACACCGGCTTCCCCGTGGGGGTCCTGCCGGGGTCCGTAGACGTTTCCGAAGCGAAGCGCGACATGCTCGAAGCCATGGAGCCTTCCGTAGTAAGCGAGGTAGTACTCCGCGGCGAGCTTCGAGATGGCGTAGGGCGACTCCGGCTCCTTCGGGTAATCCTCGACGTTGGGGGGCGTGTTGAAGTCACCGTATATCGCTCCCCCGGTCGAAGTGAACACGACCCGAGTCCTCCAGCCACTCTCCTTCACGGCCTCGAGAATATTGAGAGTCCCGACGATGTTCGTGCTCGCGTCGAAGACCGGGTCCGCGACGCTCCTGCGCACATCAATCTGCGCCGCAAGATGTACGATCACGTCGAAATTTCCCTCGGAGATTATCTTCGCCGCATCGTCAGAAGTGACACTCGCCTTGTGTAGCGGTGCGGCCTCTGGCACGTTGCTGCTGCTTCCCGTCGAGAGATCATCGAGGATCTCCACGGAGTAGCCTTCGGCGATGAAAAGGTCGGCTACGTGAGAGCCGATGAATCCGGCGCCGCCCGTGACGAGCACACGAGGCGCAGAGGGAGAAGCGATCACTGTCGTGATCGGCGTAATCTAAGGCGGTAGCGGGTATCTCAAAGCCTTAATTTGAGGGGGGTCTTTTACTGACTGCGGACTGCGGACGTACTGCGGACGCGGACTGCGGACTACTGCGGACTGCGGACTGGCGACTGCCTTGGAAGTATGCATCAAGCTTTTGCGTTGTTAACACCAAAAGTGAAACCATCCTCCCTTACGGGATCGCCCACCACCCGCGCGCGAATCCCTCACCCCCAACGCGCTTGATCCGTAAAATCCGCTAAAATCCGCCCGATCCGCTTCCCTATGGGTCAGACCTCCCTATGGGTCAGACCTATGGAGCCCGACCCGTCAGCCGCGCCGGCATTCCGGTGAATATCCTCGGCTGCTCCTGGTCGACGATTATCACCGTCACGGCGTTCGGCATCACCCGCACGACTTCGCCCACCGCTGCAGGAACCGGCGGTGCGGGATAACGCGGATCGACAGTGTCATCGATCAGCGTGAACTGGTCGCCAACGCGGACTCCGCTTCCAGGATTCGAGCTCAGGATCACGTAGCTCTGAATCGAGGGAAGTACAGGCTCATTATCAATGTAGATGACTTTCGCGGCGGGGCCGGGCGACACTGCAACGGGATTGCCGACAGACGGCTGAAGCGTTTCGAGCGAGATCACCCGCTGGTCGAGCGCGATCTCGCCGAACTGCCGCATTACACGCGCGAGAGCCGGCTGGCCGGGCTGGAGCGACTCTACACGAAGGAGACCTGTCGGGATCACCACCTGCACATCATCGCCTATCACCGGGCCAAGCCGGTAAGCCATGAGGATCTCGCCTGCCCGCCCGGCAGCGCCGCGCGGCAGGTCAACGAAAACCCTGTCCCTTATCTGGAAGCGGCGGCTGCCCGCTGAAGCGAGAATGCCCGGCCTGTCGTACGCTGCGGCAAGCCGGCCACTGCCTGTCGGGCCTCCGCGGCGCGCGCCGTAGGGCGCCGCCTCTATCTCACCAACCGGGACGCCGCCGGGCATTCCGCGGCCGAGCACCTGGCCATCGGACATGATGCGCTCGCCGAGCGCCGTCGGATCTGTCGAGAACACGGTCTGGTCGCTCTTCGGGGCAGGCGTCGTTGCAACGCGCGCGAGAACCTCCGGTCTCACTTCCGTCGCCGGAATTCGGATCGTCTCACCCGGATAGATCCAGTGCGGGTTCTCGACGATGTCCGTGTTGCGGCGGAAGACGTCAGGCCAGCGGAACGGATCCTTGAGGTATGCCTTTGCGATGTCCCACAGGGTGTCCCCCCGCTTCACCACATGCGTGACCTCGTCGGGTCCGGCGGTGACCTGAATTAGCGTCGGCCCTGGCTTTCTGGGCCCACCGGTCGTGTCGGGTGTCTGGGCGCCCGCGGGTATTGCAGTGGCTGCGACGACCAGCATGGCGGCAAGCGCAAAGCCGGACCGGAATGAACGGCGGGGAAAAGCTGCTTCGGGGACCTGCATCAGTGGCTCCGCGATAATCGGATTTTGCGCAGGCCCGTCAATCCCGGCCGGCACGAGAGTTTTCGCTAAGCTTCTGACTCCCGGCCGGCCCCGCGGGTCACTAACCCTCAGAAAGGCAGATCGTCGTCCTGATCCTCGAGGGCCGCCGGGAAGTCATCGAACGTGTTCTCGCTCGCTTTTCCCCCGCTCCGTGCCGGCGCTTTCGCCCGCGAATCCGAGTCGGAATCGAAGTCACCGCCCCGCCCACCAGCTCCACCGCCCAGAAGCATCAGCTCCCGAACGTTGATCTCCGTGGCGTAGCGGGTCTGGTTCTCCTTGTCCTGCCACTGGCGGTACTCGATTCGCCCCTCGACGTAAATCCGATCGCCCTTCTTGCAGTATTTCTCCACAACATCGACAAGACCGGTGCTCCTCGTGTTCCACACCACGCAGCGGTGCCATTCGGTCTTTTCCTGCTTCTCGCCGCTCGGCGTATTCCACTGGCGGCTCGTTGCAATCGAGATGGTGGCGACCCTGTTGCCGTTGGCAATCGTCTTCACCTCGGGATCGCTGCCGAGGTTCCCGATAAGCATGACCTTGTTGAGACTCCGACTCACAATTGCCTCCCGGCGAGATTGGTTTGGCTTTCATCAAGTGTAAACGGCGTGGACCCGGGTACGGGGCACCGCTTCGATTCCGACGTAATCATTGCATCGCCCGACGGAGAACGAGAGCATCCTCCACGGGGGTCCGATAGTACTTCCTGCGCCGCGAGACCGCCTCGAAGCCGCGTGAACTGTAGAGCCTGAGCGCTGCCTCATTCGACTCCCTCACCTCGAGGAAAATCTCCTTCGCTCCCCGGCTCCTCGCTTCCGTCATCCCAGCGTCGAGCAGGCTGCCGCCGAGTGAAGCACCACGCACCGCCGGATCGACGGCGATGTTGAGGATTTCCGACTCGTCGATCACCACCATTACGAGAACATATCCGCCGATCCCGCCCCGCTGGTCGGCGGCGACAAGAAAGATAGTCTGGGGTGCCGACATGACAGAGATGAAGTCATCCTGCGACCAGGGATCGGAGAATGACGCCCGTTCGATCCGCTCGATCCCGGCAACATCGCCAGCATCGGCATGACGCAAGACGAATCCACCGGGCTCACCGGCCGCGGACGCCCGGGCTTCATCCCGCACCGGTCAGTGGCCTCCCGTGGGCCGCCTCCCACTTCACCTGCGCCTCGGCGAGACGGCCATATACCGGCTCCCACGTGTTCACGTCACGTGGACCTGCCTCGATAACCTGTCGCAGTGTCCGCGCAACCGCAGACGCGCGGGGAAGTGCCCTCGACACCTTTGCGCCCGCTTCGAGCGCAATCCCCGGGACCTCGGATTCGGCCACGATCGCCGGAGACCTGAGCTCGACCACGTGATCGTCGCCTGTGTCGAATACCGCCACGAATGCCTCGCCCCTCATCGCCGGCAGGGTGACCACGTAACGCCCGGGGGGTTCGCCGGATGCGATCAACATCAGGGACGAAACCGCGTAAAGCTCGCAGCCCGCCCCGACTGCGATGCCCTTTGCGATCGACGCGGCGACCCTGAGGCTCGTGAAACTTCCCGGCCCTGCCCCGCACACGATGCGGTCGAGCTCCGACACGGCGACGCCCGCCTCTTCGAGCGTCGCGGCAACCATCGGAAGGAAGTTTTCATCCCGCCCTCCCCGGCCCGGCGTAACTGAATCAGGAAGCTGCCGCTCCGCGATCACCGTCGTGTCACGCAGGACTGCGACGCTACCGGCGTAGGTCGATCCGTCGAGCGCGAGCGTTAGTCCGGTGCTCATCCGGCGAGGAGCACCCGTCTCAACGGGTCCCCATCGAGATACTCGAGGTCAATGTGCAGATGATCGTCCGGCATCAGATCTCCCGCCCGCTCCGGCCATTCAACTATCACGAGCGCCCGCTCGGCAAGAATGTCATTCCAGCCGATGTTCTCCAGCTGTGCCTCGCTCTCGAGGCGGTAAAGGTCGATGTGATACACCGGCGACTTTTCAGCATCGTACCTGTGCACGAGAGCGTATGTCGGGCTGGTGACGGGTTCGGTCACTCCGAATCCTTCGCACATGGCCTGCGCGAGTGTCGTCTTGCCCGCGCCAAGATCACCGGTAAGCGACACGAGCAGTGGCGGCGTGATCGCGGCGCCGAGCTCGCGGCCCCACTTGCGGAGCTCGCCTTCATCGAGGGTGAGACCTCCCTTGCCTGCGAGCGGGGGAACCAGATGCCGATGCGTGTGCATCAGCGCTCTGCTCTTATTGCCGCCAGTGAGGCGCGGGGACGCGATCTCGATCCATCCGCCTTTGCCCGAATCTCGAAGAGCTGGTCCCGGAGTCGCGCCGCCGTCTCGAAGTCCAGGTCCGCCGCTGCCTGCTTCATCTCCCTCTCCAGATCCGCAATCAGCTTCGGCAGATCCTTGCCGTAACCCGGCGATGCCTCGGCCACACGACGCGCCTGCTCCTGGTGCCTTGCCTCACTTCCCTCACGCGCATCGGCCACGCGAGTGATGAAGCGGACCTGATCAGTGCTCTTGATTACAGAGGTCGGAGTGATGCCGTGAGCGGCGTTCCACTCGCGCTGAGTCTCGCGCCGCCGCTTCGTCTCCTCCATGGCGCGGTCCATCGAGCCGGTTATCCTGTCGGCGTAGAAAATCGCCCGCCCGTTCACGTGTCTCGCGGCACGCCCCACCGTCTGGATGAGCGACCTGTCGCTGCGGAGAAATCCTTCCTGGTCAGCGTCGAGAATCGCGACGAGCGATACCTCCGGAAGATCGAGGCCTTCGCGAAGCAGGTTGATTCCGATCAGCACGTCGAATTCGCCGAGCCTCAGGCCGCGCACGATCTCCATCCGCTCGATCGCGTCGATGTCTGAATGCATGTACCTGACGCGCACGCCCATCTGCTGGAGGTAATCGGTTAGATCCTCCGACATGCGCTTGGTTAGAGTCGTGACGAGAACGCGCTCTCCCTTTCGCTCGCGAATTCTTATCTCGTTCAGTAGATCGTCTACCTGGCCGCGCACGGGGCGGATATCGATTTCGGGGTCGACGAGTCCAGTCGGACGGATTATCTGCTCGACAACGACTCCTTCCGAAAGCCTGAGCTCGATCTCGCCGGGCGTCGCCGACACGTTTATCGCGCGAGGCGTGAGCGACAGAAACTCGTCGAACATCAGCGGCCGGTTGTCGAGCGCGCTCGGCAGCCTGAACCCGTAGTCGACGAGAGTGAGCTTCCGTGCGCGGTCGCCGTTGAACATTCCGCCGATCTGCGGAAGCGTAACGTGCGATTCGTCGACGACGAGGAGGAAGTCCTCGGGGAAATACTCGAAGAGGCAGGCCGGTCGCTCGCCGGGCAGCCGGCCGGCGAGATGCCTCGAGTAGTTCTCGATCCCCGCGCACGTCCCGATCTCGAGCATCATCTCGATGTCGAAGTTCGTGCGCGACTCGAGCCGCTGCGCCTCGAGCAGCTTCCCCGCCGGTTTCAGCTCGGCAAGACGCTCGGCGAGCTCGGCCTGGGTGTCCTTCACTGCGCGCTGGATCGTCGACCTCGATGTGACGAAGTGTTTGGCCGGATATATGGCCGCCTTCTGGAGGTCGGCGATAACCTCCCCCGTAAGCGGATTTATCTTCGAGATCTTCTCGATCTCGTCGCCCCACATCTCAACGCGAACTCCCTGCTCCTCGTAAGCAGGGAGAATCTCGACGGTGTCGCCGCGCACGCGGAACGTTGCGCGGTCGAACATCACGTCATTGCGGGAATACTGGATCTTCACGAGCGACCGGAGAATCTCGTCGCGAGGAATTCGCTGCCCTCGCGTCAGAGTTACCATCTGGTCGCGATAACTCTTCGGGTCTCCGAGGCCGTAGATCGCCGAGACGGTCGCGACGATTATCACGTCCTCGCGTTCCATGAGGCTCGATGTTGCCCTCAGCCGGAGCCTGTCGATGTCCTCGTTTATCGAGGCGTCCTTCTCGATGTACGTGTCGGTAGTCGGGACGTACGCTTCGGGCTGGTAGTAGTCGTAGTACGATATGAAGTACTCGACTGCATTGTTCGGGAAGAAGCTCTTTATCTCGCCGTACAGCTGAGCGGCGAGTGTCTTGTTGTGGGAGAGCACGAGGGTCGGGCGGCCGAAATTCCGGATGACGTTGGCGATCGTCATCGTTTTTCCTGAGCCAGTGACGCCGAGGAGAGTCTGGAACCTGTCCCCCCGCTCGAGCCCCTGGGTCAGCTCGGCGATTGCCTTTGGCTGGTCGCCGGCGGGCTGGAATGGCGCCTGGAGGTTGAATTCCGCTTTCTCGGGCATCCCTGAAATATA
>JBPCJP010000179.1:0-41329 GCA_051005175.1 Gemmatimonadaceae bacterium | reverse complement strand
ACTGGTGCCTTTTTCCGCCCAACGCGGCGGAGTCGAATCCTAACCATCGTGCTGCTCCATGTCTCATGGTCTCGTGCTGCTCCGGGCTCATCGCTCCGCCGGCGTTTCCGGCAAGCACCCGGTCGTTCAAAAGCAAACTAAAACTAAGTGGTTCCCCTCTCTGCGTCTCTGCTTTTGTTCTGCGCGCCTCTTTCTGCGCCCTCCGTTTTGTTGCTCTGCGTCCTCTACCTACCGCCTACCGCCATCTTCTTCATCATCTTCTGCATCTCGCGGAACTGGTCGAGAAGCCGGTTTACGTCACTGATCGACCTTCCGCTTCCCTTCGCGATGCGCGAGCGGCGCGTGCCGTTGATGAGCGAAGGGTTCTTCCGTTCCTCCGGCGTCATCGAGAGGATCATTGCCTCGATGTGCCGGAGACGCTTCGGGTCCATCTTTGCCTGCTTCAGGGCCTTCATGTTGACGCCTGGTATCATCTTCAGCACACCTTCGAGCGGACCCATCTTCTCGATCTGCCTCATCGAGTTGAGGAAGTCGGTGAGGTCCATGCCTTCCTTCTTCACCTTTTTCTGGAGCCGTTTCGCCTCGTCCTCGTCGAACGCGGCCTGTGCCTTTTCCACGAGAGAGACGACGTCTCCCATCTGCAGGATACGGCCGGCCATGCGCTCCGGATGGAACTCCTCGAGTGCGTCCGGCTTCTCGCCCACACCGATGTACTTGATCGGCTTCTTGAGAACGCCGTAGATCGAGAGAGCGGCGCCGCCGCGCGCGTCGCCGTCCATCTTCGTCAGGATGACGCCTGTCACGCCGAGCGCGTTGTCGAAACCCTGCGCGATCTTTACAGCTTCCTGACCGGTCATTCCGTCGGCGACGAAGAGAATTTCGGTGGGCCTGAGCGCGTCCTTGAGCGCTCTCAGCTCATCCATCATCTCTTCATCGATCTGAAGGCGTCCGGCGGTATCGATGATCACGACCCTGTCGCGATCCCGCTTCGACTGCTCGACACCTGCCTTAGCGATCTTCACTACGTCCTTCGTCGAGCGATCTGCGTAGACAGGGACATCGAGCTGCTGTCCGAGTGTCTCGAGCTGATCGATTGCGGCCGGGCGGTAGACGTCCGCCGCGACCAGCCGCGTGGGGCGGCCTTCGCCCTTCAGCTTCCTGGCGAGCTTGGCGGCGGTCGTCGTCTTACCAGACCCCTGGAGCCCAACCATCATGATGACAGTCGGCGGGACCGAGCTGAGCTTGAGCCCCTCGCGGCGCTCGCCGAGCATTGTGGCGAGTTCCTCGTGGACGATCTTGACGAGCTGCTGGGCGGGGGAGACGGCGCTGAGCGCATTTACGGTGACCGCCTTCTTCTCGACGCGCTCGAGGAACTCGCGCGTAAGCTGGAAGTTTACGTCTGCCTCGAGGAGGACACGACGTACCTCGCGAAGCCCTTCCTTGATGTCGGATTCGGAGAGCGTTCCGCGCCCGCGCAGGCGGGCAAAGGTGGCTTCGAGCTTTTCGCTGAGGTCTTCGAACATAGCCTTTCAAGTTAGCTGAATGGGCCGGCGCGTTCAATTGCGCTCAGATTCAGAAGACAAGGGGAAGCGGATCTGGCGGTCGGAGCGGATCTGACCGATAAACCATTCGCCGTTGCCTGGCGTCGAGCGAGCCTTCTCAGAACCGGTGGCTTATGCCCGGTATCGGGAGTAGCTTTTCCGCACTTTCCAGCAATGACACCTAGGGGACCGGATTGACGAAGGAGCTTCAGGCAGCGCTTGCCTCGCGTTATTCTCTCGACCGCGAGCTTGGACGGGGCGGCATGGCCACCGTCTACCTCGCGGACGACCTGCGCCACGAGCGTCGCGTCGCTCTCAAGGTCCTCCATCCGGAGCTCAGCTCGGCGATTGGCGCCGACCGGTTTCTGCGCGAGATAAAACTCGCCGCCCGGCTGAATCATCCCCACATCGTCCCCCTTTTCGACTCCGGGGATGCCGGGGGTTCCCTCTATTACGTGATGCCCGTTATCGAGGGTGAGTCGCTGCGTGATCGCCTGCTTCGCGATGGCCGGATCCCTTCTGAGGAGGCCGTGGAGCTCTCCCGCGGGGTGGCTTCGGCGCTGGACTATGCGCACCGGCACGGCATCGTTCACCGGGACATAAAGCCCGAGAACATCATGCTCCAGGACGGCGAGGCCGTCGTCATGGATTTCGGCATCGCCAAGGCCGTGAGCGTCGCTGCGGGCGACACGCTCACACAGGCCGGGATGATGATAGGAACTCCTGCGTACGTGAGCCCCGAGCAGGCCGCGGGCGAGAATTTCATCGACGGCCGGAGCGACCAGTACAGCCTCGGGTGTGTGCTTTACGAGATGCTGACGGGCCGCAAGCCGTTCACTGGGGCGAATCCCCAGGCCGTGCTCAGCAAGCGTTTCACGGATCCTGTACCGTCGGTCCGGGAAGTAATGCCCGAGGTGACGCTCGAGATAGAGAACGCGCTCAGCAAGGCGCTCGCAAAGGAAGCCACCGGCCGGTTCTCGACGACTGTCGATTTTGCGCGCGCACTCGTCCAGGCGCCGGGGTCGACGCCTGACGGAACGTCGGTGACGGGGAGCGGAGCAGCAACGCCGAAATCGATTGCGGTGCTTCCCTTCACCAACACGAGCGCGGATCCGGAAGGAGATTTCTTCGCCGACGGAATCGCCGAGGAGATCATCAACGCGCTTTCGAAGATCAATTCTCTGAAAGTGTCTTCGCGAACCTCGTCTTTCACGTTCAAGGGAAAGAACGAGGACATTCGCGAGATCGGGCGCCGGCTCCAGGTCTCCACGGTTCTCGAGGGCAGCATCCGGAAATCGGGAAAACGGCTCCGGCTCACGGCGCAGCTCGTCAACGCGATCGATAACACCCAGCTATGGGCCGACCGCTACGACAGGGAGCTCGAGGACGTGTTCGAGATCCAGGACGAGATCGCCGCGAGCATCGTCGCGGCGCTTCGAGTGGTGCTGAGCGACGATGAGAAGCGCGCGATCGAGCAAGTGCCTACGGCAAACGTCGAGGCATACGGATTCTATCTGCGAGGCAGGCAGTATTTCCACCAGCACCGGCGAAAGGCACACGAGTACGCGAGGCAGATGTTCGAGCGCGCGATCGAGCTCGACCCTGAATACGCGCTCGCGCATTCCGGTGTCGCTGACTGCTGTTCCTTTCTCTACCAGTACTTCGACGCATCACCCTCCAACCTGCGACGCGCTGATGCAGCGAGCAGACGAGCGCTCGAGCTGGCTCCGGCGCTGGCCGAGGCGCATGCGTCGCGGGGACTCGCGGTGTCACTCAGCGGACGGTTCGAGGAGGCAGACACTGAATTCGAGATGGCGCTCAAGCTCGACCCGAAGTCGTTTGAGGCCGCCTACTTCTACGCGCGCTCGTGCGTTGCCCAGGGGCGCAACGAGGACGCCGCCAAGTGGTTCGAGCGCGCGATATCCGTCCGCCCCGACGACTACGCTGCGTGGGCGCTTCTCGCAACTACATATCATGCGCTCGGCCGCCAGGAAGATTCGATCAAGGCGTCGCGCCGTGCCTACGACGCGTCCCGCAAGCACCTCGATCTGAATCCGGACGACCCGCGAGCCCTCTACATGGGGGCGATGTCCCTGACGTCGCTCGGCGAATCTGAAAAGGCGCGCGACTGGAACCGGCGCGCTCTCGCGATGGATCCCGACGATCCGTCGGTTCTCTACAACATCGCCTGTGCATTCGCAGTCGAGGACCAGACAGCGGAGGCGTTGAACGCGCTGGAGAAGGCGCTCGCGAACGGCTTCGGCCACTGGAGCTGGATGGAGCACGATCCCGACCTCGATTCGCTGCGCGACAAGCCGGAGTTCATCGAGCTGCTGAGCCGGAAGCCGGCTGAAGCGGAGGCGGAGGCAGGGCAGAATGCATAAGGGGCTCGAGGACGCTCTCGCGAAGTCATACCGCCTCGATCGCGAGCTCGGCCGCGGCGGGATGGCGACTGTCTATCTCGCCCACGACATTCGCCACAATCGCCGGGTGGCGCTCAAGGTTCTGCACCCTGAGCTTGGGCATTCCATCGGTCCCGAGCGATTCCTCCGCGAGATCCAGCTGGCGGCGCGACTGAACCATCCGCACATCGTGCCGCTTTTCGACTCGGGTGAGGCAGGCGGATACCTCTACTACGTCATGCCGGTCGTCGACGGTGAGACGCTCCGCGACAGGTTGCTGCGCGAGGGCCAGCTGGCGGTCGAGGAAGCGCTGTCGCTGGTGAGGGGAATCGCCGCGGCGCTTGACTACGCGCACAGGCAGAACATCGTCCATCGGGACATCAAGCCGGAGAACGTGATGCTCCAGGACGGCGAAGCTGTTGTCATGGATTTCGGAATCGGCAAGGCCGTGAGCGGGGCAGCCGACGACACACTCACGCAGACAGGCATGGTAGTCGGAACCCCCGCGTACGTGAGCCCCGAGCAGGCATCGGGAGAGACGCGAATCGACGGGAGAAGCGATCAGTACAGTCTTGCCTGCGTCCTCTACGAGATGCTTTCCGGCAAGAAACCGTTCGCGGGGCCCACCGCGCAGGCGGTGATTAGCAGGAGATTCAGCGAGCCGGTCCCATCGCTCCGCTCGGTGGTTGCGTCAACGCCCGACGAGGTCGAGACCGCACTGCTGAAGGCGCTCTCGATGAATGCCGACGAGCGCTTCCCCACTACGATGGAATTTGCTCGCGCCCTCGTCGCGACCCACATGTCCACACCCGACGGCAGCCCGCTCTCGGCGAATCAGGGGAAGTCGATAGCGGTGCTGCCGTTCACGAACATGAGCGCCGACCCCGAAGGTGACTTTTTCGCCGACGGAATCGCCGATGAGATAATCACGGCGCTCTCGAAGGTGAAAGCGCTGAAAGTGTCGTCGCGAACTTCGTCATTCACCTTCAAGGGAAAGAACGACGATATCCGCGAGATAGGAAGAAAGCTCCAGGTCTCGACAGTCCTCGAGGGCAGCATCCGCAAGTCAGGGAAGCGCCTGCGCCTCAACGCCCAGCTCGTCAGCGTCGAGGACCAGTCGCAGCTGTGGGCCGAACGTTACGATCGTGAGCTCGAGGACGTGTTCGAGATCCAGGATGAGATAGCATCGAGTATCGTCGCGGCCCTCCGGGTCGTGCTGACGGAAGACGAAAAGCGGGCCATCGAGCAGGTCCCGACGTCGAACCTCGACGCCTACGAGTTCTACCTTCGGGGCCGCCAGTTCTTCCACCAGCACCGCCGCAAGGCTCACGAGTTCGCGCGCCAGCTGTTCGAGCGCTCGATCGAGCTCGACCCCGGCTATGCGCTAGCGCACTGCGGCGTCGCCGATTGCTGCTCGTTTCTCTACCAGTATTTCGACGCATCGACGGAGAACCTCCGCAAGGCCGAGACCGCCAGCAAGCGCGCGCTCGAGCTCGCGCCTCACCTCGCCGAGGCACACGCTTCGCGCGGTCTCGCGGTTTCACTGACCGGCAAGTTCGACGAGGCAGAGAGAGAATTCCAGGAGGCAATGCGGCTCGACCCGAAATCGTTCGAGGCCGCGTACTTCTTCGCGAGGGCCTGTACGGCGCAGGGGAAACCAGAGGACGCCGTGAAGTGGTTCGAGCGCGCGATAACCGTCAGGCCAGACGACTTCGCGGCCCTCATGATTCTCGCCGGCGCCTACACCGACATAGGCAGGACTGACGATGCAACGCGGGCGATCCGCCGGTCGTACGACGCAGCGAGAAAACATCTCGATCTCAACCCCGATAATCCGCGCGCGCTCTACATGGGCGCGGCCGCCCTCTCGATGCTGGGAGAATCCGAGAAGGCGCGCGACTGGGTGAGGCGCGCGAAGGACATGGAACCCGACGATCCATCCGTTCTCTACAACGTCGCATGCGTGTACGCGCTGGAGAGGATGCCGGCCGAGGGAATCGACGCGTTGACGAAAGCGATAGACAATGGATTCGGCCACTGGAAGTGGATAGAGCACGACTCGACGCTCGATCCGCTCCGGGAGGAGCCCGGGTTCGCCGCACTGCTGGCACGGAAACCCGCAGAGGTTACGGCGTGACCAGAACGACACGTACCTTCTGATTCCCCGGTTATCGCAAACAAGAGAGCTCCCCGCATGGCTAAGGCGCAGCGCAAGGACGACATACTGAAGTCGGAGATACCGCCGACCCTGCCGCTGATGGCACTGCGCTCGACCATCGTTTATCCCCTCGGCACAATTGCCGTGCAGATGGGCGCGCCGGAGAATCTCGCACTGCTGAATGACAACCAGGGCGCGGGCGCCATCGTCGCGCTCGTCGTCGCGACGAGCGACCACGACGAGCCGATAGACCTCGACACGTTCGTCGGCCGCGTTGGCGTCGCGGCGAGAGTCCACGAGCGGATTAACCTTCCCGGGGAAACTGTCCAGATAACGCTTCAGGGATTGCGCCGCATCGTCATCGACAATATCGAGCAGCGCGCGCCGTATCCTGTCGCGGCGGTAAAGTGCGCCAAGGAAACCGCGCCGAACGAGGGTGAAGCAGACGAGCTCGTGACGAGGGTCGTGACCGCCGCGGAAACTCTCGCGCAACTGGTTGACAGGATCCCCGACGAGGTTCCCGCGATTCTCCGCATGAACGTGTCAGATCCGGGAAGGTTCGCCGACCTTGCCGCTACGAACATGAACTTCAAGATCTCCGACAAGGACGAGATAGTTCAGCGGCTCGACATTGGCCAGCGACTGCGGTATCTGCTCACGCGTCTGGAGCGTGAGGTCGCCCGCGCGCACGTCGTCGAGGACGTGAAACGCCAGACCGAGATAAAGATCGAGCAGCACCAGCGCGAGTTCTACCTCAGGCAGCAGCTCCGCGCGATCCAGTCCGAGCTGGGCGAAACGGACCCGGGCGAGAAGGAAGCTGTCGAGACGCTCAGGAAAATCGAGGAGACGAAGCTGTCAGAGCGTGCCGCCCAGGAGGCGCGTCGCGAGACCGAGCGCATGCGGCAGCTCTCGCCCGCGTCAAGCGAGTACCAGGTAATCCGCACATACCTCGACTGGCTCCTCGCGCTGCCGTGGGAGAAGCGGTCGGGAAAAGATGACATCGATCTCGGCACGGTCGAGAAAGCGCTCGACGACAGGCACTACGGTCTCCGCGAGGCAAAGGACAGGATCATCGAGTTCCTTGCCGTGCGGAAGCTTCGCGGCAACGATCCGCACGGGCCGATCCTCTGCTTCGCGGGGCCGCCGGGCACCGGCAAGACTTCGCTGGGCGAAGCCATCGCGACGGCGATCGGGCGGGAGTTCTACCGCATCTCCGTGGGCGGTGTCAGGGACGAGGCCGAAGTGCGGGGACACCGTCGCACCTACGTGGGCGCGATGCCGGGCCTCCTGATCCAGGCGCTCCGGCGCGTGCAGGTGATGGATGCGGTCTTCATGATCGACGAAATAGACAAGATGTCGGGCGGGGGACCTTCGGGAGATCCGACATCGGCGATGCTGGAGGTGCTCGATCCATCGCAGAACAGCAGCTTTGTCGATCACTACCTGAACGTTCCCTTCGACCTCTCGCAGGTTCTTTTCATCTGCACGGCCAACAACGTTTTCGACATACCCGCGCCTTTGCGTGACCGGATGGAGATCATCAGGATCTCCGGCTACACGGTCGAGGAGAAGGTGGAGATCGCGTGGCGCTACATCCTGCCGCGGCTGTTCGAGGAGCATGGCATTACAGACAAGGACCTTCAGTTCACTGACGAAGTCCTGAGCTTCATATCGAGCCGCTACTCGCGGGAGGCCGGGCTCAGGAACTTCGAGCGCGACGTCGCCGCCCTGATGCGGCGCCGCGCGCGCAGGAAAGCCGAAGGGGAGCAGGGGGCGTGGGTCGTCGACACCGCCCGGGTCATCGATGTGCTCGGGAATCCGCGGTTCACGCTGGAGTCGGCGGACCAGGAGCCGGAAATCGGCGCCGTCACGGGCCTGGCGTGGACCTCAACCGGTGGCGATCTCATGCTGATCGAGGCGCTCAGGATGTCAGGAACCGGAAAGCTCACGGTTACAGGACAGCTGGGCAGCGTGATGCGCGAGTCAGTCGACGCCGCATACTCATACGTCAGGTCGCGAGCCGACCTCCTCGGCATCCCGCCCCAGGAGTTTCGCGAGACCGACATCCACGTTCATTTCCCGGCCGGTGCGATCCCCAAGGACGGGCCGAGCGCCGGAGCCGCGATAACTCTCGCGATCGCTTCGATCCTCAGCTCGCGTCCAGTGCGTCGCGATGCCTCCATCACGGGGGAAGTTACGCTGCGTGGCAAAGTCCTCGAGATCGGCGGCGTGAAGGAGAAGGTGCTGGCGGCATATCGCGTCGGCCTGCGGCAGATCGTCATGCCGGCCTCGAACGAAAAGGACCTCCGCGATATTCCCGACGAGGTCCGCGGACACATGGCGTTCACGTTCGTCTCGACGATGGACGAAGTCCTGCACATCATGCTTCTGCAGAAACCAGAAACAATACTCGCCGATTCGCCCGAGCCGAAGAGATCGAGCCCGCGCAGAAAGGTACGCACTGACGAAACAACTCAGGTCTCAAGGGACTGACGCTCGTGCAAGCGCAGGAAGCCAGCATCTGGCTCGGTCTCACCGTCAGCGTGGTGAGCGGCATGATGGCGGGTGGCATCACCAATACGATCGCGGTATGGCTGCTGTTCAATCCAAAGCAGCGGCGGTTCGGGATTCAGGGGGCGATTCCAAAGAACCAGGCGCGTCTCGCAAAGAGCCTGGGCAGGACCGTCGGCGAGCGCCTCGTCACTCCCGCAGACCTGCACGAGGAGCTGGCGCGGCCGGAGCTCAGGAAAGCATTCGAGCATAAGCTGGTCGAGGTGATCGACGGAATCATCGTGTCCCGCCAGCCCCTCATCGACAAGGTGCCGCCCCAGGTCGTGAGCGCCATGGAAGGGGCGATGAGCTCCTACCTGCCAGTCGCCATGGGCAAACTCGGCTCCTTCCTCGGCCAGCCTACCACCCGGATCAAGCTCCGGTCAGCGCTTCATGGACTTTTCAACAGGTTCGTGGAGGATCTCAAGTTTCACGAGCGGGTGATGGCGAAGCTCATGATGAGCGAGCGGAAAATGGAAGCGGCGCTCGACGCCATCGAGACAGACGGAGTGGAGCAGCTCGTCGTACTGCTCGACGAGCCGATAATCCGCGAGGAGATAAGCAAGACGATTCACGACGCCCTCCTTGCCTACCTCCAGAAGCCGATCTCCGAGATAATCGAGGATGTCGCGAGAACCGCGCAGACTGATCCGGAGGCAGCGCGGAAGCTCGCGCACTCCACTGCCCCGCTTATCTGGGACTGGATTCACACGCAGCTTCCATCGCTCGTGCAGCGGCTCGACGTTCAGTCGATGGTCGAGCGCAAGGTGATGGCCTTCAGCGTCGAGAGAGTGGAGGAGCTGCTGCGAGCCGTGATAGACAAGGAGCTCAAGATGATAATCGTGAGCGGTTATCTTCTCGGCTCGCTGGTCGGGCTCTTTACATTCTTCGTGGCGAGAATCTTCCCGACCTAGCGAGCGTCACTGCTGGAAGGTCACCTCGCCCAGGTTCAACACAGCCGTGCTCGCTCCCGCGGGAACATCGACCCACAGCACTGCGGGCCGTCCGCCGACCTCATCGGTGGATATCTGCACAGTCCGGCCGAGGCCGCTGTACGTCCGCGTTACCGAGCCAGCCGGCGAAGTGGTGCTCGAGACGTACCGCCGCGACGCAACCTTGCCGAGAAGGTCGTAGAACTCTGAGGCTTCGGCCGGGGAGTCCCAGACCGAGACCCACGCTATTCCCTGTCCGCCACCCGTGTTGAACAGAGCGTAACGGTCACCATCCCACCCGCGCGCTCCCTGGACCGCGTCGTTCTGGTCCCTCAGATGCTCGAAGAGGAACAGCCTTACCTCGAATTCGCCAAGAGTGTTCTCGTATGTCTTCGAGACTCCCGTTAGCGGCGGCAGCGTCACCGCGGTCGGCATATCGCGGTTCTCCCCGAAGAAAGATCTCGGATGCAACACCTGCTCAGTCGAGACGGGCATGTCATCATAGAGCGACTTCCCGGGATTTCTCTCCTTGAAGTTCCGCACGAATTCGGCGCCGCTCAGGTAGGGGAAGATGAGGGTTTCCTGGATCACGGTCGGTGCGCGCGCAAAAACCGGCATCGATGCCTGATTGTCGCGGATCATGTCGCGAATCCTGTCCCATCCGCCCGGCATGTTCATGGCCATGCCGCTGCCCTGGGTCATCACTGCGATCTGCTCGAAAACCGCCTGCCCCTCGAACACCGCCTGAGCCGCTGACTGTCGGTCGTTCTGGCCCTCGATCTTCTGCATCGAGTCGAGACTTATGTACTGGTCCTGCAGCGCGTGAACGAGCTCGTGCGTGATGGTAATGCCTACCGCCTCCTTCGGCGCGTCGCTCACCACGTAGAGCACCTTCGTCTTCGGATCGTAGTAGCCGACTATCTGCTCCTCGAGCAGGTCGATCAGGAAACTCTTGAGATCCATCGTATCGGGAATCATCCCGAGCTGTTTGTAAGCGGCGGTCATTCCCGCAAACGTGCGCGCCGCCAGGGAATCCGTGATCTGCGCAGTGACGAACGCGCGCACCTGCGCCTTCGACCTGGCCTCGATTTTCGGCGGGGTCTTGAACTTGAGTCCCACAGCTTTCTCGATAGCCGGCACTGCCTCGGCAACCTGGCGCCCGTACGGCCCGGCCGGCTCTTCGGCCCTGTCGCGACAGCCAGCCAGCACGAGTGCGGTCACCGCCAGACCGCTGATGAGTCGCAACCGCTTGCGGGTATGCATGCGATGGCCGACGAAGGTCGAGCTCGTATCGAGAAATGAGTGAGTCATCAGAGACCGGAATAGCTTGTGTATGCGGCGATGATTCGTTCGCCCCAAAGCAACGCGATGACCGCCGCAGGCGCAAGAAAAACGCCGAACGGAACCAGCGGCTTCTCGAACGGGATTCCTTTGCGCTTCGCCCTCATCCACGCCACGGGGACGACGAGCGGAATGAATACGACAGTCGCAAGCACGGCTCCGAGAAAAATCGTCATCAGCGCGCGATGCGGTCCCACCGCTGCTCCGACCACAGCCATCAGGGTGACGTCGCCGAAACCCATCGCTTCCGTTTCCTCCCGTCCCAGCCCCTTCAGGATCACCTCTCCGAGCCAGCCGGCGATCGCGATTGCACCGGCTCCGACGCAGGCACCGAGAATTGCGTCATAAGCTCCGGCAAATGGGGCTGACTCCGCGATAAAGAGCCCCATCAGCGCAGTGACAATGACCCATATGAGCCCGAAGACGGTGAACCCGTCGGGGATCAGGTAGCGCTTGGCGTCGGTGATCGCGATTCCGAGGAGAACCGTCGCGAGCATGGCGACCCGCGCTCCGGTGAACGAGAGGCCGTAATGGAGATAGCTGAACATCCATACAAGCCCGACCAGGATCTCGACCAGCGGGTACTGGAACGAGATCGGATTCCGGCAACCCCTGCAGCGACCACGAAGCGCGATCCAGCTGAACACCGGAATGTTCTCCGCGGCCGTTATCTGCCTCTCGCATTTCGGGCAACGCGAGCGCGGCCTGACGACAGACAGTCCGTCGGGCCAGCGCGATATGCAAACGTTGAGAAACGATCCGAAGCAGGCTCCCACGAGGAAGCTGTAGATCGCCCAGAGTGTAGTCATTTCCTCAAATGATAAAGGAGAATCCCGGCGGCCACCGCGACATTCAGCGATTCAACCGCGCCGGTGATCGGCAGGCTCACGAGCCGTGTCACCCGCTCACGCAGAAAGGACGACAAGCCCGCGCCCTCGTTTCCGACGGCAAGGGCGAGGCGCGCCGGCGGCGCTGCGGCATCCACCGGATCGCCTTCGGTATCGGCGCCCCACAGGTCGATTGCGCTCGCGCTCGTGAACGAGAGCAACTCTTCGACGGGGACCTGAATGACTGGATGACGGAAGCTCGCACCCATCGCTCCGCGCACGACCTTCGGATTCCAGAGATCGACTGTTCCGGGCAGCGACACTGTCGCATCTACGCCGAGGGCGGCTGCGGTCCGCAGGATTGTTCCCGTGTTGCCAGGATCCTGGACCCCGTCGAGAACAAGCATCCGGATGCCGCCGCTGACGGGGAGATCGGCGAGCGAGTGTCCGGGAATCTCACCGATCGCGAGGACACCCTGCGGCGAATCAGTCCCGGCTGCGCTCCTGAATTCCGCCTCGGTCACGGCGGCAATCTCATGACCCGATTGAGCGATGCGCTCGCGAAGCGCTGCGCCGCGCTCCGCACCGTCAAGCTGGGGCGCAACGAGCACGCCTCTCACCTTCACTGCCGAGGAAAGAAGCTCTTCGACAGATCTTACCCCTTCGGCGACGAAGAGTGCCTGTTTCTCCCTCGATTTCCGGCGCTTCAGGTCCCGCGCCAGGGTCAGAAGTTTCAATCTCGTCGGGCTGTCGGTGGATGGAATGGGACTTGCCTTCTAAAGCGGAAAGCAATCTACCGTGGGAGTCCTGATGAGACGAATTTTTGCGCCCCTGGCGCTTACGATGACACTGGCTGCCTGCGGTATTTCCCAGCAGCAGGAAGTTCAGATGGGCGAGGATTACGCCCGGCAGATTAATTCCCAGCTGCCGATTGTAGGCGACCCCGAAATCAACCGCTACATAAATCTGCTTGGCAATCAGATCGCCAGCAGAACCAGCCGAGCCGACCTCAACTGGCGTTTTTACGTCGTCGACAGCCGCGAGGTCAATGCGTTCGCCGTTCCCGGCGGCTTCATCTACGTCAACCGCGGACTCATCGAGCGGACGACGCGAATGGACGAGCTTGCCGGCGTTCTCGGACACGAGATCGGTCACGTCGTGCGGCGCCACAGCATCGAGCAGATGGAGAAGGCACAGGGGGCAAATGTCGGTGTGACACTGGCATGCGTGCTCACCAACATCTGCGGCAGCGGTGTGGCACAGGCCGGCATCAACATCGCTGGGGGCGCAATCTTCGCGCGATTCAGCCGGCAGGATGAGCTCGAGGCGGATCAGGAAGCGATTGCAAACACCGTCCGCGCAAACATCAGCCCGCAGGGCATCGTGACGATGTTCCAGAAGCTCATCGCCGAGCGTAGAACACGCCCCGCTGGAGTGGAGGCCTGGTTCGCAACTCACCCGCTCGAGGAAGACCGGATCGCGGCGGCGCAGGCTTCAATCAACTCGCTACCGACAGCGCAGCGGAACAACCTTACAGCCAACTCCGCGAATTACGGCTCGTTCGTATCACGGCTCAGGTCGCTCCCTGCCCCAAGGCGGTAATCGCCCAGATCCATTCATTCCGGCGAGCCCCACCGCGTTCAGGCGGTGGGGCTCGCGTGCATATTGAAGCATGCTAGTGGCGCTGACTATCGCGGGCTCCGATTCCGGCGGGGGCGCCGGAATCCAGGCAGATCTCAAGACGTTCCACAGGTTCGGAATCTTCGGGACATCCGCAATTACGGCAATCACGGCGCAGAACACACTCGGTGTCAGCGAGTGGGAGTCCGTCCCGGTGAATCTGCTGCGCGCCCAGATAAAGGCCGTTGCGTCAGACCTCGCGCCCTCGGCGGTGAAAACGGGAATGCTGGGCAGCGCGGAAACGGTTGCTGCCGTAGCTGACTCGATCCGGCAATTCAAGCTTCCGCATTACGTGCTCGATCCGGTGATGGTAGCGACCTCTGGCGACCTGCTCATAGAGGACGATGCGGTCGCCGCGATAAGGTCGGAGCTCGTTCCGCTCGCCGAGCTGGTCACGCCGAATGCTGATGAGGCGGCGGTGCTGGCCGGGTTTGCCGTCGCCGACCTCGCGGGCATGCAACGCGCCGCGGAATCGATTCTCGCCATGGGAGCGCGAGCCGTTCTCGTGAAGGGAGGGCACGTCCGCGGGGACGACAGTTCAGTCGTCATCGATCTGCTTTACGATGGCGAGGTTACCGAGTTCAGGCACACTCGTATCGAGACGACGAGCACGCATGGAACCGGGTGCACGCTGTCGGCGGCAATAGCGGCGTTACTGGCGGGTGGCGCTGATCTCAGGGAGGCGGTCGCAACCGCGACCGACTATGTAAATGAAGCGATAAGGACAGCGCCGGGCCTTGGCAGTGGCCACGGCCCGCTGAATCATTTTGCGGGCGGCAGCGACTCGACAAAATCCCTTACGAGGGCCTGAAAACCGCGGGCTGCGCGCGCAGTTACCTCGAGCACATCTGTGTGAAGAACCGGCTCACCGGTGACGCCTGAAGCCGCATTCGCGATGCAGCTCACTCCTGCCGCGCGCATTCCCATTGCGCGCGCGACTATCACTTCGGGAACAGTCGACATCCCGACCGCATCTGCGCCGAGGCGCTCCAGCATCCTCACTTCTGCGCGCGTCTCGAACGACGGTCCCGGGAGCCAGGCGTAGACACCCTCCTTTACATCGATTCCAGTCCTGGTGGCCGATGCCTTGAGCAGGTCGCGCAGCTCTGAATCGTAAGGTGCGGTCATGTCGGGAAATCGCTCGTCACCCTGCTCCACGTGTCCCGTGAGGGGATTCTGCCCGGTCAGGTTGATGTGGTCCTCGATTATCATCAGGTCCCCCGGAGCGAGGTCACGCCTGATTCCGCCTGCCGCATTCGAGGCGAAATAGATCGTCGCGCCAAGCGCATGCATGACCCTGACGGGGAATGCTGCGAGCTGGGGCGGATGCCCCTCATACATATGAAAGCGGCCGGCCAGTGCCAGAATGCGGCGCCCTCCGAGCGTGCCCGCGACGAGTGCACCGGCGTGACCGGGGATCGTCGCGGCGGGAAATCCCGGCACTTCAGAGAACGGAACCCGCACCGCGTGCTCGATCTCCTCCGCGAGCCCGCCGAGGCCTGAGCCGAGAACGATTCCGATTTCAGGACTGTGCGAGCCGATGCGCTGCCTTATGGCGTCAGCTGTTCTGAGCGCGGCGTCGCGGCCGTAGGGAGCGGTCATGCGGCTTCTGAAGCGACTGCCTGCATCTCTCGTGACACTTCTTCCAGGAGCTTCACTCGCTGTTCCCATGGAAGAAACGCCGACTCGAATCCGTTGAGGGCGAGCGTGCAGAGCTCGTCCATTGAAAAGTCGAGATGCCGGGCGGCACACACGTACTCGTCTGTCAGAGTCGTCCCGCTCATCAACCGGTTGTCAGTGTTGAGGGTCAGGTTCATGCCGCGGTCGAAGTACTCGCGCAGCGGGTGTGTCTCATACGACTTTGCTGCATGTGTCTGAACGTTCGACGTGAGACAGATCTCGAGTCCGATCCGCCTGTCGTTCACATATTGAGTGAGGCCGGGGTCCTCGATCAGACGTGTGGCGTGACCCAGCCGGTGGGCACCGCAGGCATGCACCGCGTCGCGAACCGAGCGCGCACCGTCACCTTCGCCGGCGTGGACCGTCACCGCGAGGTTGTGCTTCCTCGCGTAGGCGAATGCCTCCGCGTGATGCGAAGCGGGATATCCGAGTTCTCCTCCCGCCAGGTCGAACGCCACGACCCCCTTGTCCCTGTATGCAACGGCGAGTTGCGCGAGCTCGAGTGAAGTCTCAGGAGGAAGCTGGCGAAGCGAGCAGACGATCGAGCGGGCGATGATTCCGTGATCACGCTCTGCCCGCTCGAGGCCGCGGATCTGCGCCTCGAGCGCCTCTCCGAGCTCGAGGCCGCCGCGACTGTTGAGTATCGGCGCGTTGCGAACCTCGATGTACCTGACACCCTCGGCCGCTGCGTCTTCACCGAGTTCGTATGCAATTCTCTCGATCGCGTCGGCGGACTGCATTACCGAGACCGTCACCTCGAAACGCTGGAGGTAGTCCTCCAGCGACTTCGCGTCGCTCACGAGCATGTAGTCCCGGAGTGAATCGGCCGAGTCGCGCGGCATTTTGATGCCGTGTTCGCGCCCGAGGTCGATCAGTGTCGCGGGTCGCACCGACCCGTCCAGGTGGCAGTGGAGCTCCGCCTTGGGAAGGCGTCTCAGCCGATCGGGTGTGGGTATCACTGTGTGATGAAAAAGCGGTTCTCTGCCGGTACCGCCAGCGGTGATGGGAGGCGTCGGAAGTAGTCGATCAGGGCGTCGAGATCGAGAATGTCCAGGGCGGTAACTTCTGCGCCGTCGGGAACGTTGACGCCCTCCCCGCCTCCGACGGCCATGAACTCATTCATTATCACGCTGTAGGTCGAGCCATCCGAGAGCGTGCGCCCGGCAGGCAATCGTATCGAGACAATGCGCTCGCCTTTCGGAAGCCCGGGATTGTAGCCGATTGTCGCGCCGCTAACGTGCTCGCGCAGATTGTCGCGCGCGACTATCTGCTCGAGGTACTCGCGAACCTGGGCGCCGTTCATCCTCACGCGATAAAGGCGGTTGCCGAAAGGATGAACCTCGAAGAGGTCACCGTACGTCACGGTGCCTGCCGGCAGTCCCGCCCTGATGCCTCCGTTGTTCATGACACCGAGATCCCCCTTGCCTATCACTCGCTGCGCGTCGGCGATGAGGTTGCCGAGCGGGTATTGATTTCCACTGCGGGGGAGCGGCGCGGCGAGGCGGGCAACATTGCGGTTGACGGTAGCCGCGACGGCTGCGCTTGCCCTTCTGACTATCGAATCGATCGCCGGGTGAGCCGGAACCTCTGTCGCTATCACGGAGCGAACGTCGCCGGCCGCCTCTCCGGATGGCTTTCCGCCCTCCAGGGGAATATCGAGAACGGCAATGGCCTGGCCGCGAGAGCGGGCCTGCACAATCGGGATTCCGTTGACGGAGAAATTGATAGCGCTGTGCGTGTGCCCGCTGACTATCGCGTCAACTTTTTCCGTGATCTTCGCGGCCGTGCGGAAGATCTCGCCGGTACAGCCGGCGGTGCCGCTGGCACTGCAGAATCCTCCGTCGTGGGCGATGACGATGATCACGTCCGCGCCGCGCGCCCGCAAAGCTCGCGCTCGAGCATCGATGACGGGCGCAGCGTCGGCTATCCTGAGTCCGCTGACGTCCTGCGGCATTGAGCTGACTATCGTCCGCTCCCCCGCTATCCCGATCACCCCGATTCTCGTGTTGCCGCGGGTCACGAGTGTGTCGTCGCGAATCCAGGCGATATCGGCGCCGCGCGTGTCGCGGACATTCGCACCGAGGAATGCGAATCTTGCACCGCGCATGCGTGCGCGGAGGGTGTCCTGCCCCCAGTCGAACTCATGGTTGCCGACGGCGGCAGCCACATATCCCATCCTGTTGTAGAAATCGACGACCGGGCGGCCGAAAGCCAGGTTGGAAACCATGGTTCCCTGAAAAAGGTCGCCACCGTCGAGAAGAATCGTCTCGCAAGCGGGAGCGCATTCTGCCTTCGCCCTCTCGATCATCGTCGCGACGTGCGCGGCGCCCCCGCGCACAACGCCGTTCGCATCGGCCTTCGGTTCGAGCGCTCCGTGGAAGTCGTTGGTAGCGATGATCCGAAGGCGGGAGGATCCAGGGCTGAGCCCGGCAGGCCTTATCACCGGCGCGCCGGGATACACAAGCCGCCAGTTCTGCGTGAAGTAGTCTTCCGGCCTTATGACTTTCATTCGCTTTACTTCCTCGATCAGAAGCTCCCGCAGCTCCTCCTGCTTGTCGTAAACCACGGGCGCGTCCTTGATCATCGCGAAGCCCCCGCCTCCCGACTGGCGGTAATTGTTCAGGGCGAGCGTGAAGGCGTCGGTTTCAGCGACCGGCCTTCCCTTTACGGCAAGTGCGCCGACGCGCGATCCGACCGGCCGCGTCAGGTCAAGGGTGTAATCCGCGCCCGCAATCATGTCGAAGTTGTAGCCGGGAACGCTGGGATCAGTGACCGGCGCTCCACCTTCGGCACCCGTGTAATAGCGGCTGCTGTACTCGAGGTAATCCTTCAGCTGCTTCCCGCTGATCCGGATCGCTCTGAGCGTATTGTCGTAAGGGTATAGCTGCGCCATCTGAGCGACCGTGATGTTTCCCGAATCCAGTCTCGCGCCGAGCGTGAAGGCAGCAGTCGATGAGAGATCGGCGCCGGTCGCCTTGCGCTGCACCTCGAGTATGAGATCCACGAGCGGCGTATCTCGAAGCCGCGCTGAGTCGCCGGCCCAGGCAACAGGTGTGGTCCCGATTACGGTATTGACGTAGCTGACTGTCGCGGTGTGGACTGTCTCCGATATTGCGAGAATTGCCCGGCTCTCCGCGCGGCCGGCGACAGGGATCGTTTCGCCTCTCGACGACGTCACCTTCCACCGACCCGCAGCCCGCGTCAGGCTGAGGTGCGCGACGCCTACGCTTGTCGCCCAGTTCTTCGGCTGAACGAGCAGAGTCGATCCGATGCTTACGCCTTTCTGTTCCTTGTGCGTGTGTCCGTAAACGATCAGGTCGATGCCGGGGATCTCAGCCGCCATCCGGGCAGAGACATTTTCGCTCGGAAGGCCAGTCGAGACAGTGTCGTAGCTCGCCGGCTCGTCGAATCCCGCGTGCGCGGTGACTACTACGACATCGGCGCCGGCCGCGCGAACCTCATCGACCGCCTTCCTGACTCCCTCCACGATGTCGCCGAGCTGCACCCTCCCCCGCACGTTCTCGGCGTCCCACACCATGACTCCCGGCGTGGTCGCCCCGATTATCCCGACCTTCACTCCCTCGCGCTCGACGATCGTCCACGCCCGGAACTTGTGAGTCCCGTCAAGCTTGTAGGTGTTCGCTGAGAGCATCGGGAACGTCGCTTCGGCGACTGCCTTCTCCAGATACGGGACGCCGTAGTTGTACTCGTGATTTCCTATCGCCATCGCATCGTAGCCGAGCGAGTTCATGGCGGCGATTATCGGGTTCGGCGCGTTGTTGAACTGGCGCATCGCGACATAAGCGAAAGGATTTCCCTGCAGCAGGTCCCCCGCGTCGACGAGTATGACGCGTCCTGGATTCGCGGCGCGCACTGAGTCGACAACCGTCGCCGCTCTCGAAAGGCCGCGGCCGGATTCCGATGAATCGGCGTAATAGTCCCAGCCGCGAATCCGGCCATGCACATCCGTCGTGCTGAGGACCACAAGGTCAATCGATGAGGGGCCGGAGCCAGCTCCGGGCGATCCCGGAACGCTGGCGCAGCCTGCCAACAGGACGATTGTGAGATACTTCGCGAGCTTCAACGGCAATCCATGTCGAAAGGTCAGGGTCGGATTCTCCGACATCCCAAAGCTATCGGGCGGCGGGATGCCCTGCGAGCCCGTGTAACGACTTCGTGACACGTCCCAAGTTGACCGTTCGGTCGCAGCCCGGCGATGTTTGACTCATGGATCAGCCCGTTCCGTCAGCCGATAGAGTGCTCGTAGTCGACGACGAAGCGGATATCGTCGCGCTCGTCGCGTTTCATCTCGCAAAAGCGGGCTTCAAGGTTTCAACCGCGACGAACGGCGCGGAGGCGCTCGAGCAGGCGAAGCGGGAACTTCCGTCCCTGATAGTTCTCGACCTCATGCTTCCCGGCCTCTCGGGCTTCGACATTCTCGAAGCCCTGCGCCGCAACGAGACGACCAGGGGCATCGGCGTCCTCATGCTCACAGCGCGCAACGAAGAACCAGACCGGCTGCGCGGTCTTTCTCTCGGGGCCGACGATTACCTGACGAAACCCTTCAGTCCCGCCGAGCTCGTGCTCAGGGTGCAAGCGATCCTGAGAAGGATGGGAACGCCGGGAGCACGCGACGACCTCCTGCGTATCGGTGACATCACTGTGAACCGGTCGGCACATTCAGTCGAAGTTAACGGCAAGCCGGTGGACCTCACGCCGACCGAATACCGCCTGCTGATTCTGCTCGCCGAGAGACGCGGCCGGGTGCAGGCGCGATCGAACCTCCTGCAGGCCGTCTGGGATGCGGCGCCTGACATACAGACACGAACCGTCGATATGCACGTTCAGCGGCTCCGCACGAAGCTTGGGCCCGCCGGAGACGCCATCGAGACTGTCCGCGGCTTCGGCTACCGGATGAAATCGGACTCCGCGGCCGCCAGATGAGTTTGCGCGCGCGGCTCCAGTGGCATTCGCTGGCGGTAGTCGCGCTCGTGATAATCTTCGTCCTCGCCTTCGACGAGGACGCTTCGCTGAGGGGGGTGTTCCTGCCGGGCGCCGCAGCCGCCGTCGCGGCGCTCGCCCTGTCGACCTTCGTCGCCGGCCGTCTCACGCCGAGCATCCGCGAGATGACAGATGTGGCGCAGGGACTGGCAGGGGGCGACATGTCTACCCGACCTCCGCTCAGTGCCCCCGGAGAGCTCAACGACCTTGCTTCGGCGCTTGGACGACTGGCTGAACATCTCGCCTCCCGCGTCAAGGCATTGAGGCATGAGGAGGTTCTGCTCGGCAGCCTCATCGAGGCGCTGGATGAAGGCGTCGTGACCGTCGACGCAGGCCGTCGCGTCACGCGCATGAACGCTGCCGCAAGGGGAATCCTCGGCACAGCTGGACAGGTCCCGTTCTCCGCCGACCTCCTGCCACGATCGCGGGAATTGATGCGCGCGATCGACTCAGCACTTGCCGGAGACGCAACGGATCCGATCGAGACGGAGATCGGGGACAGAACAGTGTCGCTCATCGCGCGGCCATTGCTTCCGGGGAGCGGAATTCTCGTCGCGCTCTTCGATCTCACCCGGGTTCGCAGGCTGGAGACTGTGCGGCGAGATTTTGTCGCCAACGTTTCTCACGAGCTGAAGACTCCGCTTACGGTGATAGCGGGTTTCGCGGAGACTCTGGCCGACGACGACGTGCCCGAAGAAACGCGACGCCAGTTCGCATCCACGATTCACTCGAACACGGAACGGATGAGACGCATCGTCGACGACCTGCTCGACCTGTCGCGACTGGAATCCGGTAACTGGACACCCCGCAGCAGCGACGTCGACCTGCGCGAAGTTGCCGCCGAGGTTGCGGCCACCTACGCGGGCGCCGCCGAGTCACGCGGCCTCGCTCTGGGGGTGACGATCGACACCGGCTCGGAAAAGATCGTCGCGGACCGCACGGCCGTGCGGCAGGTTCTGTCGAACCTTGTCGACAATGCCCTGAGGCACACCGACCGCGGCAGCGTAATCATTTTCGCGACGCCAGATGCAAAGGGCACATGGGTCGGCGTCCGCGACACCGGTGCGGGGATCGCCCCTCTGCATCTCACCCGCATCTTCGAGCGGTTCTACAGGGTGGATTCGGGACGCGCGAGACACGAGGGGGGAACCGGTCTCGGGCTGGCAATCGTGAAGCACCTGATCGATGCTCACGGCGGCAGCGTCAAGGTCGAGAGCGAGCCCGGCCGCGGAACGACAATCAGCGCATTCTTCCCTTCCTGAAGCGGCCGGATCGTTACACCGTCGTTGCAGTACCATTGCCGGATCCGAAACACGCCGGGGACAGAATCACGGGAGCGGTAAACGCCGCTCTCAATTCTGCTCTTCAAACAGGAGTGACAATTTGTCGTTCGTCACGCATCCTCGGCTCGCATTCGCGTTCCTTCTGATCGTATTCACGACGTTCTTCGCGAACGCCGAAATTCAGGCGCAGCAGGCAGCCCCCGCCGCCGCGCGAATCACCGGGAAGGTCGTCGACGCGCGCACCGGCAACGGGCTCGCGGATGTCGGTATTCAGATAGTAGGCACCAGCACGGGAACTGCTTCAGGGCTCGAGGGGCGCTTCACCCTCAACGGGGTCGCTCCGGGAACCGTCACAATTCACCTCCGCCGGCTGGGGTTCGCCGCGAAAACCGTGACGGGCATCCTGGTTTCGCCCGGTCAGACTATTCAACAGGACATTACGCTCGATCCGGTGACAGTTTCGCTCACGACTCAGGTCGTCACCGCATCGAGCGAGAGAGGCACCGTCTCCGAGGCGCTCGACAGGCAGCGCACGGCCACCGGTGTCGTCAATGCGGTGACCCGCGAGCAGATAACGAAGAGTCCCGATGGCGATGCAGCGCAGGCCATGCAGCGGGTGAGCGGCGTCACGGTTCAGGATGGGAGATACGTCGTAGTCCGCGGACTGGGCGAGCGATACACGACGACCTCTCTCAACGGCGCGAGAATCCCGAGTCCCGAACCCGAGCGGAGACTTGTCCCTCTCGATCTCTTTCCGTCTGCGCTTCTTCAATCAGTCACGACATCGAAGAATTTTACGCCTGACCAGCCGGGAGACTTCAGCGGGGCGCAAGTCGATATCCAGACCCGTGAATTTCCGCTGCGGAACGAGTTCCAGATTTCGTCAGCGATGGGCTTCAACGATGCGGTGACAACACGCTCTCAGGTCGCGCCGCCATCACTGGGTCTCGAGTGGCTCGGCTACGCTGGAAGTGAACGGCGCCTGCCCCCGGGGCTCGACTCGAAAGGGAGATTCGACGGTACGCAGTCGCAGCAGGAGACAAACGCGGTCGTCTCGTCCTTCAGGAATGCGTGGACCCCGCTCTCGAGAAGCGGAGCCGCCAACCGGTCTCTCGGACTCACCGCCGGGGGAAGCGCACCGATTGGCCGTTCGCAGGCAGGCTACATCGCGTCTCTCAGCTACTCGTACAACCAGGAGATTCGCGCGAACGAAGTTCGCGCTTATGCAGAGCCGACCGATGGACTTCGCGAGATCGACAGGTTCGAGGGAACGACCGGACGCTCGAGCGTGCTCTGGGGAGGAATCCTCAACGGAAGCCTGATGCTGGGAGACCGGACGCGCCTGACGCTCAATAACACGTACAATCGCACCGCAGACAACGAAGCGCGCCGGGAAACGGGATTCAGCGAAAATCTCGGAGCAATGCTCGAGGTCGACCGCCTGCGATTCGTCGAGCGGTCGGTGGCATCGAGCCAGATAGCGGCCGAGCGCCAGTTCACTGCGCGGCAGAAGGCGAAGCTGGCATTCAGCGCTTCGCGCGTCTCGCGATTCGAGCCTGACCGCTCCGAGTTCGTGAAGGTGAATCCGGGGAACGGCGCGGCGTCATACTGGCTCGACGGAAGCGAGGCAGCAGTCAGGACGTTCGGCGACCTGACCGAGCACAGCTTCAACACGAGCGGTGATTACTCCCTCCAGCTCGGACCGCCTCACCGCCAGCATCTGGTGAAAGTTGGCGGCAGCTTCAGGTTCACCGACAGACTCGCGCGCAACAGGGTTTACAGCCTTCAGGCTCCCACACTCGGCCTTGCCGCAAGACAGCTCGCAGCCGAAGAGATATTCGACGGCAGATACTCCGCCGACTCGAGTACGGTGTTCCGCGTAGTCCCGCTTTCACAGGGCGGCTCCTACGGCGCGAACGATGAGATCGGCGCTGGCTATGCGATGGTCGAGCTGAACCCCTCCGATCGGCTTCAGGTTGTCGCCGGAGCGAGAGCCGAGCGTTCGAGCACGATAGTCTCCGCCGAGCCGACTGTCGGACGCCGCGTGGTCACCAACCCGGTCTACACTGACGTGCTTCCGTCCGTGCTCTTCAACCTCAGGCTGACCGAAGCACAGAACCTTCGTCTCTCCGCGACGCAGACTCTGGCAAGGCCGGAGTACCGGGAGCTCGCCGAGGTGCAGTACCGCGACGTAATCGGAGGAGAGAATGTGCTCGGGAATCCCGATCTCCGCCGGACGCTCATCAGGAACTTCGACGCACGCTGGGAGTGGTATCCGGGCCCGGCAGAGGTGCTAAGCGTCGGTGTCTTCGCGAAGAGATTCAAGGATCCGATCGAGCGCGTTTTTCTGGCGACCTCCGGAACGCGCGTCGTGACGTTCATCAATGCGGATGGGGCAGACAATATCGGGATCGAGCTTGAAGCACGGACGGGGCTCGACAGGATCGTGCAGTCGCTCAGCAGGTTCACCGCGTTCTCGAACGTCACGCTCATGCAGAGCAGGGTGAGTCTTGGAGGCGATCCGCGTGTGGCAATCGAAGAACGCGCGATGGTCGGGCAGGCGCCGGTGGTCGTGAATGCAGGTCTTTCCTACGCGTCGCCGGCGTCTTCCCTCAGCGCAACCTTGCTGTTCAACCACGTCGGGCGCCGCATCGTCACAGCCAGCCAGCGGCCGCTCCCGGTCACGTACGAGTCGGCGCGTAACTCACTCGACCTGTCTTTGCGCCTTCCGGTTGCGAAGGGAATTGCGGCAAAGTTCGACGGGCGCAACCTGCTCGATGAGCCGTTCCTGCAGACTCAGGGCAGCGTCACCCGCGAGTCATACCGCGCGGGACGTGTCTACACGTTCGGGTTGAACTGGCAGCCGTGACACGGCCGGTGCGCCAATCGTGACGGGGCCGTGACCGCGACCGTGCGAGAGAGAGACACGCGCCTGCTTGCTTAGGGGTGCGTGTTCTTTTTCAACCCTGTCAAAACCCGAGACTCATGAGACTTCGTTATTCCCTTCCCTTGATGATCGGAGCTGTCGCCCTGGCCTGCTCCGAAATCGATCCCCTCGGCCCTGATGAGACGGTGCCCCAGGGATCCGCGATGCTGACCGCGGACATCACCTCCAACCGGCTCTTTCGCGCGGAAACCACTTATACGCTCTCCGGTTTCATCAAGGTGGCAAACGGAGCGACGCTCACCATCGAGCCCGGGACGAAGATCGTCGGGGACTATGAGGTTCCCGGCTCGGCGCTGTTCGTGCTGAGAGGAGCGAAGATCGTTGCAATCGGTACCGAGGACCGCCCGATTGTTTTTACATCTGAGCGCACTTCGGGCCGCCAGGCCGGAGACTGGGGAGGTCTCATCATCGTCGGCAACGGCATCGTGAACCGCGCCGATCCCACGATTCTCGAAGGCACCGGGACCAACGCGACGACAAATCCCCAGGTGAATTACGCCGGAGGGACCAACAACGCTGACGACAGCGGTGAGCTCCGTTACGTGCGTGTCGAGTTCGCTGGATATGCCACTGCCGCAGACCAGGAGCTCAACAGCTTCACCTTCGCCGCGGTAGGGAGCGGCACGCGGCTCTCATACCTGCAGTCGCTTTACGGGCTCGACGATTCGTTCGAGTGGTTCGGAGGCGCGGTCAATGGCAGGTATCTGGTGTCGTACGAATCAGGAGACGATCACTTCGATGCTTCCGAGGGTTACACCGGTCGCAACCAGTACCTGATTGCGTTCCAGTCAGTGCGACCGGAGGCGCGACCGGCGGCTGGAACCTTATCGTCAGACCCGCAGGGAATCGAGAACGATGGTTGCGCCGGAGCAAACTGCCTCAACGGGCAAAACTCGCTTCCGCGCACCGACGCGATGTTCGCGAATTTCACGCTTGTCGGGACCGGTGCCGGCGTCGTTGATGGAACCTCCGGCGGAATCGGCATGATGCTGCGGCGCGGAACTGCCGGATACTACGTGAACGGTATCGTCGCGCGGTGGCCGCGGGCCGCGATCAGCCTGCGTGACCAGAGCACGCTCGACAGAGTCGCTGACGGTACGCTGATGATCAGGAACCTGTATCTCGTGGAGAACGGCGCGGTCTTTCAGGCCGCCTCGGGAAGCACCGTTCAGGGATCGCTCGATCCGGCAGCCGTGGCAATAGAGGTCGCCGGGAACGGCGTGACAGCTTCGTCGATATTCACGTCACTTCCCGCAACGCCCGGAAGCCTTGACTGGAGCCTTTCAGCCGCGGCAGCCGCCCGAACTGGAGGGACTGGCGCCTTCACCGGTCCTCTCGCGACAAAAGCCGGGGCATTCGTGACCGGGACTGCGTTCCGTGGAGCGGCTGACCCGACAGGCCCAAAGTGGTGGGCGGGTTGGACGAACTACGCGCGCAATTGATTCGGCTCGCACCAGCCCTGCTGGCTGCAATGATCGCGGTTGCCTGCACTGATGGGCAGGCAGCCGCAACGCCAGAGCCGGCAGCATCCGCCGGTGTCGTCGACAGCATTCTCTCTCCCACCGAGGCCGCAGCGTTGTTCGTCCGCGGCCTCCCGCGCGTTACGGCGCTCGATGGTGGCGCGAGGAGCGCCGACGAACTAGTCGAAAGCTTCTTCGATGCGATCGCCGATGGTGACAGTGCTGCGATTGCACGAATGGTTGTCAGCCGCGCCGAGTACGGATTTCTTTACTACCCGACGAGCATCTATACGAGAAAGCCTTACGAACTCCCGCCCGACATCGCCTGGCTTCTCAGCTCCGAGACGAACCTGAAGGCAGCAAGGCGCCTGGTCCGCCGGCTGTCCGGGCAGAGGCTGAGCGTCTCGAGCTGGACCTGCGGAAAAGTCGAGCACGAGGGCCTGAACACCGTACTCTCGAAATGCTCTGTCTCGCTCGAGGAAGATCAGGGTCGTCAATCGCGACAGCTGTTCAACGCGATCATCCAGCGCGAGGGGCGGGTGAAGTTTCTCTCATACGCTGGAGATCTCTGAACGTAACGACAACGTAACGGGATGGTTGCCGCGTATATTTCGCGCGTCCATACATGAGAGCTCCGCGTGCAGCGCACGTATTTTACCGCAGCACTCTTCATCCTGATTCCGACCGGTGGCGTAGCTCAGGTTACCGCCCGGCCTGACAGTTCCAAACCGGCGCCGGCCGTAGACTTCTCCGGAATTCTCTTCGCGAATTATCAGTACCGTACTGAGAGCGCTGCCGGATCGGCGAACAAGTTCGATGTCGAGCGCGCGTATCTCACTTTCCGCGCCCCCGCCGGCGACCGTGCAACCGTGCGCATCACGGCGGATCTCTACCAGCAGGCGACTGCGGGAAGCGATTCCTACTACCGCGGATGGTCCCTGCGCGCCAAGTACGCATATATCCAGTACGACTTCCTCAAGGGAAAGGCCTGGCGAGCGTCGGCCCGGCTTGGACTGCTCCAGACGGTTTTTGTCGAGCACGACGACTCCTTCTGGCCAAGATGGCTCGGCACCAGCCCGACCGAGCGGGCCGGCTTCTTTTCGTCAGCCGATGCCGGTTTCGCCAACACCATCATGCTTCCCGGCGGCTTCGGCGAGATCTACACGACTGTCACGAACGGACCGGGATACACCTCGCGTGAGGTCGATCGATTCAAGGATGTCGCAACACGCGTGACGATCCGGCCATGGGCATCGGCGGGGCCTGCATCGATGCGCGGGGTTGCGCTCACTGCCTGGGGATACAAGGGCGCGATCGCCAGCCGCTTCGTCAACGGCGGCGCCGGGCAGGCGGGAACAGTGGGTGACGCCCTGAGGCGTGACAGATGGGGTGTGCACGCCGCATCGGCGTCGCCGCGCCTGACAGTTGCGGCACAGTACGGGTCAAGGATCGACGAAGGAGAGGACGGTCTCAACACTCTGGCATCGCCGCGCGTGGTGGTCGACAGCGTCGGATCGCTCCTTTCAGCATACGCGAGCGTAAGGCCACTACCGGGAGCCGCCACGCAGCCGCATCCGCTGTCGCTCCTGTTAAGGATCGACCGGGTCACCACGAACACCGATACCGACGAGTCGTTCGACTTCATCGTCGGAGGCGTCATCTGGGATTTCTCCCGCCGGCTGTCGATGTCCCTCGACTACCAGGCGGCGGTCCCGCGCGAGGGAAGACCAGTCCAGCCGGCGAGAACCTGGTTCGCCCACTTCGTGGCGCGCTACTAGCCGTGACACGTTCGTTACCGGCGCCGGCCCGGCTGGCTTCCCCGCCCAAAATAGCTTTAAGGCGCTGGCATTCAGTCAATCATTAACAGGAGCCCTCCTTGAAACGCTTCGTGCTCGCGGCTGCAGCGCTCGCCGCAATCGCCTGCAGCTCTGATTCGAAAGACGGAACCCAACGCTCCGGTTCCGTGGATCTCACCGGAGCAGGCGCGACGTTCCCCTATCCGCTTTACTCCAAGTGGTTCTCCGACTACGCGGCTCAGACCGGCGTCAGAATCAACTACCAGTCCATCGGCTCGGGCGGGGGCATCCGCCAGCTGAGCGAGGGCACGGTGGATTTTGGCGCATCGGACAGCCCGATGTCGGATGAGGACATCTCGAAGGCAAAGGGTCCGGTGCTGCACATACCAACGGTTCTTGGAGCGGTAGTGGTGACCTACAATGTTCCGGGGATCACCACGACACTCAAGCTTTCGGGCGACGTCGTCGCTGACATTTTCGCGGGTAAGATCCGGAAGTGGAACGACCAGCGCATCGCATCGCTCAATCCTGGTGTCAGCCTTCCGGGCGACGACATTCTCGTCGTGCATCGCACCGACGGAAGTGGAACAACGTTCGTGTTCACCGACTACCTCGCTGCCGTCAGCCCTTCGTGGGCAGCTGGACCCGGCCGCGGAAAGGAAGTTCCATGGCCCGTCGGACTCGGCGGCAAGGGCAATGAAGGCGTGGCGGGACAGGTAAAGCAGACTCCGGGAGCTATCGGTTATGTCGAGCTCGCGTACGCGAAGCAGAACAATCTCCCGTCAGCAGCGATCCGGAACGCGGCGGGCAATTTTGTCGAGCCATCACCGGCCGGGATGACTGCCGCGGCCGCGGGAGTGGCAGCATCGCTTCCCGCCGATACGGATTACCGCCTGTCGATCGTTAACGCACAGGGCGCTGACGTATATCCGATCACGTCATTCACGTGGATACTCGCATACCGGGATCAGCGCGATCCGGTAAAGGGTGCGAAGCTGAAGGACTTCCTCCGCTGGGCGCTTACGGAAGGTGAGAAGCAGGCCGAGGCGCTCGACTATGCGCCGCTGCCCGTTTCGATGGCGTCGCAGCTCATAGCGCGTATCGATTCGATACAGGTCGGCCCGACTCAGTGACCGGCACAGCGGCAGAGATGCCGGGCGGCCCGATTCACGGCCTCCCGGCGACTCGCTCGATGAAGGCTTCGCAGCGCGGTGACAGGTTCTTTCAGCTCCTGATCACCGCGTTCGCGCTTTGCATCCCGCTTCTTCTTGTCATCATCGCGATCTCGATCCTGATTGCGGCATGGCCCGCGCTGTCGAGAGCCGGCCTGTCATTCATCACCGGAAGTCAGTGGGATGTGGGGCGAGGCCAGTTTGGCGCGGCGCCGGCCATCTACGGCACGCTTGTCTCCTCCACGCTGGCGCTGATTCTCGCGACTCCGCTGGCTCTCGGGGTTTCGATCTTCCTGTCAGAGATAGCGCCGAGGTGGCTTCGCCAGCCCGTCGGATTCGTCGTGGACCTCCTCGCAGCGATTCCCAGCGTCGTTTACGGACTCTGGGGAATCTTCTTCCTGATTCCGCTGCTCCGCGACCCCGTCGCGCCGTTCATCAAGGACACGCTCGGTCTTGGCTCAATTCCGCTCTTCAGCGGCCCGAACTACGGCTACAGCATGCTTGCGGCGGGAGTGATCCTGGCGATCATGATCCTGCCGTTCATTTCCGCTGTTACGCGTGAAGTTCTCCTGGCGGTTCCGCAATCTCAGCGCGACGCGGCCCTGGCGCTTGGCGCGACCCGCTGGGAGATGATTCGCGATGCAGTGCTTCCGTATGCGCGCTCGGGAATCATCGGCGGGATCATTCTCGGACTGGGCCGGGCTCTCGGCGAGACGATGGCCGTGACGATGCTGATCGGAAACCGGCCGGAGATCTCCGCGTCGCTCTTTGCTCCCGGTTATACGATGGCCTCGCTGATCGCAAACGAATTCAGCGAGGCGACGAGCGACATGCACCTATCCGCGTTGATGGCCGTCGGCGCGGTACTCTTCGGCATCACGCTGATCGTCAACGCGATCGCGCGGTGGCTTGTATGGCGTGTCACGAAGGGAGGTGTGCGATGACCCGCCGCACGCGGCAGGCCAAGAGCAGCCTGATGCTTGGCCTCACGTACGTCGCGGCCGTAATGGCGACGCTTCCTCTCCTCTTCATCCTGCTCTACCTGATAAAGCAGGGAGCAAGCTCGATAAACGTCGCGTTTTTCACTGAGATGCCGAACCCGGTT
Organism: Gemmatimonadaceae bacterium; assembly: GCA_051005175.1. Lineage (GTDB taxonomy): Bacteria > Gemmatimonadota > Gemmatimonadetes > Gemmatimonadales > Gemmatimonadaceae > UBA4720. Next base: position 11,454 of record JBPCJP010000179.1, on the reverse strand, counting down.
GGCGAGGAAGGCGGCGGGATGTCGAACGCGATCGTAGGGACGCTGATCCTCGTTGGTGTGGCGTCTGCCATCGGCCTGCCGATCGGAATCGGGGCCGGCCTTTATCTGGCAGACAGGCAGACGGCCCCGCTTGCAACGACCGTGAGGTTCCTGTCCGACGTTCTCAACGGCCTGCCATCGATAGTAATGGGGATTTTTGCGTGGGAGTTTCTCGTTCGGCCATTTGGCGGATTTTCCGCGCTGGCGGGAGGTGTCGCGCTCGGCGCGATGATGATTCCGCTCGTGACGCGAACCACCGAGGAGATGATCCGCCTCGTGCCACTGTCGCTCAAAGAGGCCGCGCTCGCACTCGGCTACACGAGATGGCGCACGTCGGTTACCATCGTGCTGCGTACGGCGCTTCCGGGCATCGTCACCGGCGCGCTGGTGGCGATCGCGAGAATAGCCGGGGAAACGGCTCCACTGCTTTTCACGGCGCTTGGCAACCAGTTCTGGTCAACGTCGCTCCGCGAGCCGATTGCGGCACTACCTCTTCAGATATTCGCGTATGCGATCAGCCCCTATGATGCGGCACATTCCCTGGCGTGGGCCGGCGCGCTCGTTCTCATATTCATGGTGCTCGTCATAAGCGTGATCGCGAAGTATGCAACCCGGAGGAAGTTTGTCGGCGGCGACTGAGATTGCGCCGACCCCCGTCACGCCGCGTCTCGCTACCCGGCGGCTCAACGCCTTCTTCGGATCGTTGCGCGCAGTGCGAAACGTCAGCGTTGAAGTTGCCGACAAGGCAGTGACCGCCGTTATCGGCCCCTCTGGCTGCGGCAAGTCAACGATGCTCCGCTGTCTGAACCGGATGCACGAGACCGTATCGGGCGCAATAGTCGAAGGGGACGTCCTGCTCGACGGTGTGAGCATCTACAAGGGCGGCGACCCGATCGCCGTACGGCGGCATATCGGAATGGTGTTTCAAAGGCCGACGCCTTTCCCGACTATGTCAATTACGGACAACGTTGCCGCGGGACTCAGGCTGAAGTTCACCGCCAGACCGTCGCGGCGGGAGACGAAAGAGATCGTCGAGTCGGCGCTCGTACGGGCCGGGCTCTGGGAGGAAGTAAAGGATCGGCTCAGCGAGAGCGCCACAGCCCTGTCCGGCGGACAACAGCAGCGCCTGTGTATAGCTCGCGCCCTCGCGACAAAGCCGCAGGTGCTCCTGCTCGATGAGCCAACCGCGTCTCTCGACCCCCTTTCAACTCAGACCATCGAAGAGCTTGTGTATGAGCTTAGGAAGTCGATCGCGGTCGTCATCGTCACGCATAACATGCAGCAGGCTGCCCGCGTCTCGGATCGCACGGCATTCATGCTCGCCGGCGAGTTGATAGAGTTCGAGGAGACGAAGACCCTCTTCACGAGGCCTCGCGACTCGAGAACGGAGGCTTACGTGACCGGGCGGTTCGGATGACAGGCGAAACTCCCGGAGTCGAGGCTCGCGATTTCTCATTCTGGTACGGGGAAAAGCAGGCGCTCCACGGCATTTCCGCTGCGCTTCCGGCGCGGGCGATCACGGCGCTCATCGGCCCGTCTGGCTGCGGGAAGTCAACGTTCCTGCGGTCGATGAACCGGATGAACGACACCATCCTCGGCGTCCGGCACGAGGGCGGAATGCTTCTCGAGGGAGAGGACGTCTACGCCGCCGGGGTCGATGTCGAGGAGCTGAGGTCACGGGTGGGCATGGTATTCCAGCGATCAAACCCTTTTCCCAAGTCCATCTACGACAACGTAGCGTACGGTCCACGGATCAACCGCAACCTTCCCGCACGCGAGCTCGACGAGCTGGTCGAGGGTTCGCTCAGGCGCGCCGCACTGTGGGAGGAGGTCAGGGACAGGCTCAAGTCGAGCGCTCTCGGCCTCTCCGGGGGACAGCAGCAGCGCCTGTGCATCGCGCGCGCCCTCGCCAACGAGCCGTCGATTCTCCTCCTCGATGAGCCGGCTAGCGCACTCGACCCTGCCGCGACCCAGAGAATCGAGGAACTCCTCTTCGAGCTCAAGAACGAGCTTACCATTGTGATCGTCACCCACAATCTCCAGCAGGCAGGCCGCCTGTCAGACATGACTGCATTCTTCTATCTTGGGCATCTCGTTGAGATGGACCGCACGGACACGATGTTCACACGCCCGCGTGAAGAACGCACCGAAGCCTATATCACCGGGAGGTTTGGATGACCGTATCGATGCAGAACCCCGGCCCCCGCCATTTTCACGAGCAGCTCGCCGAGCTGAAGCGCAAGCTCCTCGAGATGTCGGGAAATGCCGAGCGTCTTGTCGAGCTTTCGATAGACGCGCTGCTCGAGGGCGACCGCGCGATGGCCGAAGAGGTGATCGCCGGGGACAAGGCGCTGAACACTCTCGAGATCGAGGTCGAGCAGCTCGCCGTCTCGCTTCTTGCGCTCCAGCAGCCGATGGCCCGCGACCTGCGCTTCCTCGTTGCGACAATAAAGGCCTCGAGCGACCTCGAGCGGGTCGGGGACCACGCGGTAAATATCGCGGAGTCGGCGATCCGGATCGCTGATCACGGCGGAAAGGTGGCAGCGACGCCCGAGCTCGAGGACATGGCGCGGCGCGCCCGGCAGATGCTCAGCAACGCACTCGATGCGTTCACGCGGAACGACGGGGCCCTTGGCCGCGAGGTCTGCAAGGCCGACGACGCTGTGGACTCGCTGCACGAATCGGTTTTCCGCATTCTTCTCACGCACATGATGGAAGACGCGAGAACCATCGGAAATTCCCTCGAGATGCTTCTCGTCAGCCGGAACCTCGAGCGCGTGGCCGATCTGGCGACGAACATCGCCGAAGACGCCGTCTACGTCGCCGAAGGCCGCCAGATCAAGCATCACTTTGAAGACTGAGAAGCATTGACCCCCGAACCTTCACGACTCAGCCTCCACGCGCCCGAGGATCAGCGCACGCAGGCACCGTCGGTGCGGATCGCCGCTATCGATATCGGGTCGAACTCGATCAGGCAGATCATCGCCGACGTCTCACCATCGGGTGCCATCCGCGTAGTCGACGAGATGAAAGCCGCGCCGAGACTGGGAGCCGGCCTTCACCTGACGGGCCGGCTGAGCGAAGAGGCGGAACAGGCTGCGATCGAAGTGCTCAGCCGAATGTCCGACCTCGCGACGCAGCTCGGCGCGAAACGCAAGCGGGTGGTCGCCACGAGCGCGGTGAGGGAAGCGGCGAACGGAGCCGAATGGCTTGCCAGGGTCAAGGCTGAGACAGGGCTGAACGTTGTCATGCTCAAGGGCGAGGACGAAGCACGACTCAGTTTCCGCAGTGCTCAGGCACATTTCGACCTCGCATCAGGCCGGTCAGTGATCATCGACATCGGCGGCGGCTCGCTCGAGTTCGCGCTGAGCGCGGGCGGCCTGATAGAGCGGCTCATTTCCTTTCCATTCGGCGCAATCAGGCTGACTGACAAGTATTTCAGCAAGGGAATAACTCCCGGAGCTCTGAAGAAATTGCGGCGCTTCGTAAGGAAGCGGCTTCGCGACGACATCTCGGCGAAGGACTGGCGGGGTGCGCAGGTGATAGGGTCCGGGGGCACCTTCACGAACCTCGCCGGGATGGCTCTCGCCAGGCAGGGCATGCCGACTGCCCGCACAGTCCACGGAACCGTCGTGACGCGCGCCGAGCTCGAGCATCTCGTTGACAGTCTGGCGGCCCTCGAGCCGTCCGAGCGACTCACAGTCCCCGGCCTCAACGCCGGGCGCGCCGACATCATCGTCGCGGGACTTGCGGTGATCGCCGAAACGATGGCGCGCCTCGAGTCGCGCGAGATCACAGTCTCGAGCTACGGCATCCGCGAGGGAATTCTGCTCGACCTGGCCCAGGTCGAGCCCGAGACGGCGGATCATGGAGACGCACGCGAGCGATCTGTCTGGGAGCTCGCGCGAAGGTCACACTTCGAGGAGCCTCATGCGCTCCAGGTTCAGAAGCTCGCGCTCCGCCTGTTCGATTCGATCGGCGCACGGCTCGGCTGCACGCAGGAAGACAGGCAGGCACTCGCGGACGCAGCGCTGCTTCACGACATCGGCTATCACATCAGCTACGACAAGCATCACAAGCACTCGTATCATCTCATCACGCATGCCGAGCTGCTCGGAATGACGCCGGCGGAGCAGATAGTCATCGCGAACGTCTCGCGCTACCACCGCGGTGCGGAACCACGCAAGTCGCACCGCAACTTCGGCCCGCTCAACGCCGCGACGCGCGACCGCGTCCTGCGGCTCGCGGCGATTCTCCGTGTCGCCGATGGCTTCGACCGCGGGCATACAGGGGCGGTAGAGGACGTACGAGTGCGATGGCTGTCGCGGGCCCTGCGCCTGATCGCAGTACGGTCCCCGCAAGCGACGACGATGCGCCTCGAGCTTTGGGGAGCCAGCCGGAAGTCGGGGCTGCTCGCGAAGGTGGCGGGCACGGATGTGGAGATAGTTGGACCCGGCGGCGTGGCGCTGACAGCCGACGACGACGGCCGAGGAACTGACTAGCCGCCGGACGTCGAAAGGCTCGCGGTGTCTGCCGAGCCGGGGCGTAAAGCGGCCGCCGCTTCGCCCCAGCTCTGCCTTAGAAACACCGCCTGTCCCACGTACTCGGCGCCATTTTTGGGCGACCGCTGGACGTATGAGCCGTCGCTCTTCAGCTCCCAGGCCTGGCGGTTGTCTGCCAGGCATGTCTCGAGGAGCGACTTCAGGCGTGAATGCATCACCTCCCCGTCCACTGGCGCAATCGCCTCGACTCTCCGGTCGAAGTTCCTCGGCATCCAGTCGGCAGAGCCGAAGTAGTACTCCTCCTCGCCGCCGTTCCGGAAATAAAACACGCGCGAGTGCTCGAGGAATCTCCCGACAATGCTGATCACCCTGATCCGCTCACTGACGCCGGGAACTCCGGGCCGCAGGCAGCAGATGCCGCGAATGATCAGATCTATCTCCACTCCCGCCCGCGATGCAGCGTAGAGATTCTCGATCATCTCGGTGTCCACGAGCGCATTCATCTTGACGATTATCCGGCCGCCCCTGCCCTGCTCCGCGTGCTCGGTCTCGCGCGCAATCATTTCGCGGAAGCGCTGCCTCATGTCGCCCGGCGCAACGATGAGCTTCCGGTAGAGACGCTGTCGCGAGAACCCGGTGAGCGCGTTGAAGAGATCGCTGAGGTCGGCACCGATCGATGGATTGCAGGTGAACAGGCCAATGTCAGTGTAGACACGCGCCGTCTTCGAGTTGTAGTTGCCGCTGCCGACATGCGCGTACCGCCTTATTCCGTCGCCTTCGCGGCGCACCACCAGAGTCGTCTTGGTGTGCGTCTTCAGTCCGCCGAGTCCGTATGCGACGTGCACCCCGAAACTTTCGAGCGTGCGGGCGAACGTGATGTTGTTCGCTTCGTCGAACCTTGCCTGAAGCTCGATCAGCACGACAACCTGCTTGCCGCGCTCGGCCGCCTGAGTCAGCGCGCGCACGATCGCAGTGTCGCCGGTGGTCCGGTAGAGCGTCATCTTGATCGCGAGGACGTTCTCGTCGAGCGCCGCAGACGTGATGAAATGCTCGACCGAGGCCGCGAAGGAATCGTACGGGTGATGGACGAGGATGTCCCCTTCCCGTATCACGTCGAATATCGAGCGGGTGGTGTCACGCAGCTCCACCGGGACCGCCGGGATCAGCGCAGGATCCCGGGCTTCCGGTATGTCCAGAGTCGCGAGCGACATCAGGTCGCCAAGTGCCAGAAGGGAACCCGTCTCGACCAGGTCGATGTCCGGGAGGGACGGGATGTCGTCCTCCTGGTCCTCGCGCAGCTCATCGAGCAGAAGCTTCTGAAGCCCCGGCGGGGTTCCCGACTCGATCTCCACGCGCACGACCTCGGCGAATCGCCTGCGGAAGACCTGTTCCTCGATCAATGCCATGAGGTCTTCAGGCTCCTCCAGGTGTGTCAGCTCGAGGTCCGAGTAGCGCGTAACGCGGAAGACATTCGAGCCGGCCACCTCCATGCCGGGAAACAGGGATGAAAGGTTGCCAGTGATCAGCTCCTCCAGCGGGACGAACCTGTGGGGGACGCCAGTAGGAACCCACCGCGGCAGGCTCCTGGGGACCTTTACCCGGGCGAATTCCTCCTCCCCTGACTCGGGATGCTTCAGCTGGACGGCCAGCGAGAGCGACAGATTCGAGATGTAAGGGAACGGGTGGCTCGGATCGACCGCCAGCGGGGTGAGCACCGGAAATACCTGCGTTTCGAAGAACTCGTCGATCGTCTGGAACTCGTCAGCCGACAGCTCGTCCATGTGAACCAGCTTGACGCCGACAGTTTCTAGAGCGGGCAGGAGTTCCTCGTGGAGACAGGCCTGCTGGCGAGCTATGAGGCCGGCAACCCGCTCCTTTATTGCCTCGATCTGCTCATGGGTCGACATTCCATCGGGAGCAGGGGCCTGCATTCCGGCAGCGAGCTGGCGTCGCAGGCCGGCAACCCGCACCATGTAGAACTCGTCGAGGTTGGTGCTGAAGATCGACAGGAACTTCAGCCGTTCGAGAAGCGGGTTGCGCGAATCGAACGCCTCACAAAGCACACGGGCGTTGAACTCCAGCCAGCTGAGCTCGCGGTTTATGTAAAGCGACGGGTCTGTACTCTCGGCCTCGCTCATGGTCCTACGAAAGTCCGCAGCAGGACATACGAAATTCCGGCGATGATGCCCGCCGCCGGAATCGTCAGTATCCACGCCCAGATGATGCGGCCGGCGACTCCCCACCTCACCGCGGACAGCCGGTTCGTCGCTCCCACTCCGACGATGGCGCCTGTAATCGTGTGCGTGGTGCTGACGGGGATACCCATCGTTGTCGCCATGATGATCGCGATCGCGCCCGCGCTTTCGGCAGCGAATCCCCCGATGGGGCGAAGCTTGGTGATTCGCGATCCCATTGTTTTCACGATGCGCCAACCGCCGAAGAGCGTCCCTAGGGCGATCGCCGCGTGCGCGCTGAGGATCACCCAGGTGGGAATCGTGTTCGCATCGGGAACGTAGAAATGCCTCATCCATCCCGTTTCCGCCGCGAGCAATGGCTCGACCGAAACGAGCAGGCCGACGATGATACCCATCGTCTTCTGCGCGTCATTCCCGCCGTGCGCGAGCGAGAATAGCGCTGAGCTGACGAGCTGGCCCTTCCTGAAAAATCGATTGACCGGTGCCGGCATCGCATTTCTGAAGATCCAGAAAAGGGCAAGCATGATGAGGAAGGCAAGGAACATTCCGAACAGTGGCGAGATCACGATGAATGAAAGCGTCTCGATCCACTTCCGGCCCCAGAGGAGCGCGCCCAATCCGGCTTTCGAGATAGCGGCGCCTGCATACCCGCCAATCAGCGCGTGCGATGAGCTCGACGGGATTCCGTAGAACCAGGTTATCAGGTTCCAGGTGATCGCTCCGAGAAGTCCGCCGAGAATGACGTTGGGCGTGACGATGTTAAGATCTATGAGGCCGTTGCCAATGGCCCGCGCCACCGCCGTCGTGAAGACGAAAGCTGCAATGAAGTTGAAAAAAGCCGCCCAGACGACGGCGGTCAGTGGATTCAGGACCCGGGTTCCTACGATCGTCGCTATAGAGTTTGCGGAGTCGTGGAAGCCGTTTATGAAATCGAAGATCAGTGCGACGACTACGATCCCCAGGACGTAGTAGAGGACCATCAGCCGTTTTTTAGAGCTATGCTCTGAAGCGTGTTACCGACGTCCTCGCACTGGTCGATCGCATCCTCGATCTTGTCGTAAAGCTCCTTCCACTTCATCACTTCGATCGCATCAGTCGATGTCGAGAAAAGCTCCTCGACAGCCTCGTGATACATCGAATCTCCCTCCTCCTCCAGCATCTTGAGCTGGCGGTTCGCGCTGGAAACAGTCTTCGGGTCCTTCATCTTCTTCACGGCATCCTCGATGCACTGCGTGGCTCGAAGCAGAACCTCAGAAAGTATCACCCCGTGACGGCGTGATTCCTTTATGTGGAAGATCGAGGCACGACGGGCGCAGCCGTCGATCAGGTCAACGACCTCGTCGAGGTGCTGCGCGAGCTCGTGGATGTCCTCACGGTCGAACGGGGTGACGAAAGTCCGGTCGATTCTGTCTATCGTATCGTGAGTGAGGTTGTCCGCTTCGTGTTCGAGCGTTTTGATGGCGGCCACGTGCTGCTCGATCTTTAACGGGTCCTTGAAGAGCTCGTGAAGCAGGTCTGCCGATCCGGACATCCGGCTGGCGACCTGAGCGAACAATGAATAGAACTCGGCGTCACGGGGGATGAGCTGCAAGCGTTTACTCCGGTTACGAAGCGTGGATTGGCATCGATACAGCCGGTGGAATTTATGCAGCCCTGCCGGATCGAGCCACCAAAAGGCATTATGAACCCGACAAGATCATTGACCGCCAGCCATAAGCCTCTAATGTATGTCAGTGGAATCGAACCCCGTATCTGACCGAATCCTGATCGTCGATGACGAGCCGGAGATAGTCGCTCTCGTGGCGTACCATCTCACTGCCGCAGGCTATCGGACGCTGACCGCGGGTTCCGGCTCCGAGGCCATCGACGCCGCCCTGGGTAACGGAATCTCCCTCCTCATCCTCGACCTGATGCTGCCGGACATGTCGGGATTCGACGTCCTGTCGGCGATCCGGAATCACCCTGCTCCCCAGAATGCGCCATGCCTGATGCTGTCGGCGCTCCGGGAGGACTCGGACAGGATCCGCGGCCTCTCAGTCGGAGCTGACGACTACCTCACAAAAACCGTTCAACCCCGACGAGCTTGTCCTCAGGGTCGGGGCGATTCTGAGGCGATCGAAGGGCCCGCGAATGGTGGGGGATGTCGAGACGATCGGGAAGATATCGATCGACCGGGGTGGAAGGCGGGTCATGGTCGACGGGGTCGACATCGGCCTCACTCCGACAGAGTACAAGCTGCTCCTGCTTCTGGCGACAAACCCGGGCTTGGCACAGGGGCGCGAGCAACTCCTCCAGGTCGTCTGGGGCGCCGATCCCGATATGCAGACCCGCACTGTCGACGTCCACATCCAGCGGCTCAGGACGAAACTGGGTGAAGCCGGCGACATGATCGAGACGGTTCGCGGGTTCGGCTACCGACTGTCGAGTGATAAGATTGCCGCGCAATGAAGCTTGTTTACCGGCTCCTGGTCTTCGCGCTGGGCGTGATAATGGTCTTTACCACTGTCACCGTTCTGCTCGTCGACAAGAAATTGAGGGAGCGCGTGATGGACGAGCGCGCCCGCGAGCTGAGTCGCGGTGCCCAGTTGATTGGAGCTCAGTGGAGCGCGGGTAGCAGGCCGCAGATCACGGTTGAACGGGCGGTCCGCGCACTTTCGGGCCGCGTCACCCTCATCGACAGCACAGGGATCATCGTCGCCGACGCGGCGACTGGCCGCATGCGCGCGAGCCGGGCCGGGGAGCGCGCGATGCGGCCCGAAGTTGCCGAGGCGCTCGGAGGTGAAACCGGCATAGCCCTCGAGGAAGGCGGCGGCGACGAGGAGGGCGAGCTCTACGTCGCGGTGCCCGCGGGACGGGGCGTGGTGAGGCTAGGGGTCGAGCTTGCTTCCCTTAACGAAATCTTCGACGTGGCTCGACGTGACATGGTGAGCGCCGGCTTGCTCGCCACGCTTTGTGTAGCGCTTTTGCCGTGCTTTTCGCCCAGTACGTGTCGAAGCCGGTGACCCAGCTGCGGGACATTGCGGGCGCGCTCAGCCGCCGCGAGTACGACGATCATCCAACAGTCGTTGCACCGGGAGAAGTCGGTGAGCTCGCCGACTCGCTCGCTCAATTGTCGGGGCAGCTCCAGAATCTGGAGGGTGTAAGGCGGGACTTCATTGCAAATGTATCGCATGAGCTCTGCTCTCCACTCACCATCGCCAGCGGTTTCGCCGCGACGCTGGCCAAGCACGACCCGCCGGCAGAGGAGCGCAAGCAGTTCGCGCGCGCAATCCTTTCGAGCACCATCCGGATGCAGCGGGTGATCGACGACATGCTGGACCTCACACGGATCGAATCGGGGGGCTGGATACCACGGCCCGAGACAATCCCCCTGTTCGACGTAACTGACGATGTACTCGACTCGCTGCGTCCGGCTGCCGCGCGCAACGGCGTCGCTCTGCTCTGCGAGTTCGCGCCGGGTGCGAAGGTGATCGAGGCAGACCGCACCGCCATCAGGCAGACGATCGCAAATCTCTCCGAGAACGCGATCCGCCACACGACTGCTGGCTCGATAACGATCTTCAGCGAACGGACAGCGGAGGGAGTATGGCTCGGGGTCCGCGATACCGGCGAGGGAATCCTGCCTGAGCACCTTCCGAGAATATTCGAGCGCCTGTACAGGGTTGACAGCGGGCGGGCTCGCGGATCAGGCGGAAGTGGGCTCGGGCTGGCAATCGTCAAGCACATGGCCGAGGCTCACGGTGGCCGCGTCGAGGCGCGAAGCGCGCCGGGGCTTGGGACCACCATTCGCGCGCTTTTCCCGCAGCCGATGGGCAGGAGACGAATGCCGACACCCGCCGAAGGCACCCGCATGCACTCCGATCCGGTCACGGCGCAGGCCTGACGTCAGCCCGTCCGGAACTCCCCCGGCACCGCCCGCTGTGCCACCATCCTCGGGTTCTCGAAGAATTTCACCAGAATCATTCCGGCCACGAAACCTCCGACATGTGCCCAGAAGGCGACTCCGCCTGTCACCTCCGGCCGGAGCCCCATCACCTCCGGCAATCCGCTGAGAACCTGGCCGCCGATCCACCAGATGAGTACGAACCACGCCCGCATCCTGATTATGAAAAGCGGAGGAATGAACATCTTCACACGAATGGTCGGATAGAGAATCAGGTACGCCCCCATGACTCCCGATATCGCCCCTGATGCCCCCACGGTCGGTACTGGAGACCCGGGATCGACCATCACATGCGCCGCCGATCCCGCAAGACCGCAGATCAGGTAGAAGACAAGGAACCTCGCGCTTCCCATGCTGTCTTCGATGTTGTTGCCGAACACCCACATGTAGAGCATGTTGAAGATCAGGTGCATCCAGCTTCCGTGCAGGAACATGGATGTCAGCGGAGTGAAGTTGTTTATCGCCTCGTTGTCGATGACGCAGGCCATGCCGGGTCCAATCGGGACGCCCGTTCCGAGCGCAGCCATGCGCGTTACCTCGCCAGGGACCATCCCGTAGTTGCAGACGCTGGCGGCAAGGACGGGCTCGTTGAACCCGCCCCCCTGCACTAGAAGCCAGGCGGCGATATTCGCCCCGATAATGGCGTAAGTCATCACCGGGGGCCGCATTGTCACGTGTTCGTCGCTGAGGGGAATCATCAGGTGTTGCGGGTGCCGGAAGGGCTTGACACTGCCGGAATTGAGCCGATTTCGGCGTCTTCGCGCCATTCTGGCAG
>JBPCJP010000178.1:0-6415 GCA_051005175.1 Gemmatimonadaceae bacterium | reverse complement strand
GTGAAGGCGACGACGCTTCCACGGTGCCTCGCACCCAGGCACATTTGCCCGGAAGCGAGGCGCGCCTGAAGATCGGCTTCGGCCAGGTCGCGACCAGGCATCAGTGCCAGCTCCGCCATGTCGTCTTTTCCGAGGAAAGAAACCTCGAGGTCCCCAAGTCCTGCCGGAAAATCGGGCGGCTCGGCACGGTCCAGCCCTTCCACGAACAGGTGAAACGGCTCGATCCGGAGCCCGAGCTTCGATACCGCGTCGATCCATACGCGCAGGACCATTCCGTACCAGGGCACTCCCTGTTTGTAATACCTGATCTTCGTCAGGCTTCGTCGAAGCAGCGAATCAGGCATTACTGCAAGTCAGGGCCGGCGAGTCGCCGCCGCTGCGACAAAACTTCCGAAGTAGTAGCGAAGCCGTGTATGCTCGAGGCGCTGCGCCGCGATCAAGGCACGCTGTACGAGTGTCATCAAGGGACGCCAGCGCAGCTTCCTGGCAACCGTTACCGCCGCCACTGCCACAAGCCGCGGATTGTGAAGAATCGCCGTCGTATCCTCTACTGTGAACCCGGCCACCTCCAGCTCTTTCCGCAGCTCCCGCACCGTGTATGAGCGGCCGAGATAATAGGGCGTCCACCCCAGCCGGTTCACCAGCCGGAGCAGAGGGTCAAAAACATTCTGCCGGTTATCAAGTGTGACGATGATCCGCCCCTCCGGAGCCAGCACGCGCCCCAGCTCGCGAAGGCTGCGGCCGAGGTCGCGAGCGTCGGAGAAATGGTCGAGAGTCGACGGACAGATGATCAGCGTGAACGAGCCGTTTGCAAAGGGCAGGGCGCGCGAGTCTGAGCTGAGATAACGCGCGCCCATCGCAGCATCCCTGACACGCGCGCGCTGCGTCACCGATGGTGAGATGTCCATTCCTACCGCCATCGCGCCCTTTGCGGCCAGCGAGGTCAGATAGGCATCGGGACCTATCGACTCTTCGAACAGATCGGTCTTGAGAACCCGCCCGGCCGCCGGCAGACCACCCCACCTCTCGATGAGGTCGAGGTGAACACGCCGCTTCAGCTCGCCAAGAAAGTTGTCGAGGTAGTGAGGTGCTCCAGCGATCCGCTGCACTCTGTTCCAGCGGGCGGAACCGGTTATTTCTTCCGCAGGCGTGGGAGGCATCAGCTTCCTTTCGGATATGGGCGCAAAGCAGGAGATTCAGGGGACAACGTTACACTAGCGGAGAACACGAATCCACAGTCATAGATCATGAGCGGCAAAGCACCGCTCTTTCGTCGCCTTTACTGGGACGCATTCACCGCATGGCACGTGCGCGACGAGTCGAGACTGCCGTTTCGCTCGCTTGACGAGATCACCGCAATCCAGAATGCGCGCGTCCGGTCGATTGTGGCTCACGCATACGACACCGTTCCGTGGTATCGCGAAACCATGGACGCCCGGCGCCTCAACCCGCGTGACTTCCGCACTGCCGATGACCTCGCGCTTTTGCCGTTCATAACTCCGAGCGATCTGGCCCATAATCGAACCAGGTTTGCCTCGCGCAGCTTCACCAGTGGGCAGGTCCTCGACATCGCCTCGAGCGGAACTTCGGGATACGCAAAATCGATCTCGTATGACCCCGCGAGCCTCTTTCTGGCGCTTGCGCACGGGCACCGCCAGCGCCGCGTGATTTCTCATTTTACGGGTAGGACCTTCGGCTACCGCGAAATGCGGGTTGCCCGGGATAACAGCGTCGCCTTCAAGATTCGTCGTTTCTACGAGGCGAATTCGTGGCTTCCCCGAGGCGTGGACCTGGAGCGAAGTCGGGCGTCGACGGTAGACAGCTTTGAATCCACGATCGCGCGATTGAACGACGTGAAGCCTGACGTGGTGCACGGCTGGGGGGCCCACATTGGCGCCGTTTTCCGGCACGCTGCCCGTCACGAACTGAGGGTGCATCGGCCACGCTGCATCACTTACGGCGCGGAGCGGATGCCGGACGCGGATCGCGCGCTCATCGAGCAGGACTTCGGGGTGCCGATTGTCTCGACCTACCAGGCCGCGGAGGCGCTGCGCATCGGGTTCCAGTGCGAGCAACGCAAGGCGTTCCATCTCAGTATCGATCACACCGCGACACGAGTCGTGGATGAAGGCGGGATCACCGTTGCGCCAGGAAACCGCGGGGAAGTTGTCATCTCGAATCTCGTCAATCGTGCCACCGTTCTCCTGAATTACCGGCTGGGCGACGTCGTCACGGTGAGTGCCGCAGCATGCGCCTGCGGCCGAACCCTGCCTGCCATCGACACCATCGATGGGCGCATCGTCGATTTTCTTACGCTCCCGGACGGCCGAAAAATGCACGGGCTAGTGGTCATTACACCACTGATGCGGGTTAACGGAGCAGTCCAGCTTCAGCTGACCCAGGAGGAGGTTATGCGCTTCACGCTTCGGGTGGTCTGCGCAGATGCGGGTCACGCGGATCGTATCCGCCAGGACCTTGACTCGGTGCTGAGATCACTGCTTGGCAATACGATTCATGCGGACATCGTCCTGGTAGATGCGATCGCGCCGGAAGCCAATGGAAAAGTGAAGGTCGTCATCTCCCGTATTACTGACGCCCACGCTGGATGAACAGGTCGTCCCACAGCTGTACCATCAGGACCGACATCAGCGCCCGATCGAAGCCTGGGTCACCGCGATCGAATCGTGCGCGGAGGCGTGCAACCGCAGGAGGATCGAAGTATCCCTTCCGGCGCACCTCGACATCAGAGAGAAGGTCGGCAGCGAAGTCCGGCAATGGCGCACGCAGCCAGTGCCTCACCGGCGCCACCAGGCCGCGCTTTCTGCGCTCGGCAATCTCTCGCGGCAGCACCCGGCGCATCGCTTCGCGCAGGACGTGCTTCTCGCGCAGCCCGCGCATCCTCAATGATGGCGGGATTCGCGCACAGAACTCCACCAGCACGTGGTCGAGAAAAGGAACCCGTGCTTCCACCGAAAGCGCCATGGATGCGCGGTCGAGGCTGAGCTCGATCCGGTCCGGGAGCCGGATCTTCATCTCGTAATACTGGAACTGGGAGAGAGGGTCCCAGCTTTCGAACGCGTCCGGCAACCGAATGTCGTCGTCGGTCCGCTCCTGGCTTGCCGCCAGAAGCTGACGCACTTCACCGGAGAGAACGTTCACAGCTGATTCTGCATTTAGCGGCGCGGTGAGGCGGGTATAGCGATCCATCCGCATCTCACGAGGACCTGCATGGACCCGGCTTGCCCGAGGATGGCGCTTCCCCGCGGCAGCCCCCGTCAGACGGCGGAACCAGCGTGGCAGTCGCGCGAATGGACGCAGCGCCTTGTCGACCTGGAAATAGTCGTAGCCCCCGAACAGCTCATCCGACCCCTCGCCCGTCAGGACCACCTTGACCCGCTCCGCCGACGCACCGGCCAGGAGCATCCGCGCAATCTCGATCCCGCTCGGCAACGGATCTTCAGCGTGCCAGAGTGCCTTCGGGAGCAGCGCTATGTGGCTTGCCATGCACCTCGTTTCATGAGCGTCGAGGTCGTAGCCGGGAAAGTCATAAAGCAGTTTCTGCGAGCGGATCTCATCGAAGTCCAAATGCTCGAACGCCAAGGTGAAGGTCGGAATCTTCCGCTGGCCGAGGCGGCTCATCAGCGCGACGACAGCGCTCGAGTCGAGTCCGGCGCTCAACCAGGCGCCGACAGGAACATCGCTCATGAGATGCAGCCGTACCGTCTCCGTGAGCTGTTCCTCGAGTGCCTCGGCCCATTCGCCGGGGCTGAGCCGCGGTTGGCGTTGCGCTGAAAAATCTACGTCCCAGTACTCCTGGATCTTTGCCTGGCCATCCTCGTAGACGAGAAAATGGCCGGGAGGAACGCGGCGGATATCGGTGAAGAACGTTTTCGGAGTGCGAGTCAGGCCGAGTGTCATCAGGTCAGCGAGCGCGAGCACGTCGGGCTTGGGGTCGATGCGCTCGGTGGCGAGGATCGCCTTCTGCTCCGAACCGAAGTAGCAGGCGTCGCTGCTCAGTGAATAGTGGAGCGGCTTGATGCCCAGCCGGTCGCGCGCGAGAATCAGGCGGCGCTTGCGCGCATCCCAGAGCGCAAAAGCGAACATGCCGCGGAGATACTGGAGACAGTCGACGCCGTAATCCTCGTAGAGGTGAACGATCACCTCGACGTCGGAATGCGTTCGAAGATGATGCCCGGCCGAGATGAGCTTCGTGCGCAGAGCCTCGTGGTTGTAGATCTCCCCGTTGCACACCACGGTCACCGTCCCGTCTTCGCTGGAGATGGGCTGGTCGCCCGTCTCGAGGTCGACGATACTGAGACGGGTCATACCGAGGCCGATTCCCTTAGCGGCGTGAAAACCGCGGCCGTCGGGGCCGCGGTGATGGAGGCTCGCCGTCATCCGGGCCAGCATCTCCTGCTCGACCGGGCGTTCACTGTCCGAATACGCTACGCCACAGATTCCGCACATTGGTGAGCTCGAAGGTCGGGTATTGGAAACTTACAGCCGGTGGTCTGGCCGCACAAAACCCGAACCTGTACGTTTCCGGACCTTTACGTGATCAAGTACGCCCAATAAAGAAGCAGAGAGACGGACGGAGCAGCATCGCGACCCGGAGGCAACGGCAGTTCGTCGATGTCCACCGCACCGTGACAGTCATTTTTTCGATGCGCGTAGCACTTTAGTCTTCACCTCATCGGCCCAGTTCAGCACCAGGATCGGGGGGCCCGATCCGAATCTGGCCATCACGAAGTGGTTGCCGTCCGGGGTCACGTCGTAATCGGCAGCAACTATCCCGTTACCGAGTTCGGCTTCGAACAGGGTGTCACGGCTGACGACGGCGAACTCGGGTGTCGTCGTGATCCGGGCCGACATCAGCCAGGGACCACGCGCGCGGAAAAAAATCTCCGTACCCGCCGGCGACCATACCGGCTGGCTGCCGCCATCCGCAGACACCTGATACTGCGCGGCCGCGCCGCTCATCGAGCGGACGTAAACCTCCTGCCTCCCGGATACTGTTGAGACGTAAGCCAGCCAGCGAGCATCAGGAGAGATCCGCGCCATCGGGTGGCCGGTCATCGTCAGAAGCACCGTATTCGCCGTGGCCGGGCCCAGACTTACTCTCGTCAGTGCCCGATGGCGCTCCTTGTCCTTCCAGATATTGACGATGAAATAGTCGCCGCGGGGGGAAAACACGGGTATGTTCGCGGAATCCCGGAAGAGAGCCGGCGCAGCACTGCCGTTCCACGGCTGCCACCAGACGCTGGACGGCCCAGTCGAATCCTGGCGCACCCATGCGACCATCTGGCCATCAGGCGTCCACGCCGGCGCACTGCTCCGCTGATCGCTGGTGAGCGGAGTCACAGTTTTCGAAGTTCGATCGTAGATCCAGATGTCGCTGATTGTTCCGTCGATCCGTCGTTCCAGTGTCGCGAGCGCGATTCGCCGCCCATCTGGTGAGATGCGCGGCAACCGATAGGCTCGCGACGCGGGGAGCAGGATCGTCGCCTTGCCAGAACGATCGACTTCAAGGAGGCCCGCACCCGCGCGGCGAGCGCCGTAAAGAAGCGACCCGTTGCGCGAAACCGCGTATGCACCACTCGCATTACCAGCCAGGAATACGCCGTCCAGGACGGTGACCTCGGGCCCGGTGACCTTGAGGCGATCCGGGTCGAACGGCACGGCCGCAACTGTCCCGTCGCGTCTCGTGAAAACGAGGTGGCCATTGTCGAGGTAACGCGGGTTGTCGCCTCGCACTCCGAGCTTGATGATTTTTTTCTCGTTGAGCCTGACTGCGGCAAGCTCGCCAGGCAATGCAGCCTGGACGAGCGCGAAGACGAGCGCCCTGCCATCAGGAAGCATAGTTGGCCTTTTGTGCTCCACGAGCAGGCGCGGGTCGGCCGGGGTTACAACCGTAATTCGTTCAGTGCCGCCTCCGGACGAATTGACAAGCCAGAGTCCAAGCTGTCCCTCCCAGTTCCTCTGGAAAACGATGACGTCGCCTTCGCCCCAGGTGAATGATCCGGCGGAGTCAACGACATGGGATATGGTTCCGCCACCGACGGGCATTGTCTTGATCGCGCCGGCAAGAGCGAACGCAATGGTTTGCCCGTCGGGCGAAAACACCGGCTGGTTCGCGCCTTCAGTGCCTGCCAGGCGGCGAGGAGTCAGTTCGTCTAACTGCTGAATGAATATTTCAGGTTCTTCGTCGATCTGGGTGCAGCTTTTCAACGAAATGAAGGTTTGAAATGAGTTGGACACCGGCCTTTCGGTCGAGCAGAATGAGGATGTCGAAGTCTCCATTCACGCTCAGGCCTGGAGGACGCGGTGTCCGCCCTAACTATAGCTCCTTACTTCCCCTTTCCGCGAGTTCACCCGGTCCGGCAGCAGGTCGTGGGAGACGACGTGGGCCGATGCC
>JBPCJP010000177.1:0-6567 GCA_051005175.1 Gemmatimonadaceae bacterium | reverse complement strand
TTGTGCGCGTTGACTTTCACAGCCACACAGGCGCTTCGCACGACGTGAGAAAAAGCTTCACCGCGGAGCGGAACCGGGAATGGCATCGCTCCGGCGGGTTCGACATCGCGTACATAACCGACCATGTAACGTTCGACGGCGCAGTCGCCGCGAGTGCAGACAACCCGCTGCTCGCCGGTGATGGCACCTCCCTGCTTACCGGCATCGAGGGGCGCTATCACAGGATAATGTCGACGATCATGCTCGGGCTAACAGAGGCCGACACCGCTTTGCTCAACCGCCGCGGCAACCTCCTGCCTGGAGAGACGGCCTCGGGACGGCGGCCCGTCACGATAGTCGCTCTTCCGAACCGCCACCTCGACTCGGTGACTGCCGAAAGTCTCGACAGTCTTCCGCGTTTCGTCGCACTTGAGCTTGTTGATGCCGCCCCGCGCGGCCTGGGCCAGCTCGATCGCGAAGAAGCCCGAATCAGGTCGCTCGCGACAAACCTCGACCTCGTGCTTGTCGCGGCGTCGAACAATCATGGATTCGGGAGAACCGTAGCCGCATGGAACCTCATGCGGATCCCGGGATGGAGAACATTGTCGCCCGATTCCGTGGGGCGACTCATCGAGGAGCCGCTGCGACAGCGCGATCTCGATGCAGTGACAATCGTCAGGCGAAGACGACCCTCGGTTCATGGGGTGTCACTCGCCGCCATTCTGCCGGTTATCGTATATCAGACCATCGGCACCCTGACGTTCACCGAGCGGCTCGTCTGGCTCGCGTGGATATGGATTCCCGCGGTCGCCTTGCTATCCGCATCTCACCGCATAGTCCTCGGCGGTCCACGCCGACCCTGACTCCCGCGCGCCAATCGTGTGGGACATCTCGTGCCTGAGGGTGCGCTTCTTCTCCTCGAGTGACCGGTCGTTCAGGTCGTCGATGCGGCGCGCCACCCTGATCATCCATGAATCACCAAGTTCATACGTGTGGCCGACTCCGTAGAGCCTTCCATTCCCGGATTCCACGACAAGCGCTTTCGGATACATCTTCACACGTTCACTGTTTGCGAGTATTGCCTCACCAAGTTCGCGGCATTTCGCCTCTCTGTGTTCGCGCAGCCGCGCGCCTTCGCCCCGGAAGGCCGAGTCTTCCTCGGAGCTCGGAATTGTCACGAGACAGATCGGCAGATTCGGTGCCCTGTCGCAGCCAAGTATCGCGGCTGCCTCCTGCGGAACCGGCTCGTAGTTGTCGAACGCGCGCCCGGCGGTGATGTTGACCGACGTCATCGCCTGATACGACGGGGTCACCGCCCGGTTCGGGGCGCACGCAGCGGCCACCAGCAGGAGACAACCGCCGAAGATGAGGCGCAGGCGGGAGTGCATCCTACTCGACCCGCCTGCCAGGAATGTTTGCCCCACCCTGATGCAGGATCAGCTCGTTGACCTTGCCGTCTGCGCCAACCACGAACGTGACCTGCGCATCCACGGTCCGCAGGAAGAACTTCAGGTCGGACTCCGCGTGGAGCCGAACTCGCTGCTGGCCCGTCGCCTGACCGAAGAGACTCTCGCCCTCTCGCGTTATCGCCAGCCTGAATGCGGGGGCAAGCTCGTAAACCCCAACGAGCGGCACCAGCTTCGAGGGAGCGAGCTTGATCTCCGTGCGCGGCTCCGGCGGTCGGGGAGGAAGATCGAGAGGGACCGTCGGTTCGAGGAGATGAAAGCCGATATCGTCGGGGTTAACTGTCGAATTGCTGAGCACGATGATTCCGCGATTTCTCTTTTCGTCCAGCCCGATGAAAGCCCGGTATCCCGCCGTTCCGCCGTTGTGCCAGGTGATCGTAGTGCCGAAGGCGTTGACGATGTGCCATCCAAGCCCGACATGGTTCATCGGCCGGTCTGCATCCCTTTGGGAAACCCGCGTCGCCGCCAATACCCTGCCTAGTGGCGACGAAGTCGCATCGAGATTGGCCGCGAGAAACTTCAGCATGTCTGCCGCAGTCGACCGCAATGCGCCGGCGCTCGCGATCACGTCGAAATCCCAGCCAGTGACCGGAGCTCCCTGGGCATTGAATCCACGGGCGCGACGCGCCTGCATCGAAGCGTCGAGCCGGATGCCTGTGTCGTTCATCCCGAGCGGGGCAAGAACGCGCTCGCGGAGAAGGTCATCGTACGGGCGCCCCGCCTTGAGCGAAAGAATGTGCCCGAGCAGCCCTATTCCGAGATTCGAGTACTCGTACTGCGAGCCGATATCGCGGGTCAGCCTGTAGCCGGACAGGAACTCATAAAGATCGGAAACAGTGTAGCCGGCGTAGGGATTCTCGACAGATGCAGGCCGAAGATTTGTCGGGAGGCGGGGCAGTCCGGAAGTCTGTGTAGCTAGATCGAGAAGGGTTATCTGCCGCTCCCCGCGCGTCGGAACTCTGACTTTGCGCGGAAGGTACATGGCGATCGGGTCGTCGAGCTTCACCTCTCCCCTCTCGACCATCTCGGCGAGAAGGGTCGTCGTGAACACCTTCGTGATCGACCCGATATCGAAAACCGTAGAGGCATCGAGACCGAGACCGTCGACTCCCGTCGTTCCCGCCGTGTGAATCCGCGGAGGCTGCCCGCGCTCCAGAATGGCGACGACGAAGCCGCTTCCCCGCTTCGTCGCGATGCGGTCATCAAGAATTGCCCTGACCGCTGAATCTGGCGCGAAACTCTCCTGCGCTGCGGCCGGCGCGACGGCCGCCAGCAGTGCAAGGGCGAACGCAGTCGGGAAAAAATTCTTCACTCTGCTCACTGATGACGGGGTTTCAGGTGGCTTCGCTGCGCGTCACCAGACAGGGTCGGCCTCGAGCAACTCTTCGACGGCTTCCTTCGTGATCGGCGCAGAAAAGAGATACCCCTGCCCCTGCTCACAGTTCAGCGATCGCAACTCCTTCAGTTGCTCAGCCGAGCTGATTCCCTCCGCCTCCGCCCTCACGCCAATCACCTCGGCGAGTGTGAGAATTGTCCGCACGAGTCGCAGGTTGTTCTCGTCTGTCTCCATGTTTCCGATGAAAGCCCTGTCGATCTTGATTCCGTGAATCGGCAGGCCGTGCAGGTAGCTCAGCGACGAGTAGCCGGTGCCGAAATCATCGAGATAGACATGCACTCCCAGCGCCCGAATCTGCGAGAGAATCGCAGTGGCGTATCGTCCCTTGTCGATTATCGCCGACTCGGTGATCTCGAGACGAAGGGTCGATGGGAGAATCCCCGTATTCTCGAGCGCTCGTGTTATCTGGTCAATGAGGCCTGGCTGCGAGAACTGGCGGGCTGAAAGGTTCACGCCGATCGAGATCGGGCTCGTGCGCGGATGCGCTGACTGCCAGTCCCTGATCTGCCGGCATGCCTCGAACAGCACCCAGCTCCCCATCGGGACAATAAGCCCCGTCTCCTCGGCGACCGGTATGAAATCGGCGGGCTGAACCAGCCCGCGTTCCGGATGCTCCCATCGCACCAGCGCCTCGAAGCCTGTGATTCGACCCGTCCTGAGCGAGACTACCGGCTGATAGTGAAGACGGAACTCGCCACGCTCCACCGCGCGCCGCAGGTCCGTCTCGAGCTGGAGGCGCGCCAGCGCATCAGTATGCATTGCTCTGTCAAACAGCTCGTAGCGCGCGCGGCCGGCGGCCTTCGCCCGGTACATCGCTATTTCGGCACTGCGGAGAACCTGTTCCGGCTGGTCGTGCGACATCGAGCTCGTCACGATTCCCATGCTGGCCGAGGTCGTCACCTCCGCTCCACCCAGGTTTATCGGGAACGAAAGCGCCTCTTCGATGCGCTCGGCCACGCGGCCAGCGTCGCTCGTCTCTGTGATGCTCTCGAGGAGTATCGCGAACTCGTCGCCTGAAAGGCGAGCTACGGTATCCTCAGGCCGGATGCACGCTTCGAGTCGCCGGGCGACTGCGCGCAATAACTCGTCTCCCGCGAAGTGGCCGAGGTTGTCGTTCACTTCCTTGAAGCGGTCGAGGTCGAGGAAGAGGACGGCGAAGAGATCGTCAGGGTGCCGCGCCGCGCGCCGCATGGCATGCCGAAGCCGCTCAGTGAAGAGAGAGCGGTTCGGCAGTCCGGTCAGCGGATCGTGAAGCGTACTATAAAGGAGATGTTCCTGAGTCTGCCTCTTGACCGTGAGGTCCGAGCGAAGCTCGAGCTCTGTGACGAGCACCGCGGCGAGGTCGAGGAGGGAATGCATCTCCGGCTGGGTCCAGCCGTGAGGCGCGGTGTCAATCACGCAGATCGTGCCCAGCGCTTGTCCGTCGGTCGTGACAACGGGTACCACGGCGTAGGCAACTCCGTCCGGCGTCGGAGTCGCCTTTGCATCATCGCCCTCCGGGCTGTTCCCGGTATTGCCGACGAACACTGCCCGCCCCGTCGAGATCGCTTGCCGGGCGTACCTCAGCGCGAGGGGAACCTTCCGCCAGACTCGCGAGCGCCCGGTGAGCCCCACGCTGCTCTTGACGACATGCCTGTCATCATCCAGAAGCGAGACGATCGCGACGGGCGACCGAAGCAAACTCGCTGCGAGGCGCGCAATCCGATCGAACGACTCCTCGCTGAGTGAGTCGTACGGTGTTGGAGGTCGATCGCTGGGCCTGGAAGAATCGGCCAGGTTGATGCGCGTCATGTTCCAATGTAGGGGAGACGTACTGCCAAAACCAAATGCCTGTTTAGAACAGGCTCTTTATCCACCCTCCGTCGACAGCTATCGACTGGCCGGTTACGTAACTTGCCCTTCCGGAGGCCAGGAATGCCGCCACGGCCGCGAATTCCGCGGGACCGCCAAGACCGCCCGACGGCCGGGACGGCGTCGGCTACCGGCGGATCACTGGACGCACTGGCCTTTCGGGTCGGGCTTCGGCATGTCGACCACAACGCGGTGATCGAGATTCCCCACCCTCTCGGCGACATCGGCGAGGAACGAGGATACCTTTGCGAGCTTGGGATAGCTGATGTACTGCGGCTCGTCAGTCACCTGGTGGTAGTCGGAGTGTGAGCCGGTGCTCATGAAGACGATCGGGATGCCGTAGCGCGCGTACTCGTAGTGATCGCTGCGGCAGAAATACTGCTGCGGATGCCCGCTCGCGTCGAAGGTGTAGTCGAGCCTGAAGCTGTTGGACGGCGACTTGTTCACATCTTCGATCAGGTCACCGAACTCTGTCGACATCCGGCGCGAGCCGAGGAGCTGGACGTAATCGGGGCCGCCTCCTGGAATGTCCGAAGCTTCCCCCCGCCCGACCATGTCTATGTTGAGCTGGGCAACGATCGAGTCGCGGGGGACAGTTGGAAAGTCGGTAAAGTGCCTTGCTCCGAACAGGCCAGACTCTTCACCCGTATGCCATACGAACAGCAGCGACCGCCGCGGCTTGACGGCTGCTCCGGCAAACTTCTCCGCTATCTCGAGCATGCCGACAGCTCCTGACCCGTCATCGTCGGCGCCGTTGTAGATCGAATCGGGGCGGGCGGGACGAAGCCTGCGCAGGCTGTCGAGGTTGAGCTTGATCGTCGCGCGCTCCTCTGCTGTGGCGCCCGAGCCGGGAGAGCCGGGGAGCTGATTCGTGCGCCCGACATAGATCTTTTCGACCGACTTGTTGAATGCGCGAAGCGAGTCATGGTCGAGCGGTCCCTGCGGGCGGATGCCTTCGTGGTCGCTGTGTGAACCGATCGCGACGTATTGATTGCGGAGGTTGGCGTCGCTGCCCGGGATGATCGCCACGACGTTCCGGGCGCCAAGATCCTCCACCTGATATCGGATATCGCCACGCAGCGTGCGGCCGATGGTGCCGGGCCGCGCATTCGCCAGAGGTACGCCTAGAAGTTTGTCCACGGAGCCTGTCGGGACGAAGATCGACATCGCAACCCCGGCCGTGTCGTCGGCGCCTCTCATGTGCTGCGACTTGTTCGCGATGTAGTTGCGAACCTGCCCAAGGGTCTCATCAGGCCTGATGATCAGGTATGCGACTGCACCGCGATAGCGACGCACGACGGGGCCGGCGGGCCCCGAAAACATGACAGCCTTGCCTTCGCCTGCCGCCGCTGGGGCGAGATTGGTCGTATCTGAACCATTCCCGACATAGACAACCTGGACCCCATTGAGTGACCTGGCCGTCCCTGCCTCCGGATGGATCGGCAGGTAATCCTGTCCGCCCACGAGTGGACTTTCATCTGCCGACAGCGGTGACTGGAAGTCGAGCGCCCGGGTGTAGAGCGGAACTGCCTGGAAGAACGTGCCGTTGTCCCCGCCGGGCACGAGACCGAGGCGGCGCAATTCGCGCTCGATGTAGCTCGTTCCCTTGAAGTCGCCGGGCGTGCCCGCGCGCCGTCCCATCATTGAGTCGTCGGCGAAGATATAGAGGCGGGTCATCGCATCGGCGGCTGTGATCGCCGTCTGCGTGGGTCCGCCCGAATGCTTCATTGGCAGTGTTTCCTGCGCACCCGCAACGGACGAAGGCGTGGATACGAGCGGCGCGAGGACCACGAGCGTGGCCAGTCGGAGAATTCTCGTCATCTGATGTAGGATTGGCGTTGAGTCTGAGGGGTCGGGAATGATACCCCTCAGTGA
>JBPCJP010000176.1:0-22482 GCA_051005175.1 Gemmatimonadaceae bacterium | reverse complement strand
GCAGCGACGCTCGCCGCGATGCCGAAGGGTCCGGCGCTTTACGAGCCGGTGAAGTATCCGGCGCGCGTGAGGCAGCGGCGCAACACGGTTCTCGCCCTCATGGCGCAGCAGGGCTACATCACGCCGGCCCAGTCGCGCGCTGCGCAGAATGCGCCGCTCGTGACCGCCCCCAACTATGGAATGTCGGCGGCGGCCCATTACTTCGTCGATGTCGTGAAGATCCAGGCACAGCGCGCTGGATTTCCCGTCGCGCAGGGAGGCTACCGCATTCACACGGCTCTCGATCCGGCGCTTCAGACCTCGGCAGTCATTTCCCTCACTGAAGGAATCGCCGAGGTCGAGTCGCGGGAGGGGTACCGTCATCCCACCGCGGTGGGGAAGGGAAGGGAATCTGCCTACCTTCAGGGTCTCGTCGTCGCGATGGACCCGGGCACCGGTGACGTGAGGGCGCTCGTAGGCGGCAGGAACTACTCGGAATCGCAGTTCGACAGGGCAGTCGACGGTAAACGCCAGCCGGGATCTTCATTCAAGCCGATCGTCTACGCGGCGGCGATCGCCGACAGCATTCCTGCGAACGCGATGGTTTCGGACACCGCGATATCGATCCGCATGCCGAACGGCAGCGTATATCGCCCGGACAACTCTGATCACGAGTTTCTCGGGGCAATGACGCTCCGTGAAGCGCTCTCCCGCTCACGGAACGTCGTCGCTGTTCAGCTCGGCATGCAGCTCGGGATGGATTCTGTCATCTCGCTGGCGAAGCGAATGGGAATCGAGGGCGCCATTGCTCCTTACCCCTCGAGCGCGATTGGCGCATCGGCGCTCCAGCCGCTCGATCTCATTGCGTCGTACACGACTTTCGCCAACCTCGGCACGCCGGTTGAGCCGAGGTTCATCCATCGCATCGAGGATGCGGCTGGAAAGACTGTCTATACGGCGCCCGTGCGCATGCTGCCGCCGGCACTCGATGCACGGGTTGCGTTCGTCGTGAGGGACATGATGCGCGATGTCGTTGAGCGCGGAACCGCATCGTCGATCCGGCGATTCCTCCCGGCCAGTGTGCCGGTTGCCGGCAAGACCGGCACGACGAACGACAACACTGACGTATGGTTCATCGGCCTCACTCCGGATGTGGTTGCCGGGGTATGGATGGGGTTCGACCAGCCGAAGACTATTTCGCCAGGGGCAGCGGGGGGTTCTTTCGCGGCTCCGGTATTCGGCCGAATGATGTCGCGGTATTACGCGAGCAGCGCCGGCAGGTCGTCGCTCGAACGTTCCGAAGCACGGTGGACGCCCCCGCTGGGTGTGATAAGTGGTGAAGTGGATCGGGTCACCGGCGAGCTCGCTACCGCAGTGACTCCGGCCAGCCGGCGTTACACCGAATACTTCGTTGAGGGCACCGAGCCCGAGCCACTTCGCGCCGACCCGTGGAAACTCTTCCGATGGGGACCGATCGGGTTCTAGGAGGAGCTTCCTTTAACAAGACGCCTCCCAAGGCAACGACCCGGCAGCCGGGAACGGTGAATTCCAGTTGATGCGTTAAAGAAATTGCCTAGATTGCTCAGTCACGTCTGGCTGACGTCCCCACCGGCAGCCCGCACAATCCAACAAATGAAAAACATGAAACTCACACGTCTGCCTCTCATCGGGGCCATGGCTGCGGTCGCCCTGGCTTCACCTCTCTCTGCCCAGTCAGTCGAGGGAACCCGCGCCGGAATCCCCCGCACGAATCTCATTTCCTCCAACCCGATCGGACTTCTGTTCGAGTGGTATCAAGGGGAGTTCGAGCACGCGATTTCGCCGACGATCTCACTCGCTGCTGCCTTCGCGAGCTTCAACCTTTCCGACGACGACATATCGTCTCTCGACGGAATCGTCCGGTACTATCCCGCAGCGCGCGCCGTCCGCGGATTCTCCCTCGGCGCATCAGCGGGCATATCGGGCGTGAAGGAAGAAATCTGCAACGGCTTCACATGCGGCCGCGAGGATTACACCGCGTTCACGCTTGGCATCCGGGGCGACTACGTGTGGCTTCTTGGCCGCGACCAGAACCTTGCGGTCGCGGCAGGCATCGGCGCGAAGAGACTTTTCGCCGACAAGATAAACGGCATCGAAGGCCTGCCCGTCGGCAGGCTCTCGATCGGCTACGCCTGGTAGGTCAGCTTCAGGCCAGCCCTGCTTCCGCCGGAACTTCCGAGGTGTCGTCCGCCATCTCTGCATCGAGCGGCTTCACCTCGTCCTCGGCCGGCGGCTTGACAAGCGCGATCTCGAGAACTTCCTCGAGCGACTCGACAGGGTGGAACGTGAGAACATCGCGCACTTCGTCGGGAACGTCCTCGACGTCTCCCTCGTTCGCCTTCGGCAGGATTATGTGCTTGATCCCCGCGCGGTGAGCGCCGAGAACTTTCTCCTTCAGCCCGCCGATCGGGAGAGCTCTGCCCCGCAGCGTGATCTCGCCGGTCATCGCGACATCGCGGCGCACTGCCCGGTCTGACATCTCCGAGACCAGCGCGGTAGCAATCGCGAGTCCCGCTGACGGACCGTCCTTGGGAATCGCGCCGGCAGGAACGTGGATGTGCGCTTCGATGGCGCCGAGCCGGTCCTTCGGAATACCCAGCTTCGCCGCGTTGTTTGTCGCGTAGGTGAACGCGGCGCGCGCGGATTCCTTCATCACGTCGCCGAGCTGTCCGGTGAGAATGAGTGACACAGCTCCGCCAGGACCTACGGTGTCGCTGTCAACCGTGCGGTTTCCGTAGAATCTCCTGATCGAGGCTTCGACGAACATGATGTCCCCGCCCATGGGTGTGTAGTACATGCCGGTGGCGATGCCCACCTCGTTCGATTCCTGCGCGCGTTCCGGATGCACCTTCGGTCTCCCGAGAAGCTCGCGAACTTCCGCCTCGGTTATCTCCGAGTCCACGAGTTCCCCCGTCTCGCCCATCGCGATCTTGCGTGCGACCTTGCGTGCGACAGCGCCAAGCTGCCGCTCGAGCTGGCGCACGCCACTCTCGCGTGTGTAGTTCGACACCACGCTCATGACTGCTTCGTCGGTGAAGTGTATTCCCTTGTCGCCGAGCCCTGACTCCTCCAGCTGTCTCGGGATCAGGTACTTCTTCGCGATCTCCGACTTCTCCTTCTCTGTGTATCCGGCGAAGTCGACGACTTCCATCCTGTCGAGCAGCGGACCGGGAATGTTCTGGACGAAGTTCGCCGTGGCGATGAACAGAACCTCACTGAGGTCGAACGGAATTCCGAGGTAGTGATCCGTGAACGTGTCGTTCTGCGCGGGGTCGAGAACCTCGAGCAGGGCGCTCGACGGATCGCCCTGGTACGACGTGCCGAGCTTGTCGACTTCGTCGAGAAGGAAGACGGGATTCTTCGTGCCTGCCTGCTTCATCCCCTGGATGATGCGGCCGGGCATTGCGCCGACGTATGTCCGGCGGTGACCACGAATGTCTGCTTCGTCGCGTGCGCCACCCAGGGCGACGCGAACGTACTCGCGACCGAGTGCACGCGCGATCGACTTCGCGATCGATGTCTTTCCCACACCCGGTGGTCCGATAAAGATGAGAATCGGGCCCCTCGCCATCGCACGGGCCTTCGCTTCCTTCTGGTCAGTGATCTTGTGGTCTTCGTCCTTTCCGGCAAACAGCGACGGGTTGGCGTCGTCGCTCTCGGGGCGCAGTACTGACACCGGAAGCTCCCCTTCCTTCTCGACCTCCTGCGCCATCTGCTGGGCGCGGAGCTGGCGAACCGCAAGAAACTCGAGAACGCGGTCCTTCACGTCGGTGAGGCCGTAGTGATCCTCGTCCAGCACGACCGCTGCGTTGCTTAGGTCGAGCTGGTCATCAGACCTCAGATTCCACGGCAGCTCGGCGATCCATTCCAGGTAAGTGCGGATCACCTGCGCCTCCATCGACTCGCGGCCGGCGCGCTCGAGCCGGCCAAGCTCACGCTCGACTTCTGCGCGCGCCTCCTTTGGGAGCTCGAGCTTGCTCAGCTTCTCGCGGAGCTCGGCCATCTCCTTGCTCTGGTCGTCGTCGCCCAGCTCTTTCTGGATGGCCTTCATCTGCTCGCGGAGGTACATCTCGCGCTGCCGCTCGCCCAGCTCCTCCTGGACCTGCGACTTGATGTCTTCCTGCGCCTCGAGGAGCCCGACCTGACGCTGAACGTGAACCAGAACACGGCGAAGGCGTTCCTCGATGTTCAATGTCTCGAGCAGCCCCTGTTTTTCGGGAACTGATAGCTCGATGTAGCCGGCTACGAGGTCGGCGAACTTCCCCGGCTCGGTTACCGCGTCCAGAACCTGGTGAACCACTTCCTCGGGCAGCCCGCGGCGCTCGCCGAGCTCGGCGGCGCGCTCCCGTGTCTCCTTCTGGAGCGCCGTGAAAGCGGGATCGTTCTCGTCGACCGGGCTCATCTCCTCGGCCGGCACGATCACCGCGCTGAGGAAGCCTTCTGTCGTCGAGTACTGGAGGGCCGTGGCGCGCTGCTCTCCCTGCAGCAGCAGCTGGACTCCCCCTAGGCCGCGCTGGATCTGGCCGATCCGCGCAATGACTCCCATGGAGTAGAGGATTTCGGGCGCCGGCTCGTCCGTGTTGTCACGCTGCGCGACGGCGAACACCAGCCGGTCACCCTTCAGCGCTGACTCGATTGCTCGAAGAGTGCCGGGCCTGCCTGCGGCTATTGGGGCGGTGAGGCCCGGAAAAATTACTGTTCCGCGCAGGGGCAGAACCGGTATAGTTTGACGCTGTGCCATGTTTTTCCCAGAGAATTTGAAACGACTACTTTCAGTACTACGTCTATTAGAGGTGACTGATATACTGCATCTTTTGCGCGAACGGATTTACGCCAGGGGGGCATGATTCGCAAACTCTGTCTGTCGGGATGACGCGGTAAGCATGCCATTACGACCTGACGATACGCTTGGCGCTCATGTCGCGTCCGTTCTCGAGCCCCATTATGAAGTGGATGCCGAGATCGGGCGCGGGGGCATGGGCATTGTCTACTGTGCCCGGGACAAGCGCCTCAAGCGGTTGGTCGCAATCAAGCTCCTTCCGCCGGAACTTGCGTTTCGAAGCGACATCCGCTCCCGCTTCCTGCGTGAGGCGGAGACCGCCGCGCAGCTGAGCCATCCCAACATCGTTCCCATCTACAATGTAGAGGAGCGGGAGAATCTCGTATTCTTCATCATGGCCTTTATCGCGGGAGACAATCTCGCGACAAAGCTCCAGAAGGAAGGCACGATGGAGGCCGGCGAGGTGCGGAAGGTTCTCCGCGAGGTTGCTGACGCCCTGGATTATGCGCACAACCGGAACGTCGTGCACCGCGACATCAAGCCTGACAACATCCTCATCGATTCGGATACCGGTCGCGCGATGGTGACAGACTTCGGCATCGCCCGCGCCATGACCGACAAGGGGGACTCGCGTCTCACTGCGACCGGAATGGCAATCGGCACGCCTGCATACATGTCTCCCGAGCAGTCTGCCGGCGAGTCCGAGATCGATGGACGGAGCGACCTCTACTCTCTCGGAGTCGTCGGTTATCAGATTGCGTGCGGCGAGCTTCCGTTCAACGCTCCGAACACTCCGTCGATGCTGGTGAAGCATCTTTCGGAGATCCCGACCCCGGTGGATCAGAAACAGCCCGACCTTCCGATGGATCTGGCGCGGGTCATCATGATGATGCTCGAGAAGGATCCAGCGAACCGGTTTCCCGACGCGCAGTCGGTTGTCGTGGCCCTCAGCAGCGGCGTGATGCCGACTCTCCGCACCGCGCAGGCGCCGGTCGGCTCGCCGATGGGGCTCGCGGGTTACCCGTCGAAGCAGCAGTCATCCCCGCGCGGCAGTGTCGCGACGCGGTCCGGCAGCGGTTTCCGCGCGGCGAACGCTCCATCGCCGGACGAGCTTGACCGCTGGAATGCCGGACCGGTCAAGAAGTTCCGGAAGAAGCTCGCGCCGTACCTTGCCGTCAACGCGATACTCGTTCCGCTCTCAATTTTTGGCGACGGCGGATTCCTTGTCGTGACCGCATTCTGGTCGATCGGCATGGCCGTGAGCTACTCGAAGCTGTGGCAGGAAGGCTACAACTGGCGCGACGTGTTCAGGCAGCCGCGTGACCGGCTCTTCTTCGACGTCGCTGCGGAGACGATCGACGATGCCCGCGCTCTTTTCGATGAATCGAAGAGGGAGAAGGTCCGCGCCCGGGCACGCGCGCGCGCGTCCGGGGGATTGTTCGAGGACCGGCCGTCGCACGCGATCGGCTCCGGTAGCGGCGCGCCGAGGATGCCGCGGTCACCGCTGCCGGGCGAAGGCAGCCCGGCGCCGCTGCCCGCGGACAATTCCCCGTACGGTTCGGCGCTGCAGTCGGTGAGAATGGACCGGGATGAGATTCACCGCCAGCTCCAGGCGATGACGAAAGGTGAGAGGGAGCAGATTCCCGACGTCGCCGAGTCGGCGGATGCCATCTACAGGAAGGCGATGCAGGTCGGGAGCACGCTTGCCGAGCTCGACCTTCGTGATGCGCGGGATACGCCCGAGTCGATCGAGAAGGAGATCGGGAAGCTCGAGGGGGAGGCCAACCCGCTCGATTATCGTGCGAGCGAGGAGCGCGTGAGGCGACTCGCTCACCTGAAGCGGCAGCGGCGCGTCGTCGCCGATTTGTCCCGCAAGAGGACGGAGTCGGAGACCAAGCTCGAGCACTGCCGCCAGCTCCTTCGAAGCATGCGCCTCGAGCTCCTCAGATACCGGTCAGCGGGCCTGAGCTCGTCCAACGGGCTCACTATGGTGACGCAGCAGGCGCAGGTCGTCGTGAAGGAGATGGGTTATCTCTCCGATGCCGCGGCAGAGGTTAACGCCCTATAGCTTCCCATGCCCTGCGGAAAGTCAACCGCGATGCCTGAACCGCGGAGACCGCGAAGACCGCGAAGACAAAAGTCAGTTAAGGGGTAAAACCAAACCAGAATGAGCTTCTCCGCGGTCTCCGCGTTTCAAGTCGTTCGCGCTCGCGGCACTCGGAGCGGCGCAAGAACTGCGCACAGGTCCAAACCACAACATTTCCAGGAATGAAGTCTTCCCTTTCGAAAATCCTGCTCGTCTTGACGGTTGCTGCGTGTACCGACAGCGCAACCGTGGCTGCCCGCGATGCGGCCGGTGAGCCGGCGCCGCCGGTCCTCTCATCCGCGGACATTGCCCGCGCCGACTCCATCCGGAACGATTCGGTAGAGAAGGCGAGGGTCGTCCGGGTTCCGACACCCGACACCCTTCGCGGCCTCTATGTGAACCGGTGGGCCTCGCTCGGCCAGAGAATGAACCAGCTGATCGAGGTCGCGAAGACGACCGAAATCAACTCGCTCGTTCTCGACGTGAAGGATGATCGCGGGTTCGTGCTGTACAAGTCGCGCGTCCCGCTAGCTGCGGAGATCGGTGCCGACACGAACAGCATCATGACGCAGAGGAAGCTGCGCGCGATACTCGACACAATGGTGGCCCACAACATCTACCCGATCGCACGCATTGTCGTCGTCAAGGATCCTGTGCTCGCGGCCGCGAAGCCGGACTGGGCAATAAAGCGGAAGTCCGACATGAAGCCGTGGATCGACAAGAACGGCATCCCATGGCTCGACCCGCATCAGAGGGAGGTCTGGCAGTACGCGGTCGACCTGGCGAAGGAGGCATACGACCTTGGGTTCAGCGAAGTACAGTTCGACTACGTCCGCTTTCCCGATGAGAAGCGCCTGATCAGCGAGTCGGTTTACCCGCTTGCGCGCGGGCGCTTGCGCGCGGAGGTGATACGCGACGAGCTCGCGTTCGTTCGGGGCGCCCTCAAGCACCTTCCGATGCCAGTCACGATAGACGTCTTCGGCCTTACAGCCACCGACACGACTGACATGGGCATCGGGCAGAAGTGGGAGATGTTCATCGACCAGGCAGACGCGGTGCTGCCGATGGTCTATCCTTCGCATTTTGCACCGGGGACGTATCGGATCGGGAACCCCAACGCGAACCCGTACGCCACGATCGATCGCGCAATGAAGGACGTGAAGGCGCGAACTGCCGGCGTCCCGAACGCCGCGAAAGTGATTCCATGGTATCAGGACTTCACCCTCGGCCCTCCACGGTACGGCGCTGAGCAGGTCCGCGCGCAGATTCGGGCCGGATACGACAACGGGTTCCACAGCTGGATACTGTGGAACCCGGGAAGTCGCTACACGATCAGCGCGTTGCGGCCGAAGTAGCTTCCCGCTACATGCGAGGCTGCTTCGTGCGCATCTTGTCGCGGCGCTCCTTCATGGTTGCGACGTTTGCATCGAAGACCTTCTGCTGGTCCGCGTCGAGGACGGCGCGGATTTCCGCATTCTGCTGTTCCATCATACCGGTCATCTTCGCCCGCGCGGCTCCGTCCTGACGACCCCCGTTGGGAGTGTTGCCGCTCTGCATTGTCTTTCCGTGCTCGGCTCGGTACTTCGCGCGGATGCCGTCGATCGACGCCTGCTGCGATGCGTTGAGAGTAATCCCTTCGAACAGCATCGCGTGACTGCGCGCGTGTCCGTGAACCTTCTGCTCCTTCCCCTGCTCCGCGCCTGAAGGCGTCCCCTGAGCGGTGGCCACCGACGCGCTCGCGCAAAGCGCGAGGCCTGCTGCTGCAATTCTGATCCAGCTCATTCAATGCTCCTGACAAAAAAGACCTGTGTGTTGCACCTTTGCTGATCCCCTTTATACGCCCATCGGCCCAAAAGGGTTGAAACGGAGTGAACATCTGAACGAACAAATATCTAAGACGTTGTCAGGTATGAACTTAAGGCCGGTGCCCTAGCGCCAAGAACAAAAAATGCTATTCTTACGCGCCTCACCCTGGTCACGTTTTTGACTGCATGCCAAGGGTGCTGCTTTTTTAAACCGCCATTAAAGACGTCGAGCGCCGATTGTGACTCTGCCCAGCTCCGCCGCCGATATTACACTTCCGCCGCCTCCCGGGGCCGGCGAGACGATCACGTTCCCCCTTGGTTGGCTTCTCGACAACGCGTCGGGGCCCATCAAGTACCGCTCGGCGACGGAGATAGCCCGCCTCGGCGACTCTTCAATTGGCGAGATGGTCTTCCTGCCATACGCGCACCGGCCAGCGCTGAGGCTGGCGCTCACGCAGAACATCGACGGGATATGGAACGAGTCGATGATGACAGTTCCCAAGCATGGGAACGACTTCACTGCCATTGGAACGATCCCCGCAGTGCGCCGGCTTCTCGAATATGGCTGGGACCGCGAATCACCCCCCATCGCACTCGCCCGGCGTGCTCTCTTCAGGTTGCTCGCTGAAGACAACGACCCCGCCTATCTGTATGAGACGGGCGCGAAGGCGAAGGACGATGCCGCCGTGCTGCGCGGCAGGATGCAGCTGCGCGAAGCTGCCGCCGCGGCTCTTGCACAAGCCGGATACGAGAGCGACCCGCGGCTCCGCGGTGCGGCGCGGCGGATAATGGAGCGCACTCATCAGTACCTCACGTCACCCTTCGCCGAGAAGCCGTGGAAGCGCGTCGGCAACGTCCACGTGCTCTCACCGGAGGTGTCCCCGCCGACGTTCAACATGCTGACGATGCTGGCTCACATGCCGATCTTCAGGAACGAGAACTATACCGAGATGGAACGGGTCTACGAGTACATCTCGCAGGCGCATCCGCGCCAGGACTCGATCCAGATCGTCGGAAAGAAAATGGTCGAGCAGCCGCAGTTCATTCTCGGCGACAGGCTTCCGCACCGGAACGCAGTCGAGGCGGACATCCCCTTCGCGCTGATGTGGCTCGAGACGATGGCGCGCCTCGGCTTCCTGCGACGGAACGACAACTGGATGAAGATGTTCGAGCGATTCGAGGATGATCGGGACCGGACGGGCGTCTGGCATCCGCACAAGGGAACGAGCATCCCGGCCACGACTAATCCGCGCGTCTGGCCGATGTTCCCGCTCGAGGACCTTTCGAGCGGGGTCAACGCCCGCGAGTCCGGCGCTGCCTGGTCTGACGTGACTTTCAGGATCGGGCTCGTCGGCAAGCTGCTCGGTCGCGAAGTCAAGATCATCTAGGCACCGGCGGATGGCGCTCCCCGCGAGGACGCCTCCGGGCGGGCTGTTCCCGTCGGGGGAGCCGGACATAACGGAGCGATTCATCGAGCTCGCATCCGGCATCCGGCTCCGCGTAATCGAGTCGGGTTCCCGGTCGGGACCGCCGATCCTGATACTTCCCGGCTGGGGATGTACGGCCTGGCTCTACCGCGAGCCGCTTGTAGCACTTGCCGCTGCTGGCTACAGGGCGATCATCGTCGAGCTGAAAGGGCAGGGGTTTTCCGACAAGCCTCTTGCGCCGGGTGAATACACCCTGGCTGCGATGCGCGACAATCTCATCGCCGCTCTCGACGCGTTGTCGATTCCCGTCGCGGGGATCGTCGGCCATTCGATGGGCGCCTCGATTGCGGTCCATGCCGCGCTTGCCGCTCCCGACCGGGTGACCGGGGTCGCCCTGGTGGCGCCGGTGGGCTTCGCAGGGGTCAAGGGAATGGCAGCATTCCGCGCTCTGACGCCCGCTTTCGTTGCGCCGGCGCTCGGCCACATCGCGAGTCCTCTGGTCGTGAAGACGATGCTCGAGATTGTGCATGGAGATCTCCGGGGACCGACTCCCCGGGATGTCGAGGAGATGCGGGCGCCAACCAGGTTCCCCGAATACACGCAGGCGCTTCGCAAGCTGCTCCACGAATTCACGTGGGACGCTCGATTCCCGCAACTTGCCGTGCCGCACATCGTCATCGTTGGAACCAGGGACCACCTGTCGCCCGCAGGGGACGCTGACAGGTATGCCGGGGACAGGCCTCCGGTGGTCATCGAACGCGGGGGTCATGTGCTCTTCAGCGAAGCGCCCGGGATAGTGAACGCCCAGCTGATGGGGTTTTTCGGGAGTCCCGACCGGGCGGGCTATATTTCAGTCTGATGAAAAAGACTCCATCGCGTGGGGGATCGAGGCGAAAATCCTCTTCTGCCGCGCCGAAATCGATGCCGAGACAGGAAGTGGCTCCTGCCGAGCCGGTCGAGCCCGAGGTACTTCAGGAGGCTCTTCACACGCTCGGCTTGCCCGGGGTGGGTCCTGGGGGTGAAGCGCTGCCTGGATTCGAGGAGCTTGGCCTCATACCGGAGCTTCTCGAGGCAGTGAAGGATGCGGGTTACACGAGCCCCACTCCGATCCAGCAGCAGGCGATTCCTCCGGCGCTGCTTGGCCGCGACCTGATCGGGCTGGCCCAGACCGGAACCGGCAAGACCGCGGGATTCACGCTGCCGATTATCCAGCGTCTGCTCGAGCAGGGGCATGGCGTGAAAGCCGGAGCGCACCGCGTGCGGGTGCTCGTGCTGACGCCGACGCGCGAACTCTGCATTCAGGTCGAGGAGAGTTTCCGGAAGTACGGAAAGCACACCGGACTTCGTGTGGCGGCGATCTTCGGGGGAGTGGGGGTCGAGCCGCAGACGAACCAGCTTCGCGACGGCGTTGACGTGATAGTCGCGACGCCCGGGCGCCTCCTCGATCATATGGAGCGGCAGAACGTCGCGTTCGACGATCTCGAGGTTCTCGTTCTAGACGAAGCCGATCGAATGCTCGATATGGGATTTGCGCCGCAGCTCAACCGCATCGTTGCCGATGTTCCACGATTCAGGCAGACGCTGCTCTTCAGCGCGACGATGCCGCCCGAAGTGGAGGCGCTCGCCCGGAAATATCTGCGGAAGCCGCTGGTGATTCAGGTCGGCAGGCGCTCGTCTGCCGCCAGCACAGTTACGCACGCCGTGTATCCGGTGCCGCGTGACAAGAAGACCGATCTTCTCGCGGAGCTTCTGTTGGAGAAAGGAATGGATTCGGTCCTGATCTTCTCCCGTACCAAGCACGGGGCGGACAAGGTCGTGCGCCATCTCGAGGGTAAGGGCATCAGCGCCACGGCGATGCATGCCGACAAGTCGCAGGGGGAGCGGATCCGCGCGCTCGAGGATTTCAAGAGCGGCAAGGTGAGGGTTCTGGTGGCTACCGACATCGCGCAGCGCGGCCTCGACGTCTCAGGCATCAGTCACGTCATCAATTACGACGTTCCCCAGCAACCGGAAGACTATGTCCACCGTATCGGAAGAACCGGTCGCGCGGCGGCAACGGGAGACGCATTCACATTCATGGCGCCCGACGAGATTGCGATGGTTCGATCGATCGAGCGAATAATTGGGGAGCCGATACCGCGGATATCCGTGCCGGGGTATGACTTTGGGTCGGTGAAAGTTGAACAATTGGTCAACATTGACTAACTGCGGACTGCGGACGTACTGCGGGCTCGGACAGAGACTACTGCGGACAATGACTCGAACCAGCACGCGCCGCATGTCCCACACATCAACGGTCCGCCATAGTCTCAGTCGGTGTCCGCAGTCAGTCTCAGTCGGTCTCAGTCAGAGTCCGCAGTAGTCTCAATCCGAGTCCGCAGTACGTCCGCAGCCCGCAGTCAGTAAATCAGTGCCTCACTCTCCCCAGCCGCGATACGACGATCGTATCCGCAACGGCTCCCCGGCTGACGACGAGCGATAAATTTGCCGCCCCGTACCCGACGCCGATCGGCGAGTAGGTGATCGACGAGCGGTTCGTGGTCAGCACGACTCCGTGAGCTTCACCGACATCACGCGACCGGACCAACTCCGTTCCGACTCTGACGGCCACCGTTCCGGTCGCGGCATCTATTGAAAGAACGCTCTGTGCGCCGCGGGAGATTGCCGCATGGCGAGCGAGCGAGAACAGAGACGCGATTTCAGTAACGGCCCCGCGCACTTCGATGGCGTCGATGAACCCTCCGGCCCGGGCGATCGTGATCGTGAATAACACTGACGCAATCGCCAGGGCGATCGTAAGCTCTATGAGCGTGGCACCGGCCTTTTTGATGAGCATGTTCCTGTCAGGGATTCCGGAACCGAACAAATAACGGCGGCGGTCGGGGGCCATCGGCACCGATAGTTGCGGCAGCAAGCGATATCGCTCTATTTCAGCCGTCCAACGTTCCCGCGACCGTGTCCTCAATCGATGACACAACGGCGACAGCACGGCCGGCAACAATTGTCCCAAGTCGTTGCAGTTGAGGGACTTATACCCACTTCACACAACTGGCACCCACCATGCAAATCCCCTATGCCATGACAATCCTTTCGTTCTCGCGGGGCACCGCGGGGAAGATGAATAGATGGGGGTTCGCTCTCCTCGCCGCGGGGGTTCTCGCGGTGGGGAGGCCAGCGAATGCGCAGCTCCTCGAAGAGCTGCAGTCGCGGGTACCCGGGCTCCCGAAAAAGACCCAGCAGAAGCCCGCGGTTCCCCCCGCCTACAGGCCTCCGTCGGGTATGTGCCGCATCTGGATCGAGGGAGTTCCCGCGAACCAGCAGCCGGCACCGACTGACTGCGTAACCGCTGTCCGCAACCGGCCAGTGAACGGTCACGTGATTTTCGGCGACTCGCCGAAACGCGAAAAGGAAAAGACAAAAAAGGAAAAATCCAGGAACAGGAAGGACAGCATGATTTTTCCAGGATCATAGGAGATGCCAACAATGAAGCGAATAACATTTGCACTCGGCCTGGCTGTGGCTACCGCGATGGCGGCCCCGCTCTCGGCGCAGTCGCGAAACGACGGACCATGGTGGGATCCCGCTAACACCGGCTCCCGGAGCGGTAACACTGAGAGGATCGACACGCGTGACGGCCGGATCAACAACGACGGCCGCATCTATGATTCACGCCGGGATTCACGCCGGGTCGATGGACGGTGGCGGGCCGAAGGTCGTGACCGCCGCGGAAACGTTATCTACGTTCGCACGCGCTACGACAACAATCGGAACGTGATTCTCGAGCGCGCCACTCGCGACCGGCGCGGCCAGTATCGCGTGATCGACCGCCGCGTGGTCCAGTATGCCCACGACCGCCGCAACGACGACCGCCGGGGCAAGGATGGCCGGCGGAACGACGGCGCACGGAATGGCGCGCCGGCGTTCTGTCGTTCAGGCGAGGGTCACCCCGTCTTCGGACGCCGATGGTGCATCGATAAGGGCCACGGCCTCGGGTCGGATGATGGTCGCAGGGGCAGGGGAAGGGGTAACGGCAGGAGGTAGAGGGAACGGCAGGACTGCGAGGTCCTGCAGGCCCCGGGCGGAAGCGATTCCTCCCGGGGCCGTTTTATTGCAAGTTGCCTGATCAATGCGCACCGTCCGCGACCCGTATCTGCCCCCGGATCACGCCGCCTTCATCGCGGCAGAGCCGCCAACCGGTCGCATCATCGTCATCGCCCCCACCCGGGCGGCCTGCGAAACGATCGAGCTCGCGCTGGGCCTTCATATCGAAACGGTCCTCGAGCGCCAGCACGGACAGGAGATCCGCGACCTCGCTGCCGCCCGGAAGGGCTTCGGGATCGTCGCCGGGACGGGAACCGGAAAGACACTCTCGATCCGGCCCATCGCCGAGACGATCCTGCGGACGAACGATCTTCGTGTCGGCGTGGTGAATCGCGAGCGCGAAGCTACGCCCGAGACTCCGAGCTGGAACGTGATAGTGGTGACAACCGGCATCGCGCGCCGCTGGTTCCAGGACGGCGACATTCTTCCGGCAGACACTCTCGTCGTCGACGAGATCCACCAGACATCGGCTGAGCTGGAGCTCTGCCTCGCATTGGGCAAGCGCGTCGGCTGCAGGTTCATATGGCTCTCGGCAACTGTCGATCCGACATTCTACGCGAACTACCTCGACGCGGCAGCTGTCCTCCAGAGTTATGCCTTCGATCCGGCGCGCGCCGCGGATGTGAAAGTCATTCGCAAGGATCCGCTGGAGTTCCTCGACGACAGGTTTCTCATGCGGGTCGTCAAGGAAAAACGTGGCGTTGGCATGTTCCTCCCGACCCGGGCCGGAGTCGAACAGGCAGCAGAGTCTGTCTCGATGGGATTCCCTCGGATCAATACGGCGTACTATCACGGTGGTGAACCGATCAGGATAATCAGGCCGTTCCTCGAATCGGGCGAGCGAAAGCCATACTTCCTCGCGATGACCGCCGCCGGTCAGAGCGCGCTGAACGTGAAAGGGCTCGACACGGTGATCATCGACGACACGCGCTTTGGCAACATCATCGAGCGCGGGAAGAACGTCCTTACCAGGATGCATCTCGGCGCAAACGAGATCCTTCAGATGGCGGGACGTGTTCATGGCCGGGTGGAGGGCGGGCGAGTGTTCATACTCTCCGACCGCGACATCCAGTTCGAGACGCTGCGGCCGACGGCCCCGGAGTTCCAGCTTGCCGGCGATTCGGAAAGGGTCGCGATGACATGCGCCGACCTCGGGGTCGATGCTTCGTCTCTCGAGCTGCCTGTTCCGCTCGACAGGACCGCGTACCGCAAGGCGATGGCGCTCCTCGAGGGTCGGGGGATAATCGAGAACGGGCGGCTTTCGACTTATGGAAAGGCCGTCGAAGCCCTGCCCGTCGACCGTCACTGGGCGGAACTCCTGGTAAACGCGGACGACGAGCTCATTCCGTATCTCGCGGTCATGAGCTCGATCGAGTCACTCCATCGAATGACTCGCGAAGAACGCGACCTCGGTGGAATCGTCATTCCGGGAAGCGATCACCTCACGGCTTATAATCTCTACGCCGAGGCGTTCTCGAAGGCCGGGTATATGGGCGAGGTTTACGGGTTGGCGCGACATCTCTTCAGCGAAGAGATCGAGAGCTGGGCGGAGCGCCGCGGCGTTCTCGTCAAAGCCATAGAAGACGCCGCGCTTGGAATGGCGAGTGTGTTTCGCGGTCTGGGGATTGAGCTTCCTTCGCGTTTGCCGCTCGCGCACGACAACACACTTCGAAAGTTCGCGGAGCTTCTCGCCCGTTACATGCCGCTCGATCTGGTGATCGATGAGGAAACTGCCGAGGGGAACAACGCGCGCGTGTCCAAGACGAGCGTGTGCGGAAGCTGGGGCCCGATCGCGGGCGAGCTGCGCTACTTCGCCGACAGGTCGGGCATTCCGCGCGCCGGAATCGAGGGAACGCAGGTTCCGATGCACCTGATCCGCCGGTACGCGACACGAGGCGTGTCCGATGTCAGGTACGACCCGAAGCGAAAGGGCGGTTCCCTCGTTCTCGAGCACA
Organism: Gemmatimonadaceae bacterium; assembly: GCA_051005175.1. GTDB lineage: Bacteria > Gemmatimonadota > Gemmatimonadetes > Gemmatimonadales > Gemmatimonadaceae > UBA4720. The sequence goes on along the minus strand of JBPCJP010000176.1, from coordinate 6,310 downwards.
CGCTCGAGTACTTCGGATTCAAGCTCGAGCGCGAAGTGGAAGTGATCGAGGATTTCGCGCCCGGGATAGCGCCAGTCGCGCGGAAGGCGCTCGCTGAAGCGCTCGCAAAAGGTCAGGCGCGACACCCTTCGGCGAAACGGAACAGGTCGGCGATCGACGAGATCCGTCAAACCTACAGGAGGTCAGGCGGGGCGACTCCGCGGTTCAGCCTTGCCGATCTCACCGGGTGGTACGAGCAGCGGCTCGCCGGCGTCAACTCGATGAATGATTTCCGCAACGCGCGGCTCACTCTCGACCGCGACTCGATCGTGCCGGCCGACGTCCGGGAGAAGTACACCGGGCTCCCGGAGACCGTGCTGATCCGCGAGCGCGAGGTGGACGTCGAATACGATGTCGAAGAAAAGGGCGGCGAGCTGATCGCCGTCGCACGGCTGAGACTGCCGGAGAAACTTGCGCGGACGATGACCGATGAAGAAGTGCCCGTGCTCGACAGGCCCGTCAGATTTGTCGTAATCCGGGGACAGCGCGGAGCGATCCGGGGTGAGACACTCGACGAGCTGCAGGATCTGCTCGCGCGACCATGGTCGCCCGATGAAGTTGATGATGCGGCAGAGCCCGAGGAGCAGTCGCGCGAGGAGCAGCGGGCGCGGGATCTGGCCGTGAGGCATAGAGGTGGCCGGAGAAACGCGTCGAGAGCGGGGGGTAATCGCGGCGGACCCCGCGGCGGCGGTGGGCGACCGGGGCGGGGCAAGGGCCCAGGCCGTAAATTTCGCGGGCGATGACTCACCATACGAGCGAATACTTCCGGGCGCACCAGCGGGTTGTCGATGCGAGCATCGAGGCCCTTGCTCCAGCCGCGGAGTCAGCAGGACGGGCGCTCGTCGCCGCGCTGGCAACCGGCTGCAAAGTGATCTGCTTCGGGAACGGGGGCAGCGCGAGCCAGGCAAGTCACATGGCGGGGGAGCTCACGGGACGATTCAACAAGTCACGGCTTTCCCTTCCTGCCCTTTCGCTCTCGGCTGACGCGGGGACGGTCACCTGCATCGCCAATGACTTCGGGTACGAGGCGGTATTCGAGCGGCAGATAGAGGCGTTCGCGCAGAAGGGTGACATTGCGCTGGCGCTCACCACGAGTGGAAAGTCGCCGAACGTGATCCGTGCCCTGAAGGCTGCGGCTGCCCGCGACGCGGTGACAATTGCGTTGACCGGAAAGGGAGGACTCGCTGGCGCCGAGGCGGACCACCTGCTCGCGGTTCCGAGTGATGTGACCTCTCACATTCAGGAGGTGCATCTCATGCTCCTCCATATCTGGTGCATGGAGATAGATAAGGCGTTCGAGCCTACGGCGTAACTGTCGCCTCCGCCTCGGCGACTGACAGGTCTTCGGCACTCTCCACCGGCTCGGAGCTCGACAGCGCGTCTTCTTTGTATGCGAGCCAGGTGTCGTCTTCCGCGATGATCTCGACCTCGGTACCGAACGGAAGCGTGAGGTTGGGGACCTCGTGGCCTGCCGGGAAGTCCATCAGGATCGGCACGTTGAGGTCTGACACCAGATCAAGCAGGAAGTCCTCGAACTCGTCCTCCTCCGACCTGTCGATCGGAAGCTGGCCGAAGATTATTCCCTTCACGCCGTTCAGAAGACCCGCCGCCCTGAGATGCACTAGCCGCTCGTCGAGGACCGACATCGGGTCGTCGTTCTCCTCGAGGAACAGGATTGCATCGCGCGCATCGATCTCGTACGACGTGCCAATCGACTGCTGCACGAGAGAGAGGTTGCCGCCGGTCAGGCGCCCCGATGTGCGTCCGGGTCTCACCGCTCGCGCCATTCCGCGCCCGATTTTCGTTCCGGGCCGCGGGGTCGTCATCGCGGTCAGGAGAGCCGCGGTTGTCGGGTCGCGGGAGATGGGGATGAGGTCGTCGACGGTCGGGCCGTGGAACACCCGCAGCGAGGCCTGCCGCATCAGCCAGAGATGGAGGGCAGTGATATCCGAGTAGCCGACGAAAATCTTGGGGTTGCGGCGGAATATCTCGGGCTCGAGAAATGGTATCATCCGCGTGGCACCATACCCGCCCGACCCTCCGATCACCGCTTTCACGCGCGGATCGAGCCACATCCCCATGAAATTCGCGGCCCGGCGCTCATCCTGCTTTCTGGTGAATCTCCGGAGCTCGAGAATGTCGGGATCGAGGATCACCTCGTACCCGGCTCGCTCGAGCGCCTTCGCGCCGCGCATGAGCTGCCCCTCGCGGGGCGAGTACGACGGGGCGACTACCCCTATCGCCTCGCCGCGCGCGATGGCCGGAGGACGGAGAAGCTCACTAGATTGAGAGATATGCCAGACTCACCTGTAAAGGAGATCGAGAGCCCCGGGGCACCCGCCAGCGGGGCCCGGCAGGACCCTGCTAAGCAGACTGCGGGCCCGGACGTCTACTTCCGGAAGGGCTTTGGCCTCAAGGCGGAGATCCAGGGCGAGCTCGCCTCTGATTATAATGGGCGCCTTGTCGACCTGCTGAAGGAGCGCGAATTCTGCCTCGAGGCCGAGGGGACGACGGTGCGGCTGGCGCGTGAGTTCGGGTTCTGTTACGGGGTCGAGCGGGCGGTCGACTATGCCTACCAGACCAGACGGAAGTTCCCCGACCGTCGTGTGCTTCTCGCCGGGGAGATCATCCACAACCCCCATGTGAACCGGAAGCTCCGCGACATGGGCGTTGAAATCCTCGAGGTCGGAACGCAGGGGATCGATTATACCGGAGTGCGTCCGACGGATGTCGTGATACTGCCGGCATTCGGTGTGACGATCGACGACTTCACGACACTCCGCGAGATCGGGTGCGTGATGGTCGATACGACCTGCGGATCGGTCCTTAACGTCTGGAAGCGCGTCGAGAGTTATGCCCGCGACGGGTTCACCTCGCTCGTGCATGGCAAGTACTATCACGAGGAGACGCGGGCCACCGCTTCCCAGACGGCAAAGTATCCGGACGCCCATTACTTCGTTGTTCGGCACATGGACGAAGCGAAGATGGTCTGCGACTTCATCGAGGGAAGGATGTCGGGCGATGAGCTCATGTCGCGCTTCTCGCACGCCGTCTCACCGGGCTTCGATCCGGCGCTCCACCTCAGGAAGATCGGCGTGGCGAACCAGACAACGATGCTGGCGAAGGAATCTCTCGCGATCGGAGCCGAGGTGGGCGCGGCGATGGCCCGGGCGCACGGTGAGGACTATGCCCGCGAGAACTTCCGCACCTTCGATACGATCTGCAGCGCCACTCAGGAGAGGCAGGACGCGGTGATGGAGCTTCTCGTACAGCCGCTCGATGTGATGGTGGTGATCGGCGGCTACAACTCGAGCAATACGATTTCGCTAGCGGCGATCTGCGCCGAGAAGGTCCGGACCTACCATATAGAGGATGCATCGGCGATAGATCCCGAAGGGGGGACCATCCGCCACCGTCCTCTGGGAGGAGCGTCTGATGAGTTAGTCACCGGCTGGCTGCCGGCGCAGGGTCCTGTGGCGATAGGCGTAACCGCCGGGGCAAGCACGCCGAACAACAAGATCGGCGATGCCGTGGCGCGGGTTTTCGCCACGCGGGGCGTCGAACCCGGGTCAATCAACTGATCGAGCTATCAGCTCGCGCTCAGCGGACGACGATACTCACCTTCATTACCAAGATGTTACCCCCGTCCGGCTAACTCGTGAGTATTGTGCTGACGACCGTAGAACCCGGAAAACGGCCCGAAACTTGTGATGCCGAGTGGCGTACAGGACGGAGGTAACCAGTGGAGGTTGTGATGGAGCTTTTTGGGGTGCCCCCCAGGCCTGACGCTCAGGCTGGTGGCGGCACGGACGGCGAAGACACGCTGAATCTTGGAGCGTGGTTTCAGAAGGGTTGGAACGGAGTCGGCAGCATCGGAGAGAAGGGCGCTGATTTCGTGACAGGAATGTTCGACAGATTTCGCGAAGCCGACGCACTCGGCTATGACAACGACGGAGACGAAACCGAAAACTGAACTTGTCAGAATGTGAAGTCGGGGGGCCGTCCGCGAGGACGGCCCTCTCGTTTTTGGGTGAGCCCGACGTGGGTGTGATCTGGAGTGCAAGTCCTCTGGGGATGTGATCGCGACTGCCCCGCAGCGAATCGGTGATTCACGCAAAATCGACGTGCGCTGACCGTACGCTATAGCGTTGCCGGCATGCTTGAGGCGATGGTCGGCGGAAGGGCTCTCATGAGCGAGCTTGGCAGAGTCGGCGGTCTCGCGCGGACGGATGCAAAAAAGCGTGCCGCCCGTGCGAACGGTGCGAAGGGGGGCAGGCCGACCGTGAAATAGAATGGCGCCATCGCGCAGGCGGCTGCACATTGTGGCCGCCACGGCCAACTCCCATGCCCCGGTGGTGTCCATCGCACCCAGCCATGCCATACCACACACTGTTCCGGATTCTGTTTTTTGCCGCCTCCATTTCGCTCCTGCCCTCCCACTCGCGGGCACAGGCGCGCTGGACAGGCGGAGTCACTCACGTCGACACAGTCGCTGCGCCGTCCCTGAGAGGGAATCTCATCGGCGACCCCGACTGGAGAGAGGTGACCATCTACCTGCCTCCCGGTTACGTGATTGAGAAAAACCGGCGGTATCCGGTCATCTATCTGCTACACGGATTTGCGGCCGACCACCGGCAGTTCATGTCCGGGCAGTATCAGGGTCTCAACGTGCGCGTCTCGATGGACAGCCTGATCGCCAGGGGCGTCGCGCAGAAGATGATAGTTGTGATGCCGAACGCCGACACGTTCTTCGGCGGCAGCTTCTACATGAACTCTCCCGTGACGGGAAAGTGGGAAGACTTCATGGTCAAGGACCTCGTATCGCACATCGACAGGAAATACCGTACGGTCAGGAGCCGCAGCGGGCGCGGTATCGCGGGACATTCGATGGGAGGTTTTGGCGCACTCCGTGTCGCGATGCGGAACCCCGGGACGTACTCCGCGGTTTACGCGATGAGCCCGTGCTGTCTTGCCGAGATGGATCGCCCTGAGAGGGCTGTGGGATGGAGAGCCGCACTGCGGGTGACTGACAGGGAGGACTACGCGAAAGCCGGCTTTACCGCGAACCTCATTTTCGCCCTCGCCGCGGCAAACTCGCCAAATCCCTCGCGTCCGCCGCTGTTCACCGACCTTCCATTCAAGCTCGAGGGGGAAACCCTCGTCCCGGTTCCCGAGATTTCAGCCAAATGGCGGTCCGGCCCGCTCGCGATGGTCCCTTCACACCTGGACGGGCTGCGCAGGATGTCGATCGAATTCGATGCGGGCAACTCTGACGGGCTCACTGACATTCCGGTCAACGTCCGGACGCTCGATTCACTCCTCACGGCTCACGGCGTTCCGCACGAAGCAGAGATTTACGAGGGAGATCATGGCAACCGTGTCAGGTCGCGGTTCGAGACGAAAGTGTTTCCGTTCTTCTCGCGGCTGCTGCGATGAACGACATCGGTCAGTTCGCACTTGTCACGTTCACGTCGATCATCTTCGCGGCGGCGGGAGACTCGATCCTGAAACTGTTCGCGGGGTCACTCTCCTGACGCCTTCCTGCGGCGCGGCCTGACAGCACCCTCTTTCTTCGGCCGCTTCGCCCGCCCGATCGGGACGATGTCGGATTGCGCAGCAACTGCTGGAAGCGGTTCTTCTGCAGGAACCTGCCGCGGCTGCTTGTACGAGAAGCGTTTCCCTTCGTAGTTCCGGAAAATCACTTCGTCGTCGGTGATCTCCTCGACGTAGTCCGGCAGCAGCGGAACCTTGCCGCCTCCACCCGGCGCGTCGATCACGAAGTGCGGAACAGCAAGGCCTGAGGTCCAGCCGCGGAGCGCCTGGACGATCTCCAGGCCCTTTTTTACCGTCGTACGGAAGTGCTCGCCACCGGCGACCTGGTCTGCCATGAACAGGTAGTAGGGGCGCACGCGCGCCCGCAGAAGCGCGTGCATCAGCTTCAGCATGATCTTCGGATCGTCGTTCACGCCCTTCAGCAGCACAGTCTGGCAACCGAGCACAACGCCGGCCCTGGACAGCCGGTCGAGAGCCGCGACCGCGGATGGCGTCAACTCGTCAGGATGGTTGAAGTGCGTGTTCATGTAGATCGGGTGATACTTCTGCACCATGTCGCAGAACTCGGGCGTGATCCTCTCCGGCAGGTGCGAGGTGATGCGGCTCCCGAGCCTGATTATCTCGATGTGCGGAATCGCCCGCAGCTGCTGGAAGAAATACTCTAGCCGCCTGTCGCTCAGCATCATCGGGTCGCCGCCGGACATTATCACGTCCCGGA